>DATLFC010000301.1:0-11675 GCA_035525015.1 Thermoanaerobaculia bacterium | reverse complement strand
GACCTGGCCGCCAAAACGCTCGCTCGCTGGCACTCGGATGCTCAGGAAACCCGCGACCGAGTGGACTCACCGCGTCCGGGGACGACCACTCCCGGAACGCGGGTGTAGGCAAGAACCGACGAGTGGGGAGGCACACGCCTCCCCACTCACCCGCGTGGCGGGTTTCCAGCCATCGCCGAACCCGGGGAAATCCATTCTCGGCCGAACTCGCGCCGGTGCCTGTGCAACGTGATATGTGGATGTCGATCGCATGGGGGACGACCGATAGTCACTGACGAGTACGCTTCGAACGTCCGATTCAACGACCCATATCCGTTAGCTACGTCGGTTCGGAGAAACGCACCCGCGGGAGGGCCGACCGGGCCGCCTCTTCGGTGAGCCTGGAGCCGCCGAGGAGGAGCACCTCGAGCCGGGGAAGCAACCGGAGGTGAACGAGCCCGGCGTCGGAGACGCCGGTCCCGAAGACGCTCAGTTTGCGGAGCTGCTTCATCTCCGAGAGGCTGGCCAGACCCTCATCGGTGATGCGCGTGCCGCCGATGAGCAGGGTGCGCAATGACGTGAGCGCGGCCAGCTTCCGGAGTCCGGCATCACTCAGCCGCGTCCGGAAGAAGTTCATCGTTTCGAGGTTCGCGAGACCGGCGACGTGCTCCGCGGCCGTGTCGCCGACGCCGGTGAGACGCAGATCGAGATACCGCAACGACGTCAGTCCGCGAAGGAAGTGGAGATCGCCGTCGGTGACGCCGGTCTCGTGAAGATCGATCTTCACGATGGCATCGCCCTCCATCTCGATCGTGCCGCCGAGACGGCTGACCTCCTTCACGGCCAGCGCCCTCGTCACGCGCGCCAGGTTCTGCTCGTAGACGGCGGTGTTCGGATCGGAGGTCTCCTTTCCGAGCTTTGCGGCTCGGGCGTAGTTCTCCTTCGCCGCTTTCAGATCGCCCGCCCGCTCGCAGGCCTCGGCAAGACTGTCGTAGACGTTCGCCGACGCCGGATAGGCGGCCGCATTGGCCCGGAAGACCTCGATCGCCTCCGCCACCTGTTCCTGCTGCAGGAGGCGGTAGCCGATCGCGTTCGTGGTCGCTTCGGGAACCGGCACCGCGAATCCAATGCGCTGCGAAAGGCCATCGTAGTGCCGCGTGGCGCGCGCGAAGAGCGTCTTCACGTCGCCGTCGAGCGGGAACCGCCACGGCTCGAAGATCTTGCGCAGAGCGGCGTAGTGGCTCGGCAGGACGACCGACCCATGATCCTCGTCGTCGAAGCGGATAGCCTCGACCTCGAATCCTTTCGGCGCGCGGCGCTTCAGCAACGCATGCAGGGCGTCGAACTCGCGATCGAGCTGCGCCCCTTCGTTGCCGACGGTGAAGACGATGGTCCGGTTCAGCTCGCGGGTCGACCGCGTGAATTCCCTGGCGTGGCGCATCACGTACTGGTCGTCCCAGATCAGCGAGGGGCTGACGGCGATGACGGCGTGGAAGAGATCGGGACGGCTGAACAGCGCATGCAGCGCGAAGAGTCCGCCGAAGGAATGTCCGGCCAGGAGGCGATAGGGCTGCGTGCGATAGCTCTTCTCGATGTGCGGGATCAGCTCCGCGGCGATGAACTCGAGAAACCTGCCGGCACCGCCGCTGGTAGGGAGCGTGGCGACGTGGGTCGGCGTGAGATCGCGCGTCCGATCGGTGTTGGAGATGCCGACGACGATCGTCTCCGGCATCCGCCCTTCGCGCACGAGGTAGTCGGCCAGGGCCACAGTGTGCTCGATCTGCCGGTCGCCGTCCGTCATATAGAGGACCGGGTAGGCGCGGGCGCCGCCGCCGTACGACGCCGGCGTCCTGACGAGGACGTTTCGCGTCTCGCCGAGAACCTTCGAGTCGATGGAGATGGCGCGCGGCGGATTGCCCTGCTGCTGCGCCGCGAGAGGAACCGCGATGGCCGCGAGGAGAACGAGGATCAGACGCCGCATGAGCAATCCTCCGATCCGGCGATTCTAGGCCGGCGCGAAGGTGACCGAACCGCGGTTCACGGTTCGGTCACATGACTGTGTTCAGAACGGGACTTCTTCGTCTTCGTCCATCTGGGCGGTGGCGGCGGTGGAGCCGCTCTTGCGCGCGCCGGCGTAGGCGCCGCCTTCTTCATCGCCGCGGCGGTCGAGCATCTTCATCGTGCTGGCGACGATCTCGGTGCGGTAGCGCTTCTGCCCGCTCTCCTTGTCGTCCCAGCTGTCGGTGCGGATGGCGCCCTCGATGTAGACCAGCTTCCCCTTCCGGAGATACTGGCCGCAGATCTCACCGAGCTTTCCCCACGCCACGATGTTGTGCCACTCGGTCCGTTCCTGCTTCTCGCCGTTCTTGTCGGTGAATTTCTCGTCGGTCGCGATGCTGAACTTCGCGAGGCTGGTCCCGCTCGGTGTCGAACGGATCTCGGGATCCTTCCCGAGCCGGCCGACGAGAATGACCTTGTTGATCATGGGAATCTCCTTGCTGTTGAACGATGGTTGGTTGATTTGGGCTCGGTCCGTGTGGGCTGGTTGGATTGTAGTTCACTCTACTGGCGGTAGAGGGGAACCAAACTTTCCACGCACTTTTCCGTCTTACACTACGACCAACTTCGTATCCCCCACATGAAGATCCGCACCCAGCTCGTCCTCGCGTGCTTCGTCCTGTCAGTGCTCCCGCTGAGCGGAATCGTTCTCTACTCGTATCACTCGTCGGCCAACGCGGTCGAATCGGCCTACCGTCAGGAAGCGCAGCGGCTGACGGGCAACATGGACCGGCGGCTGGCGACGATCCGCGCCGAGCTCGACGAGAGGCTGGCCAGCCTCTCCGGAATCGAGATCGACACCGCGCCGAACGGGCAGAGCCGGGCCACGGTCATCGACAGCATCGTCATGGCGATGGGGGAGGCCGCGCCGCTCATCGACGCGCTCGAGTTCATCCCGGCGCCTGCGGCCCCGACCGCGGCGGCCTACGCTCCACTCTCCGAGGCGATCGTCATCGACCTTCCCCCCGTCATCATGCCGGCGTTCGAGATGTCGCCGCGGGCCAGCGCCGCGATGGCGGAGATCGGACGGCTCTCCGCCGACCTCCAGCAGAACGCCTCGAAGATGACGAAGGAAGAGCGGGAGACGAAGAGAAGGCAGTTGCGCGAGAAGTCGGACCTCCTCGAAAAGGAGGTCGAGACGAGCCGGCAGAAGTTCCAGGAGCAGATGAAGGTCGCGCAGGCGCAGCTCGCCGCTCGGCGGAAGCGGCAGGCGGAGGAGCGCCAGCGCCGGCAGAACGCTCCCCCCGCGCCGGCGGTCGCGCCGCGCCCGGTCGTCGCCGGCGCCCCCTCGGCCATCCGTCCGAAGAGCGAGCTCTCCGCCGCTGAAGTGGAGGCGATCGAGACGAAGGCGAGAAAAACGACGCTCGTCCTCGGCCGCCACTTCAACGTTCCCGTGGAGCAGGGAGGCGAGGTGGTCGGGCAGATCCGCGCGCAGCTCAGGCCGGAGGCGGTCATCCGCCGCGTTCTCGGCGGGCAGGCCGGCGATCGCGACGAGATCCCCTTTGCCGTCGACAACGAAGGAACCATCTACACGCGCAACGACGCGGAGCGCTCCACGCTCGATCGCCTCGGCATCCCCGAACGGATCAGGGCCGGCCTGTCGTTCCGCGACATCCCCAACTGGATCGTCGTCGCCACCCGTGACGAAGAGAGCGGGCTGCGGGTCGGCGTGGCCCGTCCGGTCGGCGAGAACTTCGTCGAGCTGCGCCAGACCGCCGCACGCAACTTCGGCTATGGCCTCGGCCTGATCGCCTTCGCCCTCATCGGCATCGTTCCGCTCGCGAACCACTTCACGCGCGACGTCAAGCGCGTCACGCAGGGCGCCGAGCGGATCGCGCAGGGCGATCTGCAGACGCGGATTCCGGTCAAAGGCAACGACGAGTTCGGGCAGCTCGCGCTCGCCTTCAACAAAATGGCCGAGGATCTGAGCGATCACCAGCGCCGCCTCTTCGCGGAGGAGCGGGCGCGCCGCGAACAGGCCGTCCACCAGCGCGTCCTGGCGGTCGAATACGAGCGGAAGTCCTCCGATCTCGAGGACGCGCGGCGATTCCAGCTCTCGATGCTGCCGAAGGAACTGCCGCGGCACGAGGCCTTCGACGTCGCCGTCTTCACGCAGACCGCGACCGAGGTCGGCGGCGACTACTACGATTTTCACGACGGGCAGGATGGACTCCTTTCGGTGACGATCGGCGACGCAACCGGGCACGGCGCCCGCGCCGGCACGATGGTCACGGTCATCAAGACGCTGTTCGCCGGCTACGACGGCCGGCAGACGCCGGCGCAGTTCCTCAGCGACGCGGCGGGGAAGATCAAACGGATGGAGCTGGGGCGGATGGCGATGGCGCTCTCGCTGGCGCGGTTCGAGCGCGGCCGCCTCACCGTCGCCACGGCCGGGATGCCGCCGCTGCTCCGCCATCGCGCCGCAACGGGCGAGGTGGAGGAGATCGCCCTTCCGGCGACGCCGCTCGGCACGATCGAGATCGACTACGCAGAGCAGAGCGTCGCCCTCGACGCGGGCGACACGGTCCTCCTCATGAGCGACGGGTTCCCGGAGCTCCTCGACATGAACGGCCAGCAGCTCGGCTACCCCGGCGCCATGGAGGAGTTCGCGCGGTCCGCCGCCGCATCCCCGGACGCGAACGGCGTCATCGAAGCGCTCGCCGCCGCGGCCCGCCGCTGGCACGGCGGGAATCCCCCCAACGACGACATCACCTTCGTCGTGGTGCGGATGCGCGGCTGAGAGTATTTTGGTTCCATGCACCGGCGGCCGGACCCGACCGAATTCGCCCCCTACTTTCAGCGCTATCTCGATCTGGTCCCGGAGGACGACATTCTGGCGGCCCTCGAGAAGCAGATGCACGAAACCGCCGCCATCCTCGGGCGCGTCAATGAGGAGCGGTCGACCTATCGCTACGCGCCCGGCAAGTGGACGATCAAACAGGTCGTCGGCCACATGGGCGACACCGAGCGCATCCTGGCGTTTCGCGCTCTCTCCATTTCCCGCGGCGAGAAGAATCCGCTGCCCGGCTACGACGAGGACTCCTACGTCCGCGGCGCGGAGTTCGAAGGCTGGCCCTACGCCGACCTCGTCGATGCGCTCGGCGTCGTCCGCCGCGCCAACATCCTGATGTTCCGCCACCTCAGCCCCGAGGCGTGGGAGCGCCGCGGCGTCGCCAACGAGAGCGCAACGTCCGTCCGCGGCCTCGCCTACACGATCCTCGGCCACGAGCGCCACCACCTCGGTGTCCTGCACGACCGGTACGCGGTATGACAGGCCTGTGAAATCCGTCATCCAGCGCGTCCGCCGCGCCGCCGTCACGGTGGGGGAGGAGCCTGTCGCCGAGATCGCCGCCGGCCTCCTGATCTTGGCCGGCGTGGAAAAGGGCGACAGCGAGCAGGCCATGCGCGATGCGGCGAAGAAGATCCGGGAGCTGCGCATCTTCGCCGACGACGCCGGCAGGATGAATCGCGACGTGGCCGAGAGCGGCGGCGCCATCCTGGCCGTCTCCCAGTTCACGCTCGCCGGGTCGATTGCGAAAGGGCGGCGTCCCGGCTTCGACAGCGCCGAGGAACCGGAACGGGCCCGGCAGATGTTCGATCTGTTCGTCTCCGAGCTGGCGGCGACCGGCATTCCCGTCCGGACCGGCCGCTTCCGCGAGCAGATGGTCGTCTCGCTCGAGAATGACGGACCGGTCACCTTTATCTATACTTCCCCGCTCTCATGACCCAGTACCAACCGCAGGAAATCGAACCGAAGTGGCAGAGAGCGTGGGCCGAGGCGAAGGCAGCCGTGGTCGATCTGCGGGCGGCGGGGACCAGGTTCTACATGTTGAACATGTTCCCGTACCCCTCCGGCGATCTTCATGTCGGGCATGGCCGCAACTACATCCTCGGCGACGTCCTCTACCGTTTCTTCCGGATGCAGGGGCGCGTCGCGCTGAACCCGATGGGGTGGGACGCCTTCGGCCTGCCGGCCGAGAACGCCGCCATCAAGCGCGGCATCCATCCCCGCCAGTGGACGCTCGGCAACATCGAGCGGATGAAACGGCAGTTCGAGCGGTGGGGCATCCTCTACGACTGGTCGAAGGAGCTCGCCTCCTGCGAGCCGGAGTACTACCGCTGGAACCAGTGGCTCTTCCTCCAGCTCTACGAGAAAGGGCTGGCCTACCGCGGCAAAGCGCCGGTCAACTGGTGCCCCCAGGACCAGACCGTCCTGGCCAACGAGCAGGTGATCGACGGCCGCTGCGAGCGCTGCGGCGCGGAGGTTGTGCAGAGGGAGCTGGAGCAGTGGTTCCTGAAGATCACTGACTACGCCGACCGCCTCGACGCCGGACTCGATGACCTCGCCGAGTGGCCCGAGAAGGTCAAACTGATGCAGCGGAACTGGATCGGGAGATCGGTCGGGGCGGACATCGAGTTCCCCGTCCCGTCGCTCGGCCGGCCGATCCGTGTCTTCACAACCCGCCCCGACACGGTCTTCGGCGCCACGTTCATGGTCCTGGCGCCCGAGCATCCTGAGGTGGCCGCCCTGATCGCCGACCACCCCGACCGGGCCGCAGTCGGGCGCTGGATCGCGGAGATCCGGAACCAGAGCGCGCTCGAGCGGCAGGAGGCGGGGAAGGAAGGGCGCTTCACCGGCAAGTTCGCCGTCAACCCCTTCACGAAGCAGGAGATCCCGATCTGGCTGGGGAACTTCGTCCTGATGCAGTACGGCACCGGCGCCATCATGTCGGTCCCCGCCCACGACCAGCGCGACTTCGAGTTCGCAAAGCAGTACGGCCTCGACATCCGCATCGTCATCCAGCCGGGGGACTCCGACGCGCCGGCGTCCGCGGCCGAGCTGGAGGAAGCCTTCACCGTCAAGGATGCTTCGGCGGTGATCATCGACTCCGGTCTGATCACCGGCCTCCCGGTCCCGGAGGCCATCGAGCGGATCTCGGACGAGATCGAGCGCCTCGGCCTCGGAAAGAAGACGATCCGCTATCGCCTCCGCGACTGGCTCATCTCCCGGCAGCGCTACTGGGGGACGCCGATCCCGATGATCTACTGCGATCGCTGCGGTCTGGTGCCGGTGCCGGAGAGCGATCTGCCGGTGCAGTTGCCGCTCGACGTGCCGTTCACCGGACGCGAGGGCAACCCGCTGGCGAAGCACGAAGCGTTTGTTAACGTTAAGTGCCCGCAATGCGGCGGTGCCGCGCGCCGCGAGACCGACACGATGGACACGTTCGTCGATTCGTCGTGGTACTACGCGCGCTTCATCAGCGCCGGCGACGCGTCGCAGATCTTCGACTCGAAGCTGGTGAATCGCTGGCTGCCGGTCGACCAGTACATCGGCGGGATCGAGCACGCCATCCTCCACCTTCTCTACGCCCGCTTCATCTGCCGGGCCATGCACGATCTCGGTCTCCTGAGGCACGAGGAGCCGTTCCGCCGGCTCTTCAACCAGGCGATGATCACGAAAGAGGGGTATCGCGACCCCTCCAGCCACAACGCCTGGGTGGCGCTCGACGAGGTCGAGTGGCGGGAGGGGAAGCCGTACCGCGGCTCGGTCGAGCTGACGCCCGAGGTCGGGAAGATGTCGAAGTCGCGGTTCAACGTCGTCGCCCCCGACGAGCTGATCGAGCGCTACGGCGCCGACACGCAGCGGGTCTACACCTTATTCATTGCCCCGCCCGAAAAGGAGGCAGCCTGGTCGGACGAGGGAGTGATCGGTGCCTACCGCTTCCTCGGCCGCGTCTGGCACCTCGGCCACCAGATTCTCGAGACCGTTGGAGCGCCGGTCTCCTCCCCGGCGCCGAAGCCCCCCGCCGCGGTCCTCCGCAAACTGCACCAGACCATCGACGCCGTGACCCGCCGCTTCGAGCGATTCGAGTTCAACACCGCCGTCTCGGCGCTGATGGAGTTGTCGAACGTCCTCGGCGAGCACGCCGCGGAGCACGCCGCCGCCCTCCGCGAGTCGTACCTCGTGCTCGTGCAGATGCTTCATCCCTTTGCGCCGCACATGACCGAGGAGCTGTGGTCAGCGTTCGGCGAGAAGGGCTTCGTCCTGACCTCCTCCTGGCCGGTTGCCGACGCCGCCCTGATGCGGGAGGAGACGGTCACGATCGTCGTCCAGGTCAACGGCAAGCTCCGGGGCCAGATCGAAGTCCCGAACCCCCCTGCCGAGGAGGTCGTGATGGCGGAGGTGAAGAAGAATGAGCGGGTACAGGGGTGGGTGGCGGGGAAGGAAGTCGTCCGCACGATCTACGTTCCCGGGAAGTTGGTGAATGTGGTGGTCCGGTAGTCGAGCCTATGAAACGAACCAGCGCGCTCCTGGCAGCTCTCGTTGTCATCCTCTCCGCCTCCTGCGGATACCACCTGGTCGGACGGGGCAACATCATCGACTCCTCGATCCGGACGATCAACGTCCCGACGCTGGTCAACCGGACCACCCGGGTCGAGGTCGAACAGCAGCTCACGCAGGAGGTTGCGGCGGAGCTGGTGTCGCGCGGCCGGCTGCGGCTGGTCTCCGATCCGAAGCAGGCGCACGCGGTCCTGCGGGGGTCGGTGTCCACCTACAACCTGACCCCGGTGGGGATCGAGCAGGGGAGGACCACCCAGTACCAGATCTCGATCACGGCCAGCATCGAGCTGGTGGACCTGCGAGGGGAGGCAGAGCGGGTGATCTGGAAGAACGACCAGTACCGGTTCGTGGAGAACTACACGGTCGCGCAGGACACCACGGACGCCTTCGACCAGGAGACCCGGGCCATCCAGGAGATTGCCGTCCGGTTCGCCCAGAGCCTGGTGTCCAACCTCCTCGAGGGCTTCTGAAAGATTGGTTGCGTTTTTGCACGTCGCTCCCGGCAGCCCATGGACAGAATACTGGTGGCGGATGACGACCCGGCCCTTCGCGGGCTGATGCGTCTGGTGGCGCGCCGGTCGGGGTTCGCGGTCGACATCGCCGCCAACGGGAAGGACGCCCTCGACAAGATCCAGGAGAACGATTACCTGATCGTCGTGGTCGACCTGATGATGCCGATCATGAACGGCTACGAGGTGATCGAACGGCTGGCGGGGATGCCGGACCGTCCCGGCGTGGTGGTGGTCACGGCCACGACCGACACCTACATCCAGCAGCTGAACGGCGACGTGGTGCAGTCGATCGTCCGGAAGCCATTCGACATCGAGATGCTGCGCGGCGTCCTGACCGAGCTGGCCCGGGCCCTTCGAGAGTCGGCGAGGCCGGCGAACGTCGTCGATATCCGTCACCGCATCAGCTGAATCACGGCGTGTACTTCCGGGTGGGAATCCCATCCGCCGAGCTGATGCTCATCTCGGCCATCTTCCGCAGCATCTCTCTGGCCGTGCGGTCACCTTGCTCGAATGTCTGGCGGAGCATCGCCACCTCCTCGGCCGTGGTCGCGGCGGCCACCGTGAACCCCTGCCGCGGCTGGCGCGGATCGCTCGTCGGCAGCGCCCGCCAGTCCGATCCCATCCACTCGTGCCGGACATAGTCGCGCCCCCCTCCTGTCTGGACCGACTGCGCGGCGACGGGAGGAACGCCCCGCGCGTTCGCCTTCTGCTCGTCGAGGGCCCGCAACACGTGCCATTCGATCAGCTCGCGGATCAACGTCGCGGGGGAGGAGAGCATCTCCAGACCGGTGTGATAGACGCGCGAGGTCGAGGCGCGGTGGGCGTGGGTCCGGATCACGCGGCAGTCGATCACGGCTCGATCCCCCTGCCATTCGACTTCCACCACGCACGCCGTGTCGACGCTGACCAGGTGCTGGTGCGCGACGCGGAATCCGCTCAGCGAGACGTCGAGGATGAACCCCCGCCCGCCCCCGATCTTTGCCGGAAGGGGCGTCGTCAGGTGAACGCGGTCGAACCGCCGCCGGTTGTTCTGCATCGCTGCGCGACCTCGGGGCCGCAACGATTGTGCCGGATTCTGCCCGATTCCGGCGTACCATTCTTTGGCAAGGCCCGATGAGAGTCCGGATCGAGCGAACCTTCCTCACCACCCCCAGCGGGACCCGCGTCGTCGAAATCCGTCCCGACTCCGAGACCGTCGAGGCGGACTCGTTGCCCGAAGCTCTCCTGGAATACATCAGCAGGGATGGCGCGAGGCTGCTCGGCACAATCACCGAGAAGGAGGGGAAGGTGGTGGCCACGGCCTGGAAAAACCGCGTCTATCTCCTCTGTGCCGAGCCGGCGCCCGATTGAGCGGGTGCGGCGAAGTGCTGACAGTCGATGAGCCCGCCGTGATCGCGACGGCGAGGAGTACTTCGTCAGGAGGTGTGGACTCTGGAGAATTGAGAATTGAGGATTGAGACGAGGGGGGAAGAACTTGTCAATTCTCAATCCCCAATTCTCAATTCGAGCGCTTCGCGAGGTTGCGATCTTCCTCGCCTTTCTCGCGCTCGCGGTCGCTCTCACCTGGCCGCTCGCCATCCGTTTACCGACCGCCGTTCCCGACCTCGGCGACCCGCTCCTCAACGCCTGGATCATCGACTGGGTCGGCTACGCGCTGACACACAAACCACTCGATCTCTTCCACGCGCCGATTTTCCATCCGGCACAGATGCCGCTGGCGTTCAGCGAAAACCTGATCGGAGTGGCACTATTCGCGATTCCCTTTCAGCTCGCCGGAGTCGCGCCGCTCACCGTCTACAACATCATGTTCCTTCTCGGCTTTGCGCATGCGGCCTACGGCGCATTCGTGCTGGCGAGAGTCGTAACGGGCTCGACCTTGCCATCGATCGTGGCGGGGATCTTCTTTGGATTCGTTTCATACAAGTTCGCTCATCTCTCGCATCTGCAGATCATCTGGAGCGGATGGCTGCCGCTCATTCTCGCGGCGGTGATCGCGTACTGGCGCCGTCCGGCGATGGGCCGCGCAGCGCTCGTGTTCGCTGCATTCGTGATGAATGGCCTGACGAACATCCATTTCCTCTTCTTCGGCGGGACGGGTGTCGTCGTGGCGATCGCGGCGCTCGGCATCTTTCGGCCGCAGCGCGACCGGCGTTTCTGGCTGCAGTTGTTCGGGTCGCTCACGCTGGCCGGGCTGATTTTGCTGCCGGTCCTTCTCCCTTATCGGCATGTTGCGGACCTGTACGGGATGAAACGGCAAGCCTCGGAGGTGCAGTGGGGCTCCGCTGAGGTTGGTGACTGGCTGTACACGACGACCAGGAGCCGCGTTTACGGCCAATATCAGCCATCCGAGATTCGGCACGAGCGCGCGCTGTTTCCCGGAATCATTCCGCTGTTCCTGCTCGCGGCTGCGATGGTCCTCACGCGCGGGGAGCGGGCTGCCTCGCCCGCACTACGAGCCGTTGTCACAGGCGGAGCCGCCCGCGCTCCACTCCTCCACATTCTCGACGTGCTCATCGTCCTCTGCGCTGCACTGCTGTGGTTCGGAAACGTGACCGAGCGTTTCGTGATCACCTGGAACGACCGGAACCTGCTGGAAATGCGCGGGACGGGCATCGCCGGGATGGTGCTTGCAATCTCGCTTCTCGTCCGGCTGTTGATCCGATTCCCGCTCGCACTCGGCGGCGCCCGCGGCCGATCGCTTCGCACGGCAGTCGCGGACTCACGCTTTTCCCCCGAAGCCTGGGCCGCTTTCACATGGTTGATCCTCGGCTTCATCGGCTCGC
>DATLFC010000300.1:0-3213 GCA_035525015.1 Thermoanaerobaculia bacterium | reverse complement strand
CCGGCGCGCTGATCGACCGGCGCCACGTCGGAGCCGTCCGGCCAGCTCCTCAACCGCTTCATGAACATCGCCGACACCTCCGCCTCGGTGAGCGAAGTGGCGGCATTCGCGCGATTCACGATGACGTGAAACGCACGGGTGTCCGCAGACATCGTGGCGAGCAACACGAGCAGGAGCATTCGATTTAGAACGTGGCGACGATGCTGGCTATGAAGTATCGCGTTTTTTCGGGCGGACCGAGAAGATTCCGCGGGAGATCGTCGCGGAGCAGTCCCTCGTTCGTGTGCCCTTCCAGCTTCAGGAGCAGCCCGTGGTGGATCGCGTAGTTCAAGGCCAGACCGAAGTCGTCGCTGATCCTGGCCGTCGAGGAGTCTCCGTTACGAGGAAGCTCGAGCCGCGCCACGGCGAGGCGCGCGTGCACGCTCAGACGCCTGTTGAGGTTCACGCCGGCCTGCCCGTACCAGGCGTGGTAGCGGCCGTAGAAATCGAGGTCGCCGCGGAGGTACTCGGCGGCGAATCGCCAGCGGTCCAGATCGGCCTCGAGCGATCCGTGGAGCATGAGGTAGTCGGCAGGATAGCCCGCGTACTGCTCGACAGTGCAGCGATAGGCGCCGCCGCCGATCCGGACTCCCTCGATCGGCGTATTCGCCCAGAGCTGCGTGCCCCAGGCGTTGCGCGCGTCGGCGCTGCTCGTCTCCGACCACTGATCGAGCGCCCACTGGCCGAAGTAGGCGTCGGCGTCGAAGCTCCAGCCGCCGGGGCCGCCGATCGACGTCGTGGCGAGGACACCTTCCAGCGTCTTGCTGGTGTACTGGCGGACGTAGAACTCGTCGGGCAGACGGTAGAAGGGGAAGGTGGCTCCGGCTCCCTCCGCTTCGTTGAAGATGCCGAGGGGAAGGGGGATGCGCCCGGCTTTCAGGGAGAAACGGTCGGAGAACCGGCGCTGGTAGAAAGCCCAGTCGAGTCGCACGTCGTCGATCGACTCGGCCTGCGGGCTGTCGCCGAGGCGCTGATGGCGGAGCTGCACGACGAACACGTTCTCGCGGCTCTGGTCATACCGGAACTGGAGGGCGAGATCGCGATAGTCCGTGGTGCCGTCAGTCGGTATGCCGAAGATCTGATGATCTTCGCTCGTCGCCCACGCCTGACTGACGTACCCGTGAATCGACAGCTTCGACATCACGTCGGTGAGCAGCTGCCCCTGGAGCTGAGGGGAGAGGCAAAGGCAGATCAACAGCGCAAAAGTCGGGCGCATCCCAACTCATCGTAGCGCGGGCGGGGCGAGGCTGACATGCCACTGCCCGTTTTCCTACAACGGTCACTTCTGCCGGATGGCCACCCAGCCGGCCAGCGGCGCCAGCAGGAGCCAGGCACCGACGGCGATCAGCAGCGGCGTGCTGAGCCGGACCGCGGCGATCACCTCGCGGACGCCGACGGCGATCTCGACGCCGAACAGCGAGACGATCAGGACGATGGCGATGGACAGCGTGGCGGCCTGCCCGATCAGCAGCGACCGCCGTGCCGTGGCCGCGACCTCCTGCCGGTGGCGCACCTGCATGCGCCACCACATCGTTCCGGCCGTCGGCACGGGAGCCTCGGCCACGGCCTGCATCCGCTCGTCGAGCAGCCCGCCCGCAACGAGCCGCAGGTCGCTGCATGCCGCGCAGCCGCCGATGTGTCCTTCGAGCTCCGGTCCGATGAGGCCGCGGCTGAGCGCGTCGAGAAGCTCGTCCTCGCGATGACAGGTCTGCGCGCTCATTGCCCGCGCTCCAGGATCGCCGCAAGCTTGCGCCTGGCGCGAAGCAGCAGCGTACGGACGCTGATGGCCCGCACGCCGAGAATCTCCGAGATCTCCTGATGCGAGACGCCCTGCGCGTAGGCGAGCCAGAGCAGTTCGCGCTGCGCCGGGTCGAGCTGTTTCAGCGCGCGCGTGACGTCGTTGCGCATCGCCACCTGGCGCTCGGGATTCGGCGCCGGGCTGTGCAGCGTCGGCCCCGCCGCGGAGTCGTCCGTCTGCAGCGGGACTTCTTCGTAACGCCGGCTGCGGCGCGCGGCATCGCGCACCAGGTTCGTGGCGATCTGGAAGAGCGAGTTGCGGCGGTGCGACTCGCTCTCGTACTGCCGTCCGGCACGGTAGAAGCGGTAATAGGCCTCCTGCAGGTAGTCATCAGCCTTCTGGCGATCGCCGGTGATGCGCGACAGATACGCCCACAGCGGCCGGGCAGTCCGTTCGTAGAAGGCCCGGAACTCCTCTTCGCCCATGACGGAGACAGCGGTGCGGGCATCGCGGCTCTCACCTAGCGTCATGTCGTGCATCGCGAGCGGCCAGGTCATCCTGTCGATCATCTCACGGGCTCCGATTCGTTCTGCCACAAGCCGAGCCGCCGTGAGAGGACGAGCGAGACCAGCGCGGAGGCGATGAAGCCGGCCCCGACGCAGAAACCGATCACCCCCAGCGCGAAGAGGTCCTCGCCGGCCTGGGTATCGAGGCGGAGGCTCACCATCAGCATCCCCAGTGCCGCCGCCGCCACCACCACGCCGATCTGGATGGACCACATCACTCCCCGGGTCACCGGGCTGCTCGAGGCCGGTTTCTCCGAATGCAGAGGGATGGGCGCCGACTCGAGGAACTTCGCTCCGGCCGGGGTGCGAACGTAATCGAGCAGCTCGTTGCTGCTGCCGAAGCGGTCGAGGATCTTGTTGTGGACCTCGGCCTGCTGGCGCGAGAGGCGGTTCCACCGCTTCTGCTCGATGATCGTCCGAAGCAGCCAGGCCAGCGCAAACGCGATCAGGGCGATCGTGGTCATGACGATCATCGGATCGAGGATGCCGTCGATCACTCCGCTGTTCGGCTCCGACCGGAACTCGGCCAGGTAGAAGCGGGGATTGGCGACGATCTCCGGATGCGCGGCGATGTACTCGGCGACAGCCGGATAGCCGGAGAGGAAGGCTTCGTTCGTCAGCAGGCGGGCGTCGAGGGCCAGGATTCTCCCGAGCTCCCACGGGTGCTGGCGAAGCAGGGTGCTGAACTCGGCGCGCGTCTCCCGGATGTTCGGTGCGGCGATCACGGCCGGGGTGGTCGTGGTTTCCGCGGCAGCCGTTTCCGTGGCAGTCGTCGCTTCCTGAGCGGACACGGCGCCAGTCACCGGGACGAGCAGGCTCAGGATCAGGATGAGGCGGATGGCGAGGGTCATGGTGCTTCGATCTCCTTCG
>DATLFC010000282.1:0-6205 GCA_035525015.1 Thermoanaerobaculia bacterium | reverse complement strand
GAAGTGACGACGCAGATCGAGGAATCCATCGCACAGAAAGACTGGACGGTCGACGACGCCGTTTCGCTGTACATGATCGACCGGTGGGGCGGCGGGTACTTCGACGTGAACCGCGACGGCGCGCTCACCGTCTCACCGCTCCAGGAGTCGGCGGTCTCGGTCCCCATCATCGACGTCCTGAAGGAGGCGCAGGTCCTGAGCCTCGCCACGCCTCTGCTCATCCGCTTCCAGGACCTCCTCCGCCACCGCGTGGAGACCCTGAACAGCGCGTTCAACCGCGCGATCGCGGAGCACAATTACTCCGGTGTTTACCGCGGCGTGTTCCCGATCAAAGTCAACCAGCTGCGGGAGGTCGTCGAGGAGATCCTCGACGCCGGACGGCCGTTCAACTACGGCCTCGAGGTCGGATCGAAGCCGGAGATGTTCGCCGGGCTGGCCGTGCACAGCGATCCCGAGTCGCTGATCGTCTGCAACGGCTACAAGGACGCGACGTTCATCCGGATGGCCATGATCGGGCGCAAGCTCGGGAAGAAAGTCATCCTCATCGCGGAGAAGCTCTCCGAGATCCGCGCCATCGTGAAGACCGCAAAGGAGATGAACGTCGAGCCGTACATCGGCATGCGCGTCCGTCTTCTCTCCAAAGGGGCCGGCAAGTGGGCGACGTCGGGAGGCGAGCACGCGAAGTTCGGCCTCTCCACCTCCGAGATTCTGGAAGCGATCGAGCTTCTTCGTGAAGCCGGCATGGCGTCGTCGTTCAAGCTGCTCCACTTCCACATCGGTTCGCAGATTCCCGACATTCTGACGATCAAGCGCGCCGTCCGCGAGGCGGCCATGTACTACGCGAAACTTCACAAGATGGGGCATCACCTCGAGTATCTCGACGTCGGCGGCGGTCTGGCCATCGACTACGACGGGTCGCGCTCCACGTTCCACTCCTCGATGAACTATTCGGTCGAGGAATACGCGAACGACATCGTCTACAACATCATGGACGTCTGCGACGAGGAGAAGGTGCCGCACCCGCACATCGTGTCGGAATCGGGGCGCGCCATCGTCGCCCATCACTCCGTTCTCGTCGTGCAGGCCTTCGGGGCGATCGAGAAAACGCCCCTCGAGCCGCGCGTCGTCCGCTCCTCCGACCACAAGCTCGTTCGCGAGCTTCTGGAGATCGACGAGCGCCTCAACGAACAGCGGGTCACCGAGGCCTGGCATGACCTGGTGCAGATCAAGGAGCAGGCCCAGACCATGTTCGAGCTCGGCCTCCTCGACCTCGACGTCAAAGCGCGCGTCGAGAACCTCTTCTGGGAAGTCGCGGAGCGGATCGAACGGACCGTCCGCCAGATGGACCCGCAGGAAGTGCCGGAAGACGTGCGCAATCTGCAGATCGAGCTGGCCGATCAGCACATCTGCAACTTCTCCGTCTTTCAGTCGCTGCTCGACCACTGGGCGCTGGGGCAGCTCTTTCCGATCGTCCCCATCCACCGCCTGAACGAACGGCCGCAGCTCGAGTCGACCCTGGTCGACATCACCTGCGACTCCGACGGGAAGGTCTCCAAGTACATCGACCTCAACGACGTCCGTGAAACGCTTCCCCTCCACGATCTCCGTCCCGATCAGCCCTACTACCTCGGCGTGTTCCTGACCGGCGCCTACCAGGACATCATGGGCGATATCCACAACCTTTTCGGCCGTGTGAACGAGGTGCACGTCTTCCTCGATCCGGACGAGGAGAGCGGTTTCTACATCGAGGAAGAGATCCCCGGCCAGTCGATCGGAGAAGTGCTGGCCATGACCCAGTACGACTGGCGCGACATGGAGAAGCGGATGAAGGCGCAGATCGACGCCGCCATCAAGCAGGACCGGCTCAAACCGACCGAGGGGATGCGCCTTCTCCAGGACTACGAGCGGGGGCTGAAGGATCAGACCTATCTCACCCTCGATTGAGGGCGGTGACCATCGTCACCGGCTTTGGTATGGCAGGGACCGGTAGTCTTCGGAATGACCTCCGGCAGACACTTCGTTACAGTAAGCCGGACAATTTATTTACAGGAGAAACGATCATGCGTAGAACTCTGGCGCTCACAGCGGTAGCGCTCGCCTTCGCCGCGAATGCATTCGCAGTCGGTCAGGCCCGGATCACCGGCAAGGTGGTCGACGCCGTGACGAAGAAGCCGATCAACGATGCCGTCGTGACGGTCAAGGCGGTCGAAGGGAAGACTTTCAACGAGACGTATAAGGCCAAGAAGGACGGCTTTTACGCCATCTTCCTGCTCGACGGAACGCTCCGTTACGAATTCACCTGGTCGGCCCCCGACTATCGGAGCTACTCCGATGTGATGAAGCTCGACCTCTCCAAGCCGAACGTTCGCGACATCGAGCTCGCCCCACAGGGCGCCACCGCCGCCACGATTCCGGCCTCGGAGATCCGAGTCGATCCGGCCGTGGAGGCTTACAACGAAGGAGCCTCGCTGGCCAACGACGGGAAAGATGCGGAAGCCGTGGCGAAGTTCGAGGAAGCGGTTGCCGCGAAGCCTGACCTGATCGCCGGGTGGCAGGCGCTGGCTCGTGTGAGCGTGCGAACGAAAAACTACGATCGAGCGATCGCCGCCGCCGAGAAGGCCATTGAGGCGGACAGTGAGGATCTCGATATGTTTGCCGTGATGTACGAGGCGTACAGCGGGAAGGGGGACAAGGCAAAGGCTGAGGAGTACAAGAAGCGGCTGCCTGCCAATGCAGCGTCGCTCTTCAACGATGCCGCCCGAGCGATCAATACTGGAAAGGACGCCCAGGCGGAGCCGCTGCTCCGGCAGGCGATCTCGGTCGATCCGAGCCTCGCTGCCGCCTACTACGAGCTGGGCATGCTCTACGTCCGTGCCGGCAGGAATGGTGACGCCAAACAGAGTCTCCTGAAGTATCTGGAGATCGACCCGAACGGCAGAGATGCCGCGACGGCGAAGGAAATGCTCAAGTACGTGCAGTAAACGCGATCGGGGCGCCGGTCAGGACACCGGCGCTCCAAAGCTCGCGAAATGAAGTCGCTCGGAGCCGCTGTTGCGACTGGCATCCAGGAGGGTTTCGTGATGCGCAAGTCGCTGCTGGCCGTTGCCGTTTTCGCCCTCGTTTCCTGCTCCTCCGCACGTTCCGACAGCGGCCTTGGCGCTGCGAAGGTCGACATCTTGAAGCCGGATGTGGAGATCGCGCAGCTCAGCTCCATCCCGCATGCGGCGCGGCACGTCATGGGCGGAATTCCGATTCATTATGCCGTGCGCGTCGGCAACCGTTCCGCGGAGACGATCACGCTCAAGCACGTGGTCGTGCAGTCGGTCGGAGTCGGCGCCTACGACGTCGCTACGTCGTCGCACCCGTTCTCGAAGGCGATTCAGCCCGATCAGTTCGAAATCGTCGAGCTCTGGGTTGCAGCGAGCGTCAGCACGAGCACGATCATCGGTGCGAACGGCCCCGTGACTCTCCGGGCGACGCTTCACTTCGATTCACCCGTCGGTCAGTTCCAGGAGATCGTGATCCGACAGGTGAACGCGATGCCCGGCCGCGGCAACAGCGCACAGGAGTAGTGACCTGTGTCATCCCGAGCGCCGCAGAGCGCGAGGGATCGAACTGAGGTTCGAGGTTCGAGGTTCGAGGTTCGAGGGAAGAGGGGCTCGAACCTCGAACCTCTTCCCTCGAACCTTCGCTGGGGAGGGCATCGAGAAGCGCAGCGACGATTTCGCGGCGGAAGTGGCCAGCTACATGCGGCTCAGGATGACACGACCGCGGCACTCTCCGGCTCGTAGCCGAGGTTCGGCGCCAGCCACCGCTCGATCTCGGCGAGCGGCATCTCCTTCCGCTTCTGGTAATCGCTGACCTGATCGCGACCGATCTTCCCCACCGCGAAATAGCGCGCCTCGGGGTGCGCGAAGTAGAGACCGCTGACGGACGCCGCCGGCGCCATGGCGAACGTCTCCGTGAGCCGGAGCCCCGCCTCCTCCGCCCGGAGCAGCTGGAAGAGCGTTCCCTTCTCGGTGTGGTCGGGACAGGCAGGATAGCCGGGCGCCGGTCTGATCCCGCGATACTTCTCCCCGATCAGTTCATCGGTGGTGAGTTGTTCGTCGCGCGCGTACCACTTCCGCCGAACGTCCCGATGCAGCAGCTCCGCGAGACCCTCGGCCAGGCGGTCGGCGAGCGCCTTGGTCATGATGCTGTTGTAATCGTCGTGGTCGCGATCGAACCGCGCCACGAGCTCTTCGACGCCGATCCCCGCGGTGACTGCGAACGCGCCGACGTAGTCCGGAACCCCGCTCTGCCTCGGAGCCACGAAGTCGGCGAGGGCGAGGTGCGGCTGGCCGGAGGCCTTTTCCTGCTGCTGTCTCAAGGTGTGCAGGCGGGCGATTGCCGAAGAGCGGGAGTCGTCGGCGTAGAGCTCGATGTCGTCGCCCACGGCGTTGGCAGGCCAGAAACCGTACACGGCGCGGGCGGTCAGGAGTCGCTTGTCGATGATCTCGGCGAGCAGTTTGCGGGCGTCGTCATGGAGCTCGCGCGCGCGCGGTTCGTCGAGAATGGACGGGTAGCGGCCGCGAAGCTCCCACGTGTGAAAAAACGGCGTCCAGTCGATGCAGGGGGCGATCTCATCGAGAGGAACGTCGAGGACGCGCCGCCCCAGAAAGGGAGGAGGCCCGGGCGTCTGGTAGTCGAGCCGGAGCCTGGTCTGCCGGGCCTGCTGGATCGTCACGAGCGGGCGCTCACCCTGTCGCGACTCCTGCCCGGCTCGCAGCCGCTCGTATTCCGTTGCCACGCCGCGCGTGAAATCGCCGCGCTTGTCTTTGCTGAGCAGCGAGGAGACGACGCCGACGGCGCGCGACGCGTCGAGCACGTGCACTGTCGTTTTGGAGTATCGCGGCGCGATCCTGACGGCCGTGTGGAGCTTGCTGGTGGTCGCGCCGCCGATCAGCAGCGGCACGGCAAAGTCCTGGCGCTCCATCTCGCGGGCCACATGGACCATCTCGTCGAGCGAGGGTGTGATCAGGCCGGAGAGGCCGACGATGTCGACACCTTCCGAGCGCGCGGTGGAGAGGATCCTGTCGGCGGGGACCATCACGCCGAGATCGATCACCTCATAACTGTTGCAGCCGAGGACGACGCCGACGATGTTCTTGCCGATGTCGTGCACGTCGCCCTTCACCGTGGCCAGCAGCACCTTGCCGCGGGCCTGATGCGTCCCGGACTTCGCCTTCTCGGCCTCCATGTACGGAAGAAGCCACGCCACGGCCTTCTTCATGACGCGCGCGCTCTTGACGACCTGTGGCAGAAACATCTTTCCCGATCCGAAGAGGTTGCCGACCACGTTCATCCCGTCCATGAGCGGCCCCTCGATGATCTCGAGCGCGGAGGCGTACTGTTTCCGGGCTTCCTCGAGATCGCTCTCCAGATGCTCGATCAGGCCGGCAACCAGCGCGTGCGACAAGCGCTCTTCCACGTTCCCGCTCCGCCACGCTTCGGCCGCGCGCTCGGCGGTTCCCCCCTCCGATTTCACCTGGTCGGCATAGACGAGCAGCCGTTCGGTGGCCTCGGAGCTGCGGTTGAGGAGCACGTCCTCGACGAGGGCCAGGAGATCCTTCGGGATTTCATCGTAGATGGCGAGCTGTCCCGCGTTCACGATGCCCATCGTCAGACCGGCTTCGATGGCGTGGTAGAGAAACGCCGCGTGCATCGCTTCGCGCACGACCTTGTTTCCGCGGAACGAGAACGAGACGTTGCTGATGCCGCCCGATGCGTTCGTCAACGGGTATTTCTTCCGGAGCTGGCGCACCGCTTCGATGAAGGCCACTCCGTATCCGGCGTGCTCTTCGATGCCGGTGGCGACCGTGAGCACGTTCGGATCGAAGATGATGTCCTGCGGCGGAAAACCGACTTCTTCGGTGAGGATGCGGTAGGCGCGGGAACAGATCTCGACCTTCCGCTCCAGCGTGTCGGCCTGGCCGCGCTCATCGAATGCCATCACGACGACCGCCGCGCCGTAGCGCCTGGCCAGGCGGGCGTGCTCCCGGAAGACGTCCTCTCCTTCCTTCAGGCTGATGGAGTTGACGACCGATTTTCCCTGGACCCGCTTCAGCCCCTCCTCGATGACCGACCACTTCGAGCTGTCGACCATGATCGGGACGCGGGCGATGTCCGGCTCCGATGCCACGAGGTTGAGAAACTCCGCCATCAC
>DATLFC010000263.1:0-16535 GCA_035525015.1 Thermoanaerobaculia bacterium | reverse complement strand
CAGCGACGATGCGATCGCGGAGATCGCGCGGTTCGCGGCGCTCGTCAATGACAAGACGGAGAACATCGGCGCGCGGCGGTTGCATACGATTCTCGAGCGGTTGCTGGATGAGGTTTCGTTCGAGGCGACGGAGATGCGGGGGGTGGATGTCAACGTTGACGCGGCGTATGTGCAGCGGGTGTTGGCGGATGTGGTGAAGAATGAGGATTTGTCGCGGTATGTACTTTAGCCACGTGGGGAAACGCAGCGCGCCACCACCCGGCCTGATTCCTCGCTACGCTCGGAATGACATCAGGCAGTGCGTTTAGGTCGGGCGACGCGATTCGTCAAGTGGGCGATCGGGCCCACTTCCGCGTGCGGGGAGAGGGCATTGGGGGTCGGATATCATTCGATGACTCGATGAGTATTGCGACGGTCAATCCGGCTACCGGCGAAACGATCAGGACGTTTGAGGCGCTGACGGACGCGCAGATCGAGGAGAAGCTGCAGCGCGCGGCCGACGGGTTCGAGGTGAACCGGCGGCGCAGTTTCGATGAGCGGGCGAAGCGGATGCGGCGCGCTGCGGATCTGCTGGAGGAGCGGGCGGAGGAGTATGGACGGCAGATCACCGTCGAGATGGGAAAGCCGGTGAAAGCCGCTGTTTCCGAGGTGCAGAAGTGCGCGTGGGTCTGCCGCTACTACGCCGATCACGCGGCGGAGTTCCTCGCCGACGAGCGGGTCGAGACCGACGCCGACGACAGCTACATCCGCTACGAGCCGCTCGGCGCGGTGCTCGCCGTGATGCCGTGGAACTTTCCCTTCTGGCAGGTGTTCCGCTTCGCCGCTCCCGCGCTGATGGCCGGAAACGCCGGCCTGCTCAAGCACGCCTCGAACGTGCCGCAGTCGGCGATGGCGATCGAGACGATCTTCCGCGACGCGGGCTTCGATCATCACGAATTCCAGACACTTCTCATCACCTCGAAGCAGGTGGCGCCGCTTCTCGGCGACGATCGCGTCAAGGCGGTGACGCTGACCGGAAGCGAAGCGGCCGGCGCCAGCGTCGCCAGCGAAGCTGCGAAGCAGATCAAGAAGTCGGTCCTGGAACTCGGCGGCAGCGATCCCTTCATCGTCATGCCGAGCGCTGATCTCGATGAGGCCGTGCAGGTCGGCGTCAAGGCGCGCGTGATCAACAACGGGCAGTCGTGCATCGCCGCGAAGCGGTTCATCGTGCACGAGAGCATCGCCGCCGAGTTCGAGACGCGCTTCGTCGCCACGATGGAAGCGCTGCGCATCGGCGATCCGCTCGACGAGAAGACCGACGTCGGCCCGCTGGCGACGCCGCAGATCGTCGACGACATCGACAAGCAGGTGCGCGAGAGCGTCGCCGCCGGTGCGCGGCTGCTCACCGGCGGAAAGCGCCTCGAAGGAAAGGGAAATTTCTACGCGCCGACGGTGCTCGCCGCGATCCCCGAGTCGGCGCCGGTGAACCAGGAGGAGACGTTCGGTCCCGTCGCGGCGATCTATCGCGCGAAGAGCTTCGACGAGGCGGTGAAGATCGCGAACTCGACCCGCTTCGGCCTCGGCGCCAGCGTCTGGACGCGCGATCGAGCGGAAGCGCGGCGCTTCGCCGAGGCCATCGAGTCGGGACAGGTGTTCGTCAATGCCATGGTGGCGTCGGATCCGCGGCTGCCGTTCGGGGGCGTGAAGAAATCAGGCTTCGGGCGGGAGCTCGGCGTTCACGGCATCCGCGAGTTCGTGAACATCAAGACCGTGTACGTGAAGGGACTGAGTCCTCGAGCCTGAACTGCCAGGTGTCGGGATCGATCGGCTGATCGGCGTGCACGCGGAAGACGCACCGGCCGTCGCCGTCCTGAAACTTCTCTTCGCGATCGACGACGACGCCGAGGATCCTGGTGAGGGCGTTGACGGAGATGCTGCAGAGCATGGGGCGGCGCATCGCCGTCGACAGGAAGGGGCAGTTGCGCTCGATCAGGCGGAAGCCGTCGCGATCGCTCCCCGCCTCCATGAACGGATCGTCGCGCAGATACCAGTCCTTCAGTGCGGCGATCTTCTCTTCGAGCGACAGGTCGCGCATCCCCGGAGCGGCAGCCGCGACGCGCTCTTCCGTCAAACGCGCCAGAACCTTCGCCGCGGCCTCGGGGCCGAACTCTTTCGTCACCGTATCGAGCATCAGCACGGTGAGATCGTCGTACTGTTTCGGGAAGAGGTGATCGCCCGCGTCGCTGAGCGCGTACGCGGTGGCGGGGCGCCCGGTACGGCCGCGCTCGCTCTGGTGGACGCGGCGCGACTCGATCCAGCCGTCCTGCTGGAGCTGCCGGAGCTGTTGCCGGACCGCCTCCCCCGTCAGGGTGAGGAACGCGGCCAGCTCGGCGATGGTGAGGGCGCCGCGCTGCTTCAGCGCCACGAGGATCGCGCGCCGGCTGTCGGGAAGCTGGTCGATGGCTGAAATGGCCGTGGTCTCTGAGGTCCCCAAGCCGGCCGGCGCGCGAAAAATTTCTGTCACGTTTTCGCGGTCAGACAGGCGGCAGCGCGACGGTCGTCGCCGCGACGCGCGGCATGTTCGCCGGGCGGCCGTAGCGCTGCGTCGCCCAGCCGAGGATCGCCCCGACGATGCTGCCCGGCAGCATGATCTCGAAGTAGTAATGCTCCCCCGTCTCCGACGGCATCGCCGCCACGCCGTAAGCGAGAAGCAGCCCGACGACGAAGCCGAAGGCGATCCCGGCCGGCACGGACTGCACCTTCCGCGCAAACCATCCGGCGGCCACGCCGGCGATGATGCCCTTGAACGTCGAGCCGATGACGATGCCGATCATGTACGGCCGCACCGCCGGCGTGAGCCAGGCGGTGAGACCGTCGACCGCTCCGAGTGCGGCTCCGAGGAGAACTCCCAGCAGGACTTTGTTCATGACCATCCCTCCGCTGACTGATTTCAACGTCGCGTGAAAATCCTTTACGTGCGACCGAACAGGAACACGAGGACGCGCATGACGAGATAGGTGAGGACCATCGCCACGAGCGCGCGGTTGCGGCTGATCCAGCGGCCGGAGCGCTCGAGGAGGTTCTCGCGATAGGCCGTCACCGGAAGACCGTCGGCGTAACGCGCCACGTCGCCGGCCAGGTCCTGCGCGTCGCGATACCGATCGGCCGGTGAAGCGGACATCGCCTTGCCGATGATGGCGCGCAGTGGCTTCGGCGGCCGCTCGTTGTGCAGGAGGAGGCGGAGCATCGCGCCGAGGGCGAAGACGTCGGCGCGCGTGTCGGGGGCGCTGTCGCCACGCTCCTGCTCGGGAGCCATGAAGCCCGGCGTGCCGACGACGAGGCCCTCTTCTCCCCTGCCCTGCACCGATGCGGCGACGCCCCAGTCCATGACCAGCACTTCGCCGAAGGATCCGATCATCACGTTCTCCGGCTTGAGATCGCGATGGACAACTCCGTGCGCGTGGGCGAACGCGACCGGCTCGCAGATCCGGAGAAAGAGGCGCAGCAGCTCGGTGCGGCTGCGGCCCTCGGCCCGCAGCGTCTCGCCGCGGACGAGCTTCATGGCATACCAGGCGCGGCCGTCCGGCAGGATTCCGGCGTCATGGACCGGGACGATGCCGGGATGCTCGAGACGGGCGATGGTCCGGGCCTCGTTGCGCAGGCGCTCTACCGCCTCCGGTCCGGCGACCTCGGTGGCCAGCACCTTCAGCGCGACGCGGCGCTGCAGTTCGCGGTCTTCGGCCTCGTACACGACCCCCATCCCTCCGCGCGCGATCTCCCGGATCAGCTCATAACGCGTCGACGAAACATCGGGCTGGTCGGCGACGAGCCGGAGATGGTCGAGCGTCGCGTCGGACAGCCAGTTCATCCGTCCACTCCCAGGAGCGCCCGCGCTTCGGCGCGGTACTCCTGCTCGCTCGCGGTCGCTTCACGGAGCGTGTCGAGGACGAGCTGGCGGAAAGTGCGGCGGACCGCGGCGAGATGATTCGTGACCGTGGTCTCCGTCAGGCCGAATCGCGCCGCGAGATCGCGGTAGGAGACGCTGCGATCGTCGTCGAGGTCGTACGCTTCGAAGAGCGCGAAGTGCGTGGTGCGGCCCGAAGCGCTGCACTCCAATCGCAGCCGTTCGACGGCCAGCGTGAAGACGCTGCGCGCCCATTCGCGCTGAAAGAGCGTCTCGGGTGAAATCGCGGACGCGTCGTCGCCCGCCAGTTCCGCCTCCGCGCTTTCGAAGTCGACGGCGAGCGATCCGCCGCCGCGTTTCAGCCGCAGCGCCGCCTTCGTTTCGTTCGCGGCGTGGCGGTCGAAGAGCATGCGAAGGAACGTGCGGAAGCTCGCCTTCCCGGCATCGTAGGAGGCGAGCGCCTCGTTCTCGAGCACCCTCGTGAAGAAGCTCTGCGTCAGATCTTCGCAGTCCTCGGGCGAGCGGCCGCGGGAGACGCGGGCGTACTTGTAGAGCGGTCTCCAGTAGAGCGCGACGAGCGTGTCGAATGCACGAGTCCGCTCGCCGGCATCGCCGCTGGAGAGCGAGAGCACCACGCTCCGGCGCGTAGTTGGAAACGCGGGTGACATTTCGGCAGAACCGGGCGGTAGCGTAACAGGAGGAGGGGCAGCTGGCACGCCCGTTGGGTAGCTCGATGGCAGATGCAACCGAGGATTGCGGTGCTCACGCTCGTGCTCGCATTCACGGCCCTCGCCGCGGAGGCGCAGCGCAGCCGCGCGAGCATTCCGCGGCAGCCCGACCCGTCCCTGCCCACCCACCCGCTGGGCGGCTTCGCCGTCTCGCAACTGATCAGCGCGGCGGGGATCGAGGAGCCGCGGGCCATGACGGCCATCGGCTGGCGGCTCCGCGCGACGGTGCGCGGCGACAACGAGCACCGCTTCCACGACCTCGGCTGGCTCTCGTCGCAGAACATGTCGAAGGGAATCGCTACGATCCACGTCTGGCGCGAGCGCGACGGGTTGTACTGCCGCACCGACACGCTCACGCTGCCGATCGAGCCCGGTGCGAACGTCATCGTGCCGATGAACGCCACGCGCTACGCCGATGGCGACATGATCTGGTTCGAGTACTGGCCGTCGTACACGCTGTACCTCGAGGCGGCGACGTCGTTCGGCGTCTGGTCAACGTTCGGCTCCATCACGCAGAGCCCGTCGACGAATGAGCCGCACCCCTGGTGGCAGATCGTAGAGCCGTCGCGGGTGAGCTGCGACTGAAGGAAAGATGGCTCCGGCAGTAGGACTCGAACCTACGACCCGCGGATTAACAGTCCGCTGCTCTACCAACTGAGCTATGCCGGAACACTCGGGGCACCTCGTGAAAGGCGCCGGAAGGTAACAAAGCACCCGGGCGCCGTCAAGGGCGGGCACCGGGGTCAAACCCGGTGGCGCTCGGGTTTATTCGCACGTCCGCTCGTCCCGGCCGGGTCGGATAGACTCCCGCTCCGATGTCGCGGGAGATCGTCATCAATGCCACGAAGCATGAGTCGCGGATCGCCGTTCTCGACGAGGGGCAGGTGGCGGAGCTCTGGGTCGAGCGGACCCGGCACCGGACCATCGTCGGCAACATCTACAAAGGCCGCGTCACGAAAGTCCTCCCCGGGATGCAGTCGGCCTTCGTCAACCTCGGCCTGGATCGCGATGCCTTCCTCTACGTCTCCGACGTCCTCGAGGAGCTGGCCGAGCTCGACAACGAATCGCCCGAGGATCTGACGCTGGACGAGGTGCCGCCGCCGCGGCCGGAGACCTCGATCGCCGACCTGCTCCGCGAAGGGCAGGAGATCGTCGTCCAGGTGTCGAAGGACACCATCGCCGGAAAAGGGGCGCGGATCACGAGCCACGTCACGCTCCCGGGCCGCTTTCTCGTCTACATGCCGACGGTGAATCACGTCGGCGTGTCGCGGCGCATCGAGGACGAGCAGGAGCGGATCCGTCTCAAGGAGATGCTGGAGCGGATCCGGCCGCAGGGACAGGGAGGCTTCATCGTCCGGACGGCCGGCGAGCAGCGCGTCGAGGAGGAGTTCCGCGCCGATCTCCGCTACCTCACCGACCTCTGGGACCAGATCCGCCGGCGCGCGGAGAAAGCGTCGGCGCCGAGCGCGATCCATCACGATCTCGACCTGATCCTCCGCACGATCCGCGACGTCCTGTCGCCGGAGTTCAAGAGCGTCTGGGTCGATTCGGTCGACGAGTACCAGCGCGTCGTCGAGTTCCTCGACCAGATCCAGCCGCAGCTCGTGCCGCGCGTCCGCCTCTACCGCCGCGACGAACCGATCTTCGACGAGTTCGGCATCGAGGCGGAGATCGCCAAGGCGCTGAAGTCGAAGGTGTGGCTGAAGTCGGGCGGATACATCGTCATCAACCAGACCGAGGCGCTCGTGGCGATCGACGTGAACACGGGGAAGTACGTCGGGAAGAAGAATCTCGAGGAGACCGTCTTCCGCACCAACATCGAAGCAGCGAAGGAGATCGTCCGGCAGATCCGCCTCCGCGACCTCGGCGGCATCATCGTGCTCGACTTCATCGACATGGAGGAGCCGGCGAACCGGGCCAGGCTCTTCGAAGCGCTCGAAGAGGAGATCAAGAAGGATCGCTCCAAGACGAAGATCCTGCAGATCTCCGACTTCGGCCTCATCGAGATGACGCGGAAGCGCGTCCGGCAAAGCCTGGAGCGATCGCTGACCCAGGCCTGCCCCTACTGCGCCGGCAGCGGGAGAATCAAATCGAATACGACGGTGGCGCTGGAGATCTGGCGGGAGCTGATCAAGTCACGCGACTTCCACGAAGGGCAGGACGTCATCGTCCGCGTGAACCCGGTCGTGTACGGCGCCCTCTCCGCCGGTGACCCGATTTTCGAGGAGGTGGAGAGATCGTTGGGGATCCACCTCGTCTTCAAGCCGGACGAGACGCTGCACCACGAGCGGTTCGATGTGATGCGGATCTGAGGCCTCGGGCGGCGAGATGGCAGGCCGTATGCACTAGGCGAGCGATGCAGCAATGTCCCTCGAAGATACCTTCACAAGTCTCGCTTCGTTCCTCAACAGTCTGGATGCGGAGGGGGAGCAGAAGTTCGAGCTGTCGCATTCGCTCGTCATCATCTGCCCGGACTGTGGAAAAAACATCGCCTTCCGCGGGCGCTGCCCCAAGTGCGGTGGAAACAGCTGGATTCCGGCGGGGCACGCCGGGGGCATCTTCGAGCGGATGAAAGCGCAGCGGTGGCGGCAGGAAATCACCGACGATGACGACACGATGACGCGCCGCGCCGGGGCGGCTGCGGCTCCGGCCACCGAAGAGCCGACCCCCGAGAATTAGCTGTCCAGGCCTTCGCGCAGGTACTCCTCTTCCATCAGCTTGCGGAAGAGATTTTCCCAGTCGGCGGAGCGGCGGCGCGGGGCTTTGCGGAGACCGGCGATGCGGCGGCGCACCGTGTCCTCGCGCGCTTCCTCCCGCTCGATCTCCTCGGCCAGGACGTGCGCGATGGCCTGGCGGACAGCATCGCGCTCCTTCAACAGGACAACAGCCCTGGAGGCGGTCATCGCTTCGAGAAGCTCTGCCGCCAGCCGTTGCAAGCGCTCCCGAGACATCTTCACCACGATCGCTCCCACTGCCCGTCAGTGAACCGTATCGTCGGGCGCGCTTTCGGTCTCCGTCTCCTCGCCGCCCTCTTCCACCTGTTCCTTCTCGACGAGCTTCATCGCCGCGACGACCAGATCGCCCTCTACGATATTGATCAGACGGACGCCCTGCGTGTTGCGCCCCATGGAACGAACGCCGGCGACGGGGAATCTGATGATCATCCCCTGCTCGCTGATGATCAGCATCTGATCGTCATCAGCAACATGGGAGATGCCGGCAACCCGCCCGTTCTTGTCGGTGGCCTTGATGTTGATGACGCCCATGCCGCCGCGGCTCTGCAGACGGTAAACGGTGACCGGCGAGCGCTTGCCGAAGCCCTTCTCGGTGACGGTGAGAATGTAGCCGCGCCAGTCGGCGGTGAGCTCCGCTTCGGAGTCGGACTCGATATCGTCGGCGGAGGCATTGGCCGCCTCGCCCGCGCTGGGAAGCACGTCCATCTCCACGACGAAGTCGCCCTGGCGCAGGGCGATTCCCTTCACGCCGGCGGCGCCGCGGCCCATGGGGCGGACGTCGTTCTCGTGGAAGCGGATGGCGCGGCCGCCGTGCGTGCCGATGAAGATCTCCGAGTTCCCGTCGGAGAGCGCCACGCTGTAGAGATCGTCGCCCGCGAGGATGTCGATGGCGATGATGCCGGTGTTGCGCACGTTCGAGAAGGCGGAGAACTCCGTCTTCTTGATCTTGCCGCCGCGCGTGGCCATGACCACGTACTTTCCTTCGGAAAAGTCGCGCGTGGTCAGCAGGGCGCGCACGTTCTCGCCCTCCTCGAGGTTGAGCAGGTTGACGATCGCCTTGCCGCGCGCGTTGGAGCCGACCTCCGGAATCGTGTGCACCTTCAGCCAGTACATCCGTCCCTTGTCGGTGAAGACCAGCACGTAGGCGTGCGTCGAGGCGACGAAGAGGTGCTCGACGATGTCCTCCTGCTTGGTCTGCATGCCGATACGGCCCTTGCCGCCGCGGCGCTGCGCGCGATACATCGACAGCGCCGAACGCTTGATGTAGCCGCCGCGCGACACGGTGATGACCATGTCCTCGTCGGCGATCATGTCTTCGATCGAGATCTCGTGCGCCTCGGCGATGATCTCCGTGCGCCGCTCGTCGCCGTACTGTTCCTTGATCTGCTTCAGCTCGGCCGAGATGATCTCCAGCACGAGCTTCTCCGAGGAGAGGATCTCCCGGAGACGGCGGATGAGCGCGAGCACCTCGTTGTACTCGTTCGTGATCTTCTCGCGCTCGAGGCCCGTCAGCTGCTGCAGGCGCATGCCGAGGATGGCCGTGGCCTGGAGCTCGGAGAACTGCCACCGCTCGATCAGTCCCGCCTTCGCCTCGGCCGGGCCGCGGCTGGCGCGGATGAAGCCGATCAGCTCGTCGAGGATGTCGAGCGCCTTGACCAGCCCCTCGAGAATGTGCGCGCGCTCCTCGGCCTTCCGCAGCTCGAAGCGCGTACGGCGCGTGACGATCTCTTTCCGGTGCTCGATGAAATGACGCAGGATCGTCGGGAGGTCCATCACCTCCGGCCGGTTGTTCACGATGGCCAGGAAGATGATGCCGAACGTCGTCTGCAGCTGGGTGTTGCGGTAGAGGTTGTTGAGGACGATTTCCGGCACCTCGCCGCGCTTCAGCTCCACCACGATGCGGATGCCGTCGCGGTCCGACTCGTCGCGCAGGTCGGCGATCCCGTCGATCCTCTTGTCGCGCACCAGCTCGGCGATCTTTTCGATCAGCCGGGCCTTGTTCGTCATGTACGGAATCTCCGTGATGACGATCTGCTGCTTGTCGCCCTTCTTCGTCGTCTCAAAGCCGGCCCGGCCGCGGACCTGGATGATGCCGCGCCCTTCGCCGTACGCCTGGCGGATGCCGTCGAGTCCGTGAATGAAGCCGCCGGTCGGGAAATCGGGTCCGGGAAGCGCCGTCATCAGCTCCTGCCAGGTGGCGGCCGGATTCTCGATGACCATGAGGCAGGCGTCGATCACCTCGCCGAGGTTGTGCGGCGGAATGTTGGTCGCCATACCGACGGCGATGCCGGAGGACCCGTTGACGAGCAGATTGGGGAACTTCGCCGGCAGCACCGACGGCTCGGAAAGGGAGCCGTCGTAGTTCGGGACCCAGTCGACCGTTTCCTTGTCGATGTCGTCGCGGAGCAGCTCCTCGGCGAGTCGCGTCAGCCGGACTTCGGTGTAACGCATGGCCGCGGGGTTGTCGCCGTCAAGAGAGCCGAAGTTGCCCTGGCCGTCGACGAGGCGATAGCGCATCGAGAAGTCCTGGGCCATCCGGACGACGGTGTCGTAGATGGCGCTGTCGCCGTGGGGATGGAACTTGCCCATGACGTCGCCGACGATACGCGCCGATTTCTTGTAGGCCTTCCCGGCCGTGTTCCCCTGCTCGTACATCCCATAGAGGATGCGGCGGTGGACCGGCTTGAGGCCGTCGCGGACGTCGGGGAGGGCGCGGCCGATGATGACCGACATCGCGTAGTCGAGATACGACTTGCGCATCTCGTCTTCGATGTTGATCGGCAGCCGTTCGTCTTTGAAGTTCTGGTAGTCGGAGGAATCAGCCATTCAGTAATCGTTAGATATCGAGATTCTTTACGTCCAGGGCGTTGTCCTGGATGAACGCCCGCCGCGGCTCGACCTGATCGCCCATCAGCGTGGTGAAGATCTCGTCCGCGGCGACCGCGTCACGGATCGTGACCTGCAGCAGCCGGCGCGTCTCGGGGTTCATCGTCGTGTCCCACAGCTGGTCGGGGTTCATCTCGCCGAGACCTTTGTAGCGCTGGATGCTCAGTCCCTTCTCGGCGAGCTTGTAGATCTCGTCGAGAAGATCGTCCATCCGGCGGAGCTCCATGCCGGCCTCGCCGTGGCGGACCGTGTACGGCGGAAGACCAAAGCCGGCCAGCTGCTCGAACGCTTTCGCCGCCTGGCGGAACTCGTAGTGCGAGAAGAAGTCGGTGTTGACGACGACCTTTCTGCCGCTGCCGTTGTTCCCGGCCACGAATTCGAGGAACGGCGTCTCGGTGACCGGATCGGTCCCCTGCCGGACGCCCTCGAACCCGGCCGCCCGGAGAGCGGCCTCGAGCGCCCGCAGGCGGTCGGGGTCGGTGAGCGCGGTGCGGTCATGAAAGCCGTTCGTGAGCAGTACGTCGAGCGCGTTGCGGGGGATGCCGCGCGGCTGCAGCTTGCGGGCGTGGTTCCGGTACTCCTCCATCCGCTGGAGCATGTTCACGAGGGCTTCGCCGCCGAGGGGGAGGCCGCCGTGCGGGGTGACCTCGACCGACTCGGCGATGCGACCGAGGAGGAAGCGTGACTTGTCGATCTCGTCCTTCAGGTAGGTGTCTTTCTTTCCCTGTGAGACTTTGAACAGCGGCGGCTGCGCGATGTAGAGGTAGCCGCGCCGGATCACCTCCACCATGTGCCGGTAGAAGAAGGTCAGGATCAGGGTCCGGATGTGCGATCCGTCGACATCGGCGTCCGTCATGATGATGATCTTGTGGTAGCGGAGCTTGTCGATGTCGAAATCGCCGGCGCCGATCCCGGTGCCGAGGGCGGTGATCATGATGCGGATCTCGTCGGAGGAGAGCATCTTGTCGAGACGCGCCTTCTCCACGTTCAGGATCTTCCCCTTCAGCGGGAGGATGGCCTGGAAGCGGCGGTCGCGCCCCTGCTTGGCCGAGCCGCCGGCCGAATCGCCTTCGACGAAGTAGATCTCGGAAAAACGGGGGTCGCGCTCCTGGCAGTCGGCGAGCTTTCCAGGGAGCGACGCGGAGTCGAGAGCGCCCTTGCGCCGCGTTAGATCGCGCGCCTTGCGCGCCGCTTCACGGGCCCGCGCGGCCTCGACGATCTTGTCGACGATGCGCCGCGCGTCGCGCGGGTTCTCCTCGAAGTACTCGCCGAGCCGTTCGTTCACGACCTGCTCGACCCACGTCTTGACGTGGGATGAGACGAGCTTGTCTTTCGTCTGCGAGGAGAACTTCGGGTCGCGGATCTTGACCGACAGGACGGTGCTCAGCCCTTCCCGGACGTCGTCGCCCTCGACCGAGACCTTGGCCTTGTCGATGACGCCGAGGGCGTTGGCGTACTTGATGACGGTGCGCGTCAGCGCGGCCTTGAAGCCGACCAGGTGCGTGCCGCCGTCGGCGTTCTTGATCGTGTTCGTGAACGTGTAGATGTTCTCGGTGTAGCCCTCGTTCCACTGCAGCGCGATCTCCACCGCCTCGCCGTCGCGCTCGTGGCGGACGAAGATCGGCTTGTCGTGCAGCGGCGTCTTGTTCTTGTTCAGGTCCTGCACGAAGGAGACGATGCCGCCCTCGTAGCGGAACTCGTGGTGCTTCTCGCTGCGGTCATCGCTGATCTCGATGTGCACGCCGGAGTTGAGGAAGGCCAGCTCGCGCAGACGCTGCGAGAGCGTCTCGTAGTTCATTTCCGTGATGGAGAAGATGGCCGGATCGGCCTTGAACGTCACGCGCGTGCCGCGGCGCGTCGTCTTCTCCCCCTGTTCGATCTTCACGGTCGGGATGCCGCCCTCGTAGCGCTGACGCCACACGAAGCCGTCGCGGTGAATCTCCAGCTCCAGCCACTCCGAGAGAAAGTTGACGACCGATACACCGACGCCGTGCAGACCGCCGGAGACTTTGTACGAGTTGTTGTCGAACTTTCCGCCCGCGTGCAGCTCGGTCATGATGACTTCCGCCGCCGACCGCCCCTCTCCCTTGTGCATGTCGACCGGAATGCCGCGCCCGTTGTCCTCGACGGTGACGGAGTTGTCCTCGTGAATGGTGACGGAAACGCGGTCCGCGTAGCCGGCCAGAGCCTCGTCGATGGCGTTATCGACGACCTCGTAGACCATGTGGTGGAGGCCGGAAATGTCATCGGTGTCGCCGATGTACATGCCCGGGCGCTTGCGGACCGCATCAAGGCCCTTCAGAACCTTGATGTCTTCTGCGGTGTAGTGTTCTGCCATCTAGGGGTCGTTTTCCTTGCAGCTTTTTCGGAGGTGTCGGGCGCCTCGCGGCGGCCGAAAAAGCGGGAGTGCGCTGACGGGTTTTTCAACCCCAAATGATACCGGAAAATTGCCGTTTCAGGCGAATTCTCTTGCCGCTGTAACCCTTCCGTTGTCAACAGTTAGGCGCAGGTGCGGACCCGCTTCCAACGCCTGCAGGAACGACTCCTTCGCGGACGTCGCAAAAACCTGTGCACGCGGCGGAAGAAGGCTCAACAAACGCTGCAGGATCTCCAGATCCAATTCCGCGTCGATGTCGTCCAGGAGGAACAGCGGGCGCTCCTCGAATCGCCTCCGGAACAGCGTCAGTTTCGCGAATTTCAGGAAGAGCACCATCGTCTTCAGCTCGCCTCCCGACAGCACTTCCACGGCCGGACGCCCGTCGACCAGAAACTCCAGCATGTCGCGTTGCGGGCCCCACAGCGAGGTGCGCGCCCGAAGCTCCGCTCCGCGTGTCGCCGCAGGATGGCCCTCGGCCGGACGGTAACGGATCTCCACGCCATCGACGTGGTACTCGTGCTCCCGGACGATCTCCGCGACCGCCGCCGCGAGCTCCTCCGCGTACGCGGCGCGTGCCGACTGGATCCCCGCGCCGGCCGCGGCAAACTCCTCGTCCCACGCCTCGAGCGACGCCGCGGTCGCTTCGCGCGCGGCCACTGCCGCCAGAAGCGCGTTGCGCTGCTTCAGCACGCGTCCGAAGCGAGACAGCAGCTGCACGTGCGCCGGCTGGATGCTGGCGATGCCGCGATCCAGAAAGCGGCGCCGCTCCTCCGGCTCGCCGCGGATGATCTCCAGCCTGGCCGCCGAATAGGCGAAGACGACGAGGGCCTCCAGATAGGCCGGCACCGTCACCTGTTCGTTGTTGATCAGCAGGACGCGCTTGCGCGTCTCGCCCGTCTCCAGCCCCACCGAAAGAGAGCGCTCCAACCCGTCGCGCTCGACCGTCCCTCCGGCGAACAGCGTCGGCGCGTCGAACCGGAAGAGGCTCGCGATCCGCGTCGTCCGAAACGATCTCGTGGTGGCCAGGAAGTAGATCGACTCGAGGAGGTTCGTCTTTCCCTGCCCGTTACGGCCGACGAGGATGTTCGTGGTGGGATGAAAGGAGTGCGACGCGGCGGCGAGGTTGCGGAAGTTCTCGGTGGTGAGACTTTTGAGAATCATGGAGGGCGCATGGCCCTTCTTTTCACGCCAGCCGCATCGGCATGACGACGTAGAGGTACTCGTACGGGAGGTCTTCCGAGGTCGAGGCCGGGCGGCCGATGCACTGGCTGTTCTCGTCCTTCAGAGCGAGCGAGACGCTCGGCGTATCGACGGCGCTGAGGAAGTCGGTGACGTACGCGGCGTTGAGCCCGACGTGGAAGGGATTGCCGGAGTAGTCGATGGGGACGGTCTCCCGCGCATCGCCGAGCTCGGGATTCGTCGACGAGACGGTGAGCTTTCCGGGAGCGAAGTCGAAGCGGACGGCGCGGGTCCGCTCGTTCGCCACGAGCGAGATACGTCGGATCGTCGACAGAAGGCGCTCGCGGTCGACCATGACGAGGCGGTCGTTGTCGCGCGCGATCACTTCCATGTAGTTCGGGAAGTTCACGTCGATCATCCGCGCCATCAGGCGGCGTTCGCCCGCCTCGAAGAAGAGCTGGTTCTCGGAGACGCCGAAGCGGACGTTGCCGTCCTCGCCGGCTTCGAGCCGGAGGATCTCGTCGAGCGCCTTGCGCGGAATCAGAATCGTGAGGTCGGTTCCTTTTTTCTTGGAGCTCCCGCTTCCGGAGGGAAAGTTGATCAGCGCCATGCGATGACCGTCGGTGGCGACCATCTCCATCGTCGACGGCTGCACCTTGAGCAGCGCGCCGTTGAGCTGGAATCGCGTCTCCTCGTGCGTGATGGCGAACTTCACCTTCGCCACCATCGTCTTCAGCTCCTCGAGCGGCAGCGTGTAGGCCTCGCTCACGCTCACCGTCGGAAGCGTCGGGTAATCCTCGGCGGGGAGGCCGAGAAGACGGAACTTCGCGGTGCCTGCTTCGATGAGAACGGAGTTGTTCTCCTGCATCGCGATGTGGACGTCGTCGTCGGGAAGCGAACGGATGACGTCGAACAGACGCTTCGCTTCGATCGTGACGCCGCCGGGCGTGGTGATGCGCGCCGGGCAGGAGCTGAGAATCGTCACGTCGAGATCGGTGGCCGCGATCTGCAGCCGTCCGTCAGCCGCTTTCAGAAGAACGTTCGAGAGGATGGGAATCGTCGACCGCTTTTCGACGACGCCCTGGCATAGCTGCAGCTCCTTCTGCAGATCCGCTTTTCCTACGTTCAGCTCCATATCTCTTCCTCTCGGAAAACAGTTCTCTTCTCTTTAGTGGTGATAGCAGTGGGTCCGTGCGGAAAATCTCTGAACGCGCTGCAAAGGTCTCGAAAGTATAGCAGTTCACATCGATTGAAAACTGCGGGTTTCGCTGAGGAAAAGCGATGGAGAACGGTTGGGTTTTCCACAGCAGGCGATTTCTCCGATCGATCGATGGTCTTTCTGCGCAGCTTTTCAGCAGGACATTCACAGGACGTTTTCACCGAAACTGCTTGGTCAGCATCTCGACCGTCCTGGCCACCTGCTGATCATCCTGGATCAACTGATCGATCTTTTCGACCGAGTACATGACGGTGGAGTGATGCTTGTTATTGAAGAGCTTTCCGATCTCCGGATAGGAGAGGTCCGTCAGCTCCTTGCACAGGTACATGGCCACCTGCCGCGGATAGGCGATGGGACGCGCATTCGACTTCGACTTCAGATCGGAGACTTTGATGCCGTAATGCGCGGCGACGACTTTCATGATGTCGGCGGGCGTGATCGGCTTGTTGTCCTTCGACAGCAGATCCTTCAGCGCTTCCTTCGCCAGATCGATGTTGATGCGGTGGCCGGTGAGCGACGCGAACGCGCTGACGCGGTTCAGGTGTCCTTCGAGCTCGCGGATGTTCGACCGCACGCGCTCGGCGATGAAGAGCGCCACGTCGTGCGGCAGGTCGATCTTCTTTTCCTCCGCCTTCTTGCGGAGGATGGCCACCTTGGTCTCGAGATCGGGCGGCTGAATGTCGGCGATCAGTCCCCACTCGAAACGGGAGCGGAGCCGTTCTTCGAGCGTCGGAATGTCCTTCGGCGGCGCGTCGGATGTGAAGACGATCTGCTTCTGCGCTTCGTAGAGCGCGTTGAAGGTGTGGAAGAACTCTTCCTGCGTCCGCTCCTTGCCGGCCAGGAACTGGATGTCGTCGAGCAGCAGGGCGTCGACGGTGCGGTACCGGTCGCGAAACGACTGCATCCGATCGTAGCGGATCGACGAGATCAGCTCCGTCACGAACGAGTCGGCCGACATGTAGACCACCTTCATCGTCGGGCGGGAGTTCCGGATCTGCTGGCCGATGGCCTGGATCATGTGGGTTTTGCCGAGTCCGGCACCGCCGTAGATGAAGAGAGGGTTGAACGAGCCGCTGGGGTTTTCGGCGATCGATTTCGAGGCGGCGTAGGCCAGCTGGTTGGAGTTGCCGACCACGAACGTCTCGAATTTGTACCGTGGATTGAAGGTTGCCGTGGGGAGGTCGTCGCGAGGCGGAACGGGAGGAACGTTCACATCGTCGATGGCCAGTGCCGGATCGACGACAAAATGGACTTCCACATTGTCGGCGGCGAGGTCGCTGAGGATCGACCGGATCTGCTGCCCGTAGCGCTCCCGGATCTCGTCGATGAACCGCTGGGCCGGCACGTTCACTTCCAGGACCTCGCCCCGCTGCGCCACGAAACGGGTCGGCGCGAACCAGTTCAGATACTCAGTCCTGTCAGTGGTTTGCTCTATACGGGTGAGGACCTGTTTCCAGATGTTCATCGAGGCAGGAGGACTTATCTCGTTGAGAATCCACAGCTTTTCCGCAACTGTGGAAAATCGGTC
>DATLFC010000258.1:0-4120 GCA_035525015.1 Thermoanaerobaculia bacterium | reverse complement strand
CTGATTCCGGCGTGCATGAAGATGGAATCGCCGACCTTGACCATGACCCGCTTCGTGCGCAGCCACCGGCCGTACACGCCGTTCCGGCTGAGCGCTTCCGCATATTCGATGAACCCCGGCGGATGCGCAGCCATCCACTCGTCTTCTGAAAGGACAGTCAGCGAAGAACCGGCATAGCGGCGAGCGAGCCTTTCCCGAAGAGCGGCGTAATCGCGGTATCCGGCCTGACGGCGGCGTTCGGAGTTGCCGTCGGCGAAAGCGGCATACTGCGCGGGATTCACGTCGGCAAGGTTCCGGGTGATGTTCATCAGCTCGTGATTGCCGAGAAGAACGATGACGTTGGACCGGCGAGCGCGCTCCAGCTTCATGAGCAGATCCATGACCTTGCGCGTTTCCGCGCCGCGGTCGACGTAGTCGCCGGTCTGGACGAGCGTCGTCCCCGCGTCTGTCCATCGCAACCTCTCGTCGACCACTCCCGCCTGGCGGAGAATCGACACGAACCCGTCGTATTCGCCGTGGATGTCGCCGACAGCGACGGTACGCTGCGGCCCGACCGACGCGCAACCCGCAACGATGAGCAGCGCGGCCAATGCGAGGAGCGAGCGGGACGATGAGGACGGCATCAGTGGTTCCTTTCCATTCGCTGGATGAGGTGCCGGAAGAGCGACTTCACCACATCGATGTTGTTCGAGAGCAGATCGAAGAAGTCTTCGGCCTGGATGGCCAGAACAAGGGCCGGCGTGGTGGCCACTGCGGTGCCGGAGTAGAGGCGTCCGCTCAGCACGTCGGCCAGGCCGATGGCCTGGAGCGGCCCGACCGCTTCGCGTCTTCCGTCGCGGGCGGTCACCTCCACGTCTCCGCGAATCACGCAGTACAGCGTGTCGGCGGAGTCGCGTTCACGGAACAGCTCTTCGCCCGGCGCAATCGACCGCTCGCGGGCGATGGAGACGATCTGCAGCACTTCTTCAGCCGTGCAGGCGCTGAAGAAATCGATGCTTTGTAGAACGACGACCGTTTCGATCCGTGCCAGTTCAGGCATGCGTTTCTCCTCTCAACCGATCGATGCGGCGGCCGATCCACTCCGCCGTCTCCCGCGCCAGCGGATCAGCGTGCTCGCTGTTGCGGATCTGGTCCACGCGCGGGTAGAGAAGGGAAGCGCGCGAGGCATAGACCTCGTACAGCGCGGCAGCGCCCCATCCTGATCCATCGAGCCTGTCGGCGAGGCATTCCTCGACAAACTGCGTGAGAACGTCCATCCGCGATCGAAGATTGATGCCGAACAATCGTTTCGCCGCGTCGAGGCGCTCCGCGAGCGGCTGATCCTCGATGACTGGAAGAACGACGCGCCTGGTCGCCGGCGCGAGAACGTTGTCGAGATACTCGACCGCGGCCGAGATCAGATGAAACTGACCACTGCTCACGCTCCGATGCGCGTCCCGGACGTGCGCGCGATCGTGGAAGAGCACGAGAAGGCCGAAGATGTTCCGCACGGAATCGCTCATCTGCTCGGCGAGCAGGCGCTCGAGCAGTGTCGGCTCATGCTCTTCGGGATCCCACATCATGAGAGGTCCCGCCAGGCGCCCGCGCGCCACCGAACCGAGCGCGGCGAGATTGGCGAGAGCGCCGAGGTACGTCGCGCTCTGCGCCACGATGGCATCGCCGAAGCTGCGCTCGTGACCAGGAAGCGGCTCGTTCATCGTGCCGAGCGCCTCGACGACTTTGCGGAAGAGAATTCGATCCGCGGCGAGCCGCAAGGAGCTCGCCAGAGCGACGCCCGCCGCCCGGCCGCCGATCATGGCGATCGTTTTCGGCAGCGCGCGCCGTACCCACAGCCGCTCGTCGGCGCTGTTCATGAAATGGACGAGTGCCGGGATCACCGCTTCGCCGAACGCCACGAGCGCCTGCCGCGCCTCGTGCTTGAGCCGGCGGTTGTCGAGGAGGGCGACCAGTGAGGGAACGTAGATCGGCGTCGGCTGGCCGCGAACCACACGCCGGCGCACGGCGCCGATCGCCTCGCGCGCGACACGCGTGTCGCGGTCACCGAGCAGGAATAGGAGAGCCTCGTTGCGGGGGTCCCTGCGGAGAGAGCCGAGGGCCTTGGCCGCCTCCGCGCGTGCGCCGGGGTCGCCGTCGGTGACGAGATCGGTCAGCGCTGCCTCGGCGTGCCGCCGGATCTCTGCATCCGGCGCCTCCCACAGCGCGACGACTGCCGCGGAGACAGCGCCGGCGTCGCGGGCGTCGAGGTATGGACGCATGAGTGAGACCACGTCCGTCTTGCGAAGATGAGCAACCGCACTGACCGCCTCCGCTCTCACGCCGGCGTCGCCGTCGGACAGGCATCGCTCCACGAGGGGAAGCGCGTCCGCCCTTCCGATAGCGGCCATCATGCGGAGGACGGCGCGCCGCACCGCCGGGCTGTCGTGGTAGAGCAGGAGCGGCGGAACGAGCCGCACGCGATCGTACTTCTGGAGCAGCCGAAGAGCATGGATGACCTGACGTGCATCGGTGCTGCCGAGCGACTGCACGACCGCATCGAGCGCGGTGGCATCGTTGAGGTCGATCGCGTCGGGCTCGATCACGCTTTTCTTCAGCCCGGCCCGGAACGATTCGACGTATTGCCGCTGTGCCATGATCGTCACCCCGATCCAGAGCGCGATCAGCCCGAGCGAGATCCAGCCGGCCTGTGGCGCGGTGAACAGGCCGAAGGTCACCGGCAGAAGAAGCAGCGCGGCCACTCCTTTCGCCGCACGCTGCACGAACACGTCGATGAACGCTTTCGCCTTTGTCCGCGCGCGCGACGGAATCGGCAGATAGAGAAGCTCGCGCGTGGCCTGGTCGAGCGAATAGCGGACGCCGTTCTCGCCGACTTTCAGGACGAGCGCCGCGCCGAGGAGGAGCTCGGGAGCTCCGGTCGCCGCGGCGATGAGGGCGAGCGTGCCGAATGTCATCGTGACCGGCAGGACGCGCATGGCGAATCCCACTCCGAGATGACGATGAATGCGCGCGGTGAAGATCAACTGAAAGAGAAACGCCATGATGCCCATGACGCTGTAGAAGTTCCCGAAGAACGCCGTCCGCTGATCAAGGGAGGACGTCGCTTCCTGCACGGCCCAGTTGAACTGCAGGTCGACGATCTGTGCAACGATCACCGTCAGCAGCATGATCGCCGCCACCAGTCGGAGATGCCGCGAGCGGCGCAGCAGCTCGAAGCCTCCTCGCGCCTCGTTGAGGCGTTCCAGCCCTGCAGATCCGCCGACGCGGCGCTCGTCGGCGCCGCGCATGCGGCGCGTCACCACGATCAGCGCGGCCACCAGGAACAGCACCACTGCAGCGACGAGAAGTGCGTAGCGCGTTCCGACGGCTCTGGTCGCGAACTTCGCCAACTGCCCGCCGATGACGCCTCCGAGAAGACCGCCCGCTCCGACGAAGGCGAAGAGGCGCTTGGCCTGCCGCGGATCGAAGACGTGATTCGAGAACAGCCAGAACTGGCTCACCAGCATCACCACGGTGATGGAGATCCAGACGTAGAAAGCGAAAGCCACCCATTGCCACGGAAACTCGTACAGCCACCAGAAGAGCACCATCGTCCCCGCCGTGAAGAGACAGGTGGCGACGATCAGGTTGTCGCGGCGATGCCGGTCCGCGAAGCGGCTGTAGATCCGGAGAAACGGGTAGGAGGCCAGGGCGATGAAGAGGTAGACGTACGGGAGGCGTTCCGCACCGAGCGAGTTGATGAACGTCGACTGCCGGACACTCTTCGTCGTGTACTGGAAGGTGATGAGAAGAAAGAAGATCAGGAACAGAAGGAACGCGGGCCCGGCCTCGCCGGGGTCGAAGCGGACACCGAGACGGCTCAACAGATGGCGCCATCGCGAGTTCTGCGCAGTCATAGCATCCTTTTATGGAAAGCGCCATTCTAGACCACTCTGTCTTACGCGGCGAAGCGTGAGGGGTCGGACTGCTTCACGGCCGCCCGCGCTTGTTGATGTCGCGCTCGAATGACGCCCGCATCGTCCGGCGCTTCGCGGCATCGGCCTGTTCGTAAGCGCGGCAGAGCACCGCCGCCTCGCCTTCATCCGCGGGGGCTCGGATCGTGAAACCATCGGCAGGCTGCGCCGGG
>DATLFC010000173.1:0-5028 GCA_035525015.1 Thermoanaerobaculia bacterium | reverse complement strand
CTTCTCGAAGATCCCGAACGGCGGTCCGGGGGTCGAGCATCGGATGAGCCTCGTCTACAACGGCGGGGTGGCCGAGGGAAGGATCAGCGTCAACCGCTTCGTCGAGATCGTCTCGACTGCGCCGGCGAAGATCTTCGGGCTCTTCCCGAGGAAGGGAACGATCGCCGTCGGCTCGGACGCCGACATCGTCATCTTCGACCCCGACGAGGAGATGACCATCTCCGCGAAGAAGCACCACATGAACGTCGACTACTCCTGCTACGAAGGGATGAAGGTGCGCGGCGTGACGAAGACCGTCCTGTCACGCGGCGAGCTGGTCATCGAGGAAGAAAAGTACGTCGGCCGCGAGGGCCACGGGCAGTTTTTGAAGCGGGGGCTGGCGTTTTCGCCGCGGGAGAATTGATGGTGCGGGTAATTGACCACCAGGACCTCTTTCCCACCAACACAACGACCGCCCCTTCAGGCATCGCAGCAACAACCCTCTCCGGCGTGACGACGATGACAGGAATTCCGAGGCCGGCCGCGGTCTGCCGGTCGCCGGCAGACGGCTTCGGTGCCGCGAGCGGGTGGGTGTGTACGATGGCGATGGTGCGCTGTGGCACCGATCCGCGGAAGACGGCGCGCTGGAACCCGGAGTACTCCCATGGCGACATCGTGATCGTGCCGTCGCTCTCCCGGATCAGGAACGCGGCGCGCTCCGTCGGGAGGCGCCCGTAGCCGCCGGCGCGCAGCAGCTCCGCGTAGTGCCTGACCGCGCCGGCGGCGCAGAGGTCGCCGCAGGCGAACATCGTGGACAGAACGAACGCGAGCATGTGCTCACGATCGGCTTCTGGTTCCGGTAAGAACTGCGGGAGTTCTGGGAGAAACCTCTGAACCGGCCGCGCCGTACAATGCGCTCGATGCGGCTGCGTTTCGGCACGTGCGTGTTCGATTCCGGGCTGCGTGAGCTGACGCGCGACGGCAGCCGCGTCCCGCTCACGCCGAAGGCATTCACGCTGCTCGAGGTGCTGGTCACAGCCGCCCCCCAGCCCCGCTCGAAGGAAGACCTCGCCGACATACTCTGGCCCGACACCACGGTGGAGACGGGGAACCTGCACAACCTCGTGGCCGAGATCCGGAAAGCGATCGGCGACGACGATCACGAGGTGATCCGCACCGTGCACCGCTTCGGCTACGCGTTCGAGGCGGCCGGCACGGTCGAGGAGACGCCCCGCTTCGTCGTCTTCCTGGGCCGCGATCAGATCCCGCTCCGCTCCGGCGAGAATATGATCGGCCGCGATCCGGAGGCCGCGATCGTCATCTCCGCGCCCGATGTCTCCCGCCACCACGCCCGTCTCATCCTCGACCAGAACAAGGTCACGCTCGAGGACCTCCGCAGCAAGAACGGCACGTTCGTCGGCACGACGCGCGTGTCATCGCCCGTCGTCGTCGCGCCGGGTGAGACGATCGTCATCGGGACGACACACCTGCGGCTCGAGAGAGTCGGCGTCCTGCCCCCGACCAGAACAGCGCTTTAGCTCATTTCGGAGTAATTCAGCGCCAGTTGCGGATCAGGACCGCGTCGCGCGTCATTTCGCCGCGGGAGAGGACGAGCGACCTGCCGTCGCGCGAGATGTCGAACGAGAAGATCGCCCCCGTCGAGAAGAATGTCTGCTGTCGCGGCTCCCCTCCGTCGAGCGGCTGCAGCCAGACGTTGCCGACGCCGTCCTTCGTATCGAGGAAGAGGAAGCCATCTCCGTCCGGATGCCACGCAAAGTGCGGCGCCGATCCGAAGCGTGGAACGGCGAAGGACGTGCTTCCCGTCCGGAGTGAACGCCGGGAGGCCGCCCTGATCCTCGGTCAGCTTCCGCGCGTTTTCGCCGTTGGAGTCGGCGATCCAGATCTGGTTGCGCCCTCCCTTATCCGAGACGAAAGCGATACGCCGTCCGTCCGGCGAGACCGCCGCTCTCCACGCCGCCAGATTACGGATGAGGCGCTGCGGCGTACCCCCGGCGACATCGGCGACGAAGTAGGTGTTCATCTCTCCTTCGATGTCGGAGTAGATGACCTGCCGGTCGTTGAGCCAGCGGACGCCGCCGGCGCCGCAGAAGTTCCCGAAACCGGCGGTCAGCGCCCTGGCCGAGCCGGCGGGATCGTCGAGCGACAGGGTCATGACGTTCGCGTCGGTCGTGTCGCGCACGGCGCTGAACGACTGCGAATCCGCCGTCGGCGTGACGGAGTAGTAAGCGCTGATCTCCGAGGTGATCTTCTGCCCCGTCGTCGATCCGGCAGGGACGAACCAGATCTGCGGAGGCTGGTCCCGCTCGTAGGCGGTCACGAGCGCGCCGGACCCGTCGTCGTGCGCCGCGTAGACCTCCCCCATCCCTCCCTTGCCGAGGAGAGAGACGATCTCGTAACGGCCGACCCGAGTCCCCGCCGGAACCGACCCCGGTGATGTCATCTGCCTAACCTACTACGGATTTCGTACGGAGAAGTTAGGAGCTTCTCCTTCATCCTTCATCCTTCATCCTTCATCCTTTCTCGTTGATAATACGGACCTTTCCAGAAGGAGATTCCATGTCCCGTATTGTCAAATGTGGCCTGATTCAAACCGCGCTCGCGGCGAGCGTCGAGGAGCCGATCGAGAAGATCCGCGAGGCGCAGATCGACCGGACGCTGAAGTACATCGATCAGGCCGGCGCCGAGGGCGTCCAGATGCTCTGCATGCAGGAGATCTTCACCGGACCCTACTTCTGCGCCGAGCAGAATCCCCGCTGGTACGAGTCGGTCGAGCAGATCCCCGACGGCCCGACCACGAAGCTCATGCAGGAGTATGCCCGCCGCTACAAGATGGTCATCGTCGTCCCTCTGTATGAAGAGGAGTCAGCCGGCGTCTACTACAACACCGCCGCCGTCATCGACGCCGACGGCAAATACCTCGGCAAGTACCGGAAGAACCACATCCCCCACGTGGCCCCCGGCTTCTGGGAGAAGTACTACTTCCGCCCCGGCAATCTCGGCTATCCGGTATTCGACACGCAGTACGCCAAGGTCGGCGTCTACATCTGCTACGACCGCCATTTCCCCGAGGGAGCGCGCGAGCTCGGCCTCGCCGGGGCGGAGATCGTCTTCAACCCTTCGGCGACCGTGGCCGGCCTCTCCGAGTACCTCTGGAAGCTCGAGCAGCCCGCGCACGCCGTCGCCAACGGCTATTTCGTCGGCGCCATCAACCGCGTCGGGTACGAAGCGCCATGGAACATCGGCGAGTTCTACGGGCAGAGCTACTTCTGCGACCCGCGCGGACAGTTCCTCGCCACGGCTGAGCGCGACAAGGACGCGCTCGTCACGGCGGAGCTCGACATGGACAAGATCCGCGAAGTGCGGAACACCTGGCAGTTTTTTCGTGATCGGCGGCCGGATACGTATCAGGGCATTGTGAAGCCGTAGGCTTTGGGTGCGGTGGCGGGGTTGTTGCTTTCACAGCTACCCCGTGCTGCCGCGAAGAGTGCTGGTCGTCGAGGACGATGAAGCGATTCGCAGATCGCTGATGGACTGCCTCGGTTGTCGCGCCCACCTGGAGGTGGAGGGGGCACGCGACGGCGTCGACGCCCTGCATCACGTCCTGACGGGACGGTTCGACGTCGTCGTCCTCGACATGATGATGCCGAAGATGAGCGGCGGCGACTTTCTCGATTCGCTGAAAGCGATGATCTCGGACCCTTCCCTCAACTTCCAGGGGAGCGCCCCCGTCATCATCGTCGTCACGGCGGCGCCGGCGGACGACCTGCCGAGCGCAGCCATCCAGCAGCGGTTTCCGGAAGCCATCCGGAGCGTTCTGCGAAAGCCGGTCGATTTCGAGGAGCTGATCCGGGTGGTCGGCCGGTAACCGCTACAATGCGCCCCGCCGCATGGACCGGTTCCTCTGCATTCACGGACATTTCTACCAGCCACCCCGCGAGAACCCCTGGCTCGAGGCGGTCGAGACGCAGGATACGGCAAGCCCCTACCACGACTGGAACGAGCGGATCACCGCCGAGTGCTACGAGCCGAACGCGACCTCGCGGATCCTCGACCCGCGCGAACGGATCCTGAAGATCGTCAACAACTACGGCGCGATCAACTTCAACTTCGGCCCGACGCTCCTGAGCTGGCTGGAGGAGTGCGCGCCTGCGACCTACGCGGCGATCCTCGAAGGGGACCGGGAGAGCCGCCAGCGTTACTCCGGTCACGGCTCCGCCATCGCCCAGGCTTACAACCACACCATCCTGCCGCTGGGCAGCGATCGCGACAAGCGGACGCAGGTTCACTGGGGCGCGCGCGATTTCGAGCACCGCTTCGGCAGGAAGCCGGAAGGGATGTGGCTTCCGGAGACGGCCGTCGACGTCGCCTCACTCGAAGCGCTGGCAGCCGAAGACATCGCCTTCACGATCCTGGAGCCGCATCAGGCCGCGCGGACCCGGAAGATCGGCGAGACGGAATGGACAGACGTCAACGGCTCGCTCGACCCGACCATGCCGTATCTCTGCCCCCTCCCCACGGGACGATCGATCGCGATCTTCTTCTACGACGGCCCGATCTCGCGGGCGATCGCCTTCGAGGGCTCGCTCGCCTCGAGCCAGGCGTACGTCGGCCGGATCGCGCATGCCGGCCGCGGGCCGGGACGCCTCGTCCACATCGCGACCGACGGCGAGAGCTACGGACACCACACGCGTCACGGCGATCGCGGGCTCGCGCATGCGCTGATGCACGAGGCGCCAGCGCGCGGGTTCACGCTAACGAACTACGGCGCGTTCCTCGACGACCATCCGCCGCGCATGGAGGTGGAGATCAAGTCCGGGCCCAACGGTGAGGGCACCGCATGGAGCTGCGCGCACGGTGTCGGTCGCTGGTACGCCGACTGCGGCTGCAGCGGCGGCGCGCGCGAGGGCTGGAACCAGCAGTGGCGCGCTCCGCTGCGGGCCGCGCTCGACCTGCTGCGCGCCGACATCGCGCAACGCTTCGACGAGACGCGCGGCGTGCTGTTTCGCGATCCGTGGGCCGCCCGCGACG
>DATLFC010000142.1:0-2862 GCA_035525015.1 Thermoanaerobaculia bacterium | reverse complement strand
CCTCCTCGACGGCCAGCTCTCCACCGAGATGGCCGCATGAGTCATTCCGAGCGTCAGCGAGGAATGACAGGCTTCGATGAAATACCTCTTCCTCATCCTCCCCAATTTCTCGCGGCACAAGCTGCGCACGGCGCTCAGCCTCCTCTCGATCGTCGCGTCACTTCGTTCTCTTCGGCTATCTCGCCGCGATCCGGCGCGGATTCGAGTTCGGTGCGCAGCTGGCCGGCGCAGACCGGATCATCGTGCGGCACAGCGCGTCGCTCACAAGGGTCCTTCCGCGGGTGTATCAGGAAAAGATTCTCGAGGTCGGCGGCGTCTCCGCCGTGACGCACTCCACGTTTTTCGTCGGCGTCTACAAGTCGCCGCTCAACATCTTTCCGCAGTTCGCGGTCGACCCGGCCGGCTTCCTGGACATGAGACGCGATTTCATTCTTCCGCCCGAGCAGAAGAGCGCCTGGCTCCGGACCCGCACGGGCGTGGTCGTCGGCCGCGCCACGGCGGAGCGCTTCGGGTTCGAGATCGGCGACAGGATTCCCATCCGTTCCAGAGTATGGCTGCCGAAGAGCGGGGGGGAGCTGTGGACCTTCGATCTCGTCGGAATCTACGACGGCGCGCAGAAGGAGACCGACGTCTCGCATTTCCTCTTCCGCTATGACTATTTCGACGAGATGCGGATGCACGGCAACGGGATGGTGAGCGCGTTTCTGGTGCGGGTGGCCAACCCGGAAGACGCCCCCTCCGTCACAACAGCGATCGACCGTCTCTTCGAAAACTCACCCCACCCTACCCGCAGCGAGAGCGAAGCCGCTCTGCTGCGCGGCCTGGCCAGCCAGGTGGGCGACATCGGCTTCATCGTGATCGCCATTCTCGCGGTGGTGTTCTTCACGATGCTCTTGATCGTGGGCAACACCGTGGCGGAGAGCGTGAGAGAACGGTGGAGGGAATTCGGCGTACTGAAGGCGATCGGCTTCACGAACGAGCAGGTCCTCTCCCTTGTATTGATGGAGTCCTGCCTCATCGCCGCCGCCGGCGGTACTGCCGGTCTTTTCCTCGGCTGGCTCGCGGTGTCGGCGCAGAACCCGCTCCGCGGCGTTCTTCCCGCGTTCGTCCTCTCGGCCGAAGCTCTCGCCACCGGTGCAGCCTTCGTTCTGCTGCTCGGAATCGTCTCCGGACTGGTACCCGCCATCCAGGCCATGCGACTCAACGCTGTCGACGCGCTGAAGGTTGAGTGAGCTCATGCGATTTCTTCCGCTCATCCTCACGAACTTCAAGCGCCACAAGCTGCGCACGACGCTGACGCTGCTCTCCGTCATCGTGGCCTTCATCCTCTTCGGCTACCTCGCCGCGATCGGCAAGGCCTTCGACCTCGGCGTGAGCATCGCCGGGCAGGACCGCCTCATCGTCCGGCACAAGGTCTCGCTCATCCAGCTCCTCCCGGCCAGCTACGAAGCCGACATGGAGAAGATCGAGGGTGTGGCGAACGCCACGCACTCCACCTGGTTCGGCGGGGTCTATCAGGAGCCGAGGAACTTCTTCGCGCAGATGGCGGTCGAGCCGGACGAATTCATGGAGATGCATCCCGAATTCGTTCTCCCCGCCGATCAGAGAAAGGCGTGGGAAGCGACGAAGACCGGCGCGGTGGTGGGACGGGTCACGGCCGAGCGGTTCGGGTTCAAGGTGGGGCAGAAGGTGCCGCTGCAGGCGACGATCTGGCGGCCGAAGAGCGGCGGCAGCAGCTGGACCTTCGACCTCGTCGGCATTTTCGACGGAGCCACGAAGGAGACCGACACCTCCGGGTTCCTCTTCCGCTCCGACTACCTGCAGGAGAACAACGTCTGGGGTGAAGGACTGGTGGGGTGGTACATCATCCGCGTCACCGATCCGGCCCGGGCCGAGGAGGTGGCGAAGAAGATCGACGAACAGTTCGCCAACTCCCCCGCCGAGACGAAGACCGAATCGGAAGGGGCCTTCCTCAAGGCGTTCGCCGAGCAGATGGGCAACATCGGCGCGATCATCCGCGCCATCCTGACCGCGGTCTTCTTCACCATTCTTCTCGTGGCCGGCAACACCATGGCGCAGTCGGTGCGGGAGCGGATCAGCGAGCTGGGGGTGATGAAGGCCATCGGCTTCAGCGACGCGCAGGTGCTGGCGTTCGTGCTGATCGAGTCGCTGCTGATTGCCGTCGTGGGCGGCGCCATCGGCCTGGTCATCGCCTGGTTCGCGATCGCCGGCGGCGATCCGACGGGCGGCGCGCTCCCCGTCTTCTTCTTCCCCCCCGCCGACATCGTGCTGGGAGTCATCTTCGCCATCGTCCTCGGGCTTGTGACCGGGGCCATTCCGGCGTGGCAGGCCATGCGCCTCAACCCCGTCGAAGCCCTCCGGAGGGAATGACATGAAGTGGTTCGCGCAGGTAGCCGCGCTTCTCGACTTCAACATCCGTTCGCTGCCGAAGCGGAAAGGAGCCGCGCTGGCCGCCGTCTTCGGCATCGCCGGCGTGGTGGCGGTCTTCGTCGGCGTGCTGTCGATCGGACAGGGCTTCCGGAAGGCGATGGTCTCGACCGGCTCGCCCGACACGGCGCTGGTCATGCGATCGGGAGCCGATTCCGAGATGACGAGCATCCTGCACCGCGACGAAGCGCGGATCGTCGCTGACGCTCCCGGCGTGGCGAGGCAGGACGGCCGGGCTCTCGTCTCGCCGGAGCTGTTCGTGATCGTGAATCTGCCGAAGAAGTCGACCGGCACCGACGCCAACGTCGCCGTGCGCGGCGTGGAGCCGCCGGCGTTCGGCGTGCGGCCGGAGCTGCGCATCGTGGAAGGGCGGGCTTTCGAGTGGGGGCGGAACGAGGTGATCGTCGGGCGCGG
>DATLFC010000129.1:0-5806 GCA_035525015.1 Thermoanaerobaculia bacterium | reverse complement strand
ATGGGGATGCGGATCAGCGTCGCGGCACGGCGGATCTCGTCGGAAACGCCGCTCCCTTCGCTGCCGAAGACGAGGGCCGCGTCGCGCGCCGGCGGATCGATCGGCGCGCCTTGCGCATCGGCGGCGAAGATCGGCAGGCCGGAGCCGGCCAGATCGGCCGCTCTGGCATGCGCGACGGGGACGCGAAGAATGGCGCCGGCGGACGCGCGGATCGATTTCGGCGCGTACGCATCGGCGCAGCCCGGCAGGAGAACGACTCCGGCGCAGTCGAATGCCGCGGCCATGCGGATGATCGTGCCGACGTTTCCCGGATCCTGCACGCCGTCGAGCACGACCACCGGCGCCCTCGCCCCCAGGATGTCGCGGAGCTCAGGCCGCGGCCTCTCGAACAGTCCGAGCAGGTCCTGCGGAGTCTTCGTATCCGCAAGGGCATCGAACAATTCCGGCGACAACGCCACGGCATCGGCGCGCAGCTCGCCGCGGCTGAGAAGGAGCCGCGGATGCCACCCCGCGGCGATGGCATCCTCCACGGCTTTGCGTCCCTCGATGACGATCTCGTCTTTCGCATCGCGCAACGCATCCCGCACGCGTTTGAAGAGAGGATTGTGACGGCTGGAGATGCTTTTCATTCGGGGCTGGCGCCATGATAAAACGATCTCTCATGTCGACCGCCGCCCCTCAGGCCATCCGCTTCGCGTCGCGCGTTCACGCCATCCAGGAGTCGCCGACGCTGGCTGTGATGAACCGCGCCGCGTCTCTGATGGCGAGCGGCGTGGACGTGGTCGACTTCGGCCCGGGCGAGCCTGACTTCGGTACGCCGAAGAACGTGGGCGACGCCGGAAAGCGGGCCATCGACGAGGGCTTCACGAAGTACACGAACGCCAGCGGCACGAAGGTGCTGCGCGAGGCGATCGCCAACCGTTACAACCGTCTGTACGGAACGCATGCCGCCTTCGAGAACGTGATCGCCGGCAGCGGCGGCAAGCAGGAGCTGTTCAATCTGATGCTGGCGCTGATCGAGGAGGGGGACGAGGTCATCATCCCCATTCCGTACTGGGTCAGCTTCCCGGACCAGGTAGCCTTTGCCGGCGGAAAGCCGGTCTTCGCACGCACCTCGCTCGAGAACAATCTACGCCCCCGCTTTTCCGACATCGAAGCGGTCGCCACCGACCGGACGCGCGCGGTCATCATCAACTCGCCCGCCAATCCGTCCGGAGCGGTGATCGCGGAGAGCGAGCTGACGCGGATCGTCGAATGGTGCGTGGCCCACGACGCATTCCTGATCTTCGATGAGACGTACGAGCTGTTCGTCTATGAAGGGAGCCGCCACACGTCGGCGATGGCCTGGTTCGACCGGCATCCGGAGAACATCGTCGTCGTGAACTCGATGTCGAAGACCTACGCCATGACCGGCTGGCGCATCGGCTACGCCGTGGCGCACAAGGAGATCATCACCGCCCTCGGCAAAATCCAGAGCCACTCCACCTCGAATCCCAGCAGCATCGCCCAGGTCGCCGCGCTGGAGGCCATCACCGGCGACGATGCCGACGTCAGGAAGATGTTCGACGCCTACCGCGAGCGGCGGGCCTGGCTGGTGCCGGCTCTCAACGCGATCGAAGGGATGTGCTGTGCCGAGCCCGACGGCGCGTTCTACGTCTTCCCCGACATCAGCGGATTCTTCGGCCGCGGCCCGGTGCACGACTCGACCTCGTTTGCCTCATTCCTCCTCGACGAGGCCCGCGTGGCGGTCGTCCCCGGCGCTGCCTTCGGGATGGAGGAGGGCGTCCGGATCAGCTACGCCACCTCGATGGAGCGGATCCGCGAAGGGGTGGCCAGGATCGAGGCCGCGGTAAAGAAGCTGTGACCGGATTCCTCGCTATGCTCGGAATGACGGTTTCCTCTCGGCCGTTTCGCTCTACCAGTTTCCCGGAATCAGAAGGAGAACCAGTGAGAAAGACCATCATTACGAGCCTCGTGCTCGCGCTTGCTACGGTGGGGTTCGCGCAGACACAGCCTGCGGGGGACCCGATCATCATCGCGGCCGGCAACCTGACCGTGCGGCAGTCGGAGTTCGAGACTGCCATCCAGACGCTCCCGCAGGAGTATCAGCAGTTCGCCATGGGACCGGGCAAGAAGCAGTTCGCCGAGGACTATCTGCGGATGAAGATGCTCGCGGCGGAGGGTTTGAAGAACGGACTGGACAAGGATCCGGACGTCGTCAAACAGCTCAACCTCATGCGTGAGAACCTCATCGCCAACGCGGAGCTTGGCCGCATCGAGAAGGGCATCACCGTCTCTGACGCCGACCTGCAGAAGGCGTATGAGGCGAACAAGGAGCAGTACGAGCAGATCAAGGCGCGGCACATCCTCGTCGCGTTCAAGGGAAGCCCTGCCGCGCAGCCCGGGAAGACGGAGCTGACGGAAGAGGAGGCGAAGGCGAAGGCCGAGGACATCCGGAAGCAGCTCGTGGCCGGCGCCAGCTTCGACGAACTGGCGAAAAAGGAATCCGACGACACCGGATCGGGCGCCCGTGGCGGTGATCTCGGCGCGTTCGGCCGCGGCCAGATGGTCGAGGAGTTCGAGAACGCCGTCTTCTCAGCGAAGGAGGGCGCGATTCCTCCGGTGGTGCGGACGCAGTTCGGTTACCACGTGATCCGCGTCGACGAGAACACGACTACGCCGTTCGCGGAGGTGAAGGAGCAGCTCGAGCGCGCCGAGCGCCAGAAGAAGGTGCAGGAGAAGCTCGAGTCGATGAAGACCGCGGCCAAGCCGACCTTCAACGACGCCTACTTCGCCGCGCCGGCTCCCGCCGCCGCCCCGCCGCCGGTCCAGCAGCAGTAATTCGTGTCATCCCGAGCCCCGCAGAGCGCGAGGGATCTCCTGCGGAAGGGGATCCCTCGCCGTCTCCGCGGCTCGGGATGACACCGCTTCACGGTTGACTCCGCCACTCCCTCCCCGTATCGTTCCCTCCGCATGGAGATTCCGTCAAAGATCTCGGTTTTCAACCGCACGCTCGAAGTCAAAGGGAAGGCCGGGACGCTGATCGCGATCAGCGACAGCGGCTACTACGAGATCGTGCTCGAGGTGCAGCAGCGCAACCACACCGTTCTCTTCCCCATCGCCGAGACCGTGGTGATCTTCAACGAGGCGGTGCCGGCCACCTCCGCCGATTTCGAGATCGAGCGGTAATCTCGGCGTCCTACTCGATCTTCGGCGCGAACACGTAGGCCACGCCTACGCCGAGCAGATAGAGCACCAGCATCGGGATGGCCAGGGCGAGCTGCGTGACCACGTCGGGCGTCGGCGTGATCACCGCCGCGAAGATGAACGCGAACAGCACCGCGTACTTGAACTTCTGCATCAGGAACGCCGGCGTGACGATCCCGATCCGGGCCAGGAAGAAGACGAAGATCGGCGTCAGGAACACGATCCCCGCCGCCAGAATGATCATGCTGGCGAAGCCGAAGTAGTCGTCGACGGTCACCACCTGCTTGAAGTTCTTTCCCGTCTCCACGAAGAAGGCGCACGTCGTCGGGAGCAGATAGCGGTACCCGAAATATCCTCCGGTGGTGAAGAAGAGTGCGCCGAAAAAGATGAACGGCAGGGCGTAGCGCTTCTCCTTCCGGTACAGCCCGGGAGAGATGAACATCCAGATCTGCCAGAGGACGAAGGGCGAAGCGAGGAAGAGCCCGGCGAAGAATGCCACCTTCATGTAAAGGAAGAAGGGGGCGGTCAGGCGAGTGTAGGCGAGGGTATCGCCCGGCGGCAGATACTGCGCGAGCGGCCGCTGCAGGATCTGGAACAGGTCGGGGGCAAACCCCCAGCAGAGGAGAAATGCGCCGAAGATCGCCAGAAACGAGTAGAGCAGGCGCTTCCGGAGCTCCTCGAGATGGTCGAGGAACGACATCTTCGACAGTTCCTGCTCCCGCTCCCGCTCCCCGTTGTATTCGGTGCTGCCGGCGGTCATCGCGGCTCCGGGGGGGCCGAGGGGGGCGGTTCCGGGGCCACTTCAGCCGTGTCCGGCTGTTCGGGTGGGGGCGGGGTCTCCCGGTCGAAGGGAACGATGGAGGGGCCGATCCCTTTCAGCTCTTCGAGCCGGACCTCGCGCTCGATGGTGTTCTTGAGGTCGTCAGTGGCGCGGCGGAACTCCCCGAGGGCCTTGCCGAGGGTTTTCCCGATCTCCGGGAGCTTGCGCGGGCCGAAAACGATCAGCGCGACGGCAAGAATCAGCAGAATCTCGGGAACACCCAGATTGAACATTCGGAATTCCAAAAGAGGTGACGGGGGCGTGAACACCCCCCCACCCATGAATACTCCACCTTTATAATCGTGTTAGCAGCTCTACGGAGACGGGTGTACACCATATGGCAAACATGAGAAAAACGGAGAAGTGGACGTTCTCGCTGACCCTCGTCGTGGCGCTCGCGGGAGCGACACTTTTCGGGGGCCTCTACGGAAACCAGCTTTCCGGCTCCCCGACGCCGACCGAGCTGCACAAACGGCTCAAGGAGTATACGGACCTGCTCAATGCCGTCTCGACCTGGGCGCCCGAAGAGATCGCCTCGGACAAGTTCGTCTACTCGTCGATCGACGGCATGCTCCGCACGCTGGATCCTCATACCTCCTTTCTCGAGCCGAAGGCATACACCGACATGCAGGACCGGCAGAAGGGTACCTTCTACGGTCTCGGAATCCTTGTGACGAAGCGGAACGATCAGGTGACCGTCATCACACCGCTGGAAGGGACACCTGCGGCACGTCTCGGCATCCGCGCCGGCGACGTCATCGCCGAGGTGGAGGGAGTGGCCACGGACGATCTTCCGCTCGACGATGTGGTGAAGCGGCTGAAGGGCCCCAAGGGGACCACCGTCAACATCAAGATTCTTCGCGTCGGCATCGAAGATCCGATTCCACTGTCGATCACCCGCGCGGCCATCCCGACCAACTCGATCTCGAACGTGCTGATGATCCGACCGGGCGTCGGTTACATCCGCATCAAGGACTTCACGTCGACGACGGTTCGCGAGCTTGGCCAGGCGCTGCACGGTCTTCACGCGGAGGGGATGGAGCGGCTGGTGCTCGATCTGCGGCAGAACCCGGGCGGTCTGCTCGACGCGGCCGTCGGCGTGGCCGACCACTTCCTGGAGAAGGGGCAGATGGTCGTCTACACGAAGGGGCGCACGCCCGACGCGGCGCAGGACTACTTCGCACCCGGCAAGCATGAGCGGCTCGACGTTCCGGTCGTGATTCTGTTGAACCGCGGCAGCGCCTCCGCTTCGGAGATCGTAGCCGGCGCGATTCAGGATCATGACCGCGGCCTCATCGTCGGCGAGACGAGCTGGGGTAAGGGCCTCGTGCAGAGCGTCTATTCGCTCCAGTACGGAGCCGGCCTCGCGCTCACGACCTCGAAGTACTTCACGCCGACCGGACGGAACATCCAGCGCGACTACACCTCGTTCTACGATTACTACGTCGCGGACGAAGGGGCGGACATCAATGAGATCCCGCTGTCCGAACGCGAACAGTTCAAGACCGACACGGGACGAATCGTCTATGGCGGCGGCGGCATCACCCCCGACGTTCTGGTCAGACAGCCCGAGCTTTCCCGGACCACGCAGCTCCTGGAAGTGCGCAGCGCGATCTTCAACTACGCAGTGAACTACGCGGCGAAGCATCCCGACCTGACGATGGAACTGGAGATCAGCCCTGCGATCGTCGAGGAATTCGTCGCCCACGCCGCCGCGAACGACATCGCGCCGGTCAGCGACATCCGTGACGCGCTGCAGAAGCCGGACGACCGGCGCTA
>DATLFC010000125.1:0-18893 GCA_035525015.1 Thermoanaerobaculia bacterium | reverse complement strand
CCGCGCAGCCGGCCGGCCTCGAGCGCGTCGCACAGCGCCTCTTCGTCGACCAGTGGACCACGTGAGGTATTGATCAGATAGCTTCCCTGTTTCATCCGCCCCAGCGCGGTCCGGTCGATGATCCGCCTCGTGCCGTCTGAGAGCGGCAGATGCAGTGAGACGACATCGCTCGTCTCCAGGAGCTCATCGAGAGGAATGCCGCTGCGGCGCGAGTGATGGACGATCTCCATGCCGAAGGCTTCCGCGCGAGCACCGACCGCCGTACCGATCCGCCCCATGCCGGCGATCCCGAGGCGCTTTCCGTGCAGCGACGCGCCGAGGAGCGTGAGCGGCTCCCATTCGCAACGGCCGCTGCTGCGGACCTCGGCATCGCCCTCGACGATGCGCCGCATCACCGCCAGCATGAGCGCCATGGTCAGGTCGGCGGTCGCTTCCGTCAGAACGCCGGGGGTGTTCGTCACGACGATGCCGAGCTCGCGCGCCGCATCGACGTCGACGTTGTTGTAGCCGACGGCGAAGTTGGCGACGATGGCCAGGTTAGGGTTCGAGGCCAGCACGCGGCGCGTCAGCGGATCGGACAGCAGCGTGATCGCGCCGTCCGCGTCGCCGAGGATGGTGATCATCTCCTCCTCGGTGCGCGACTGCTCGGTCGGATGCTCCACGATCTCGAAGTCGTCCGCGAGGAGGTCGCGCGCCACGCGCGGGAAGGCGGCCGTCAGGACGACCGTCGGCTTCATTCCAGCTCGAGCTTGTGCACGCCGAAGTTCGCCGTCGGCGTGTGCGCGGCGATCACCTCGATCGCCGCCGGGCCGGCGGCCGGGTGCGGGAGCGAAACGATCCACCGCCCCTCGTCCCATCGCATCGGCAACGCGGCCCCGCGCTTCCCATTCCTGCCGATGAGCGTGGCGGTGACCTGGAATTCACTGGCGTTCCAGATGCCTTCCGGCTCGACCGGGCAGCCGCACGCCATCTGCACGGTGGCCTCGACGTCGGTCATGGTTCCGCGCGTCTGCGGCGGCTTCGCGACGACGATCAGTCCATGGATCTCGAGCAGCACTCCTTCGCCGGTGATGTGCTCACCGGGCAGAAGGAGCAATGTCTTGGTCGCGGAGCGTTCCGCCTGCGGGAAGTGGAGCGGCCCTCTCGCGGCGATCACGACGACGGTCGGCCTGTCGAGAGGAAGTGTGGTTTCGAACTTCGCCGCGTCGGGCGTGGCGAAGGCCGTCTCGCCGCGTCTGCGCGGGTCGATCATGATCTTCTGCGTCGACCCTGCAGACGTGCCGGCGTGCGGTCCCTCTGCCAGCACCTTCCCCGTTCCGCGGTCGGTGATCGTCACCCACGCGCCGCCCACGGCGTTGTAGATCGCTTTCGCGTCGCGGGCGATCACGCGGACGGTGATGTTCGTCGGCACAGGATCGGCCGCGACGGGGATCGCGGCCAGCATCATCAGCATTGCGAGCTTCTTCATTGGTCTACTCCGTTCTCCGCGCCAGCATCCAACCGATGGTGAAAAGCAGTCCTCCGATGAAAAGCAGCCTGACTTCGAGACCGATGTTGTCGTGAAACAGACCGATCATCAGTCCGAGCGGCAGCAGCAGCAGGCCGATCAACTGAAGGAGACGACCCAGCAGAACACTCATCGGGCTGCGATCGCGAGCAGATCATCTTCAAAAAGGCTCACCGGCCGCTCGACGATTCTCATGAGCTCTTCGTCCCCGCGATAGTAGATGAACGTCGACACCATTTCGATGTTCTTCCCGCGGACCAGCTCGGCCGGCTCGGCCTTCGATCGATCCAGCGCGAGGAAAATCATGGGGATGCTGGTGGAATGGTTCTCGCGCAGCATCCGGTCGATCTTCAGAAGCTTCGGGACTTCCCGTGCGCTGTCGACGCACCACGTTCCCATGTAAACCTCGATGCGGTCTCCGGGCTTCGCCGATGAGGCGATCATCTCCACCACGGTCGCATCCGCGGCGTACGCGTCGCGGCGCTCGACGTAGTGCGGAAGGATCTCGAGCAGCTGGTCGAGGGTGAGCTCCCCGGTGAGAAGCGGCCCCGGTGTCTCCTGTACCTCGCTCACAGCGGTGGGGGCGGCGGGCTGCCGCTCGTCGATGGTGATCGTCTCGACGCGGTCGCCGCGCTCGGTCTGATCGACCACGCCGCTCATGCCGTTCGTGACGCGTCCGAAGATCGTATAGCCGCCGTCGAGGTGCGGCTGCGGCGAATGGGTGATGAAAAACTGCGACCCGCCCGTGTCGGGGCCGGACAACGCCATGCCGACGGCGCCGCGCGTGTACTTCTGGAGGTTGATCTCGTCGCGGATCGCGTATCCCGGCCCGCCGGTCTGGTCGTTTCGCGGATCGCCCCCCTGGATGACGAAGTTCGGGACGACGCGCATGAACGTCGTGTCGTCGAAGTACTTCTGCCGTGCCAGCTCGGCGAAGTTCCACGCCGTCAGCGGCGCGCTCTGCGGCAGGAGCATCAGCTCCACGACGCCGCGCGTCATGTGAATCGTCGCCGTGTGGGGCTCGCGCGCCCACCGCGCCACCGCGGCGTAGTCGATGTCGCGGACGGGGAGCGGTGTGTACTGCGGCCGAAAAGCGTCGAGCTTCTCCACGATCAGATCGGCGGCGACGCGGCGGACGATCGGATCGCGATCCGACAACAGCGGGCGGAGGAACGCGTCCCGCCCGCCCGTATCGAGGCCAGCCAGACCGCGAATCGCCGCGAGGCGCGCGTCGTTGTCGCGATCGTTGCGCCCTCTCGCTTCCATCTGCTCGAGCATGGCCCGCTTCTCTTCGGGCGCGATCGATTTCGAGTGCCCATAACGGTCGATCGCGGCCGCGCGCACCATGACATCGTCGTGATCGAGCGCCGCGCGGATGAGCCCTGTCTCCGCATCGACCGCGTCGTCGGGGATGTTGCCGATCACGTTCATCCGCACCAGCACGTCGGGGTCGCCAGCGTAGCGGCTGCGGAACGCCGCGCCGTTCTTCGGCATCGCCGCCGCGGCCTGGAGGACGCGCACCTTCTGCCAGCTCGTCAGCTCGTCCGGGATGAGCGATGGATTGGCGTCGCCGAGGTGCCGGGCGATCGCCCCGACGGCAAGCTCTCGCTCCCAGCGCGTTCCGTTCGCGGCGATCTCGAGGAGCCGGCGGCGGGCCAGCTCGTGCCGCGTCGCGTAGTAGCCGAGCGTGTCGATCGACGCCGAGCGGGCGCCGGAGTCGGCGTCCTCGGTCGTGGCGATGATCCGCGGCACGTCTTCGAACTCCAGGATCGAGGCATCGTTCGCCGCCACGCGCGCGATCGCCACCATCGCGTTCGTGCGCACCCAGGTGTGGATGTCGCCGGCCGCCCGAATCAATGCATCGATCGACTCCTTCTGCCCGATCCGTCCCAGCGCCGCCACCGCGTACGCGCGGATCATCACGTTCGGATCGCTCGTCAGCAGCTCGAGCCTCTCCCGCGCCGGAGCGTACGGCCGCCGCGACAACGCGTACGCTCCCTCCTGACGGATCGGCGCCGCATCGGACTCCAGCGCCTCGGCTGCCACCGCGCTCGCCGCATCCGAATCGAATCGGAAGAGGTACCGGATCGCCATGCCGCGCGCCCCTTCCACCTCGCCCCGCGCCAGCGCGGCGTAGCGCTCGAACGGCACCCGCGCCGCCATCTTCGACAGCGCCTCGGTCGCCTCGGCCGCGACGTGCAGGTCGGCCGACGAAGCGAGAGCGAGCAGCGTCTCGACCGCCGCCGCGTCGCCGATCTCCCCCAGGGCGAAGGCGGCGGCGGTCCGGACAGGCGGCGCGGGATCGCCGGCCAGGCCGATGAGAATGTCGACGCCGGACTGCCGTTCCCCGGCGTCGCGCACGCCGTTCCCGTTCGCGTCGGCGAACGTGTGGGGGCCGATGCGGCCGAGCGCCATGGCCAGCCGCTCCCGGTGGAGCGAGTTCGGATGCCCGGCCCACGCCGCCGCCCAGGCCGCGTCGAACTCACGGCGGTCCTCCAGCGCCAGCACGTTCGCCTCCTCCTCGATTGTGAAACCATGGGTGACCGGCGCCGGGGTAGGTGGGGGAGTGGTGGTGCAGGCCGCGGCGATGAGGGCCAGGGGGAGGAGTCGGCGCATGACGGCGGCATGCTAGCAGGCCGCCGTGTGACATCGCTCACCCCCCCGGGTGACCCCCTCCGCTTGCCGAATGGACGCTCCCCGGTGAAACTCCATGTCGCAAATGGCCGATCTCGCAATCGATGCCGAGCGCCTGGCCCGCCGCTACGGCCGGCGGTGGGCGCTCGCGGACGTCAGCATCCGGATCCCGGTGGGCTCGGTGACGATGCTTTCCGGCCGGAACGGGTCGGGGAAGTCGACGCTTCTCCGCGTTCTGGCGACCGCGATCCGCGCCGACCAGGGCCGGGCCACGATCCTCGGCTTCGATCTGGTGCGGCACCGCCCCGACATCCGGCGGGCCAGCGCGCTTCTCGCCCACTACAACTATCTCTATGAGGCGCTGACCGCGCGGGAAAACCTCGAGGTGATCGCCGATCACCTCGGGCAGGGACGGGGCTCGATCGCGGCGCTGCTCGACCGGGTCGGCCTGGCAGGGCGGGGTGACGATCCGGTATCGACCTACTCCGCCGGCATGCGCAAGCGGGTCTCGTTCGCGCGGGTCCTGCTGCAGGAGCCGCGGATCGTGCTGCTCGACGAGCCGTACGCGCAGCTCGATCCCGCCGGCTTCGAGCTCGTCGATTCGGTCGTGCGCGAGCTTCGCTCCGGCGGTGTGACGGTGCTGATGGCGACGCACCATCTCGACCGCACCGTCGCGATCGCCGACCACCACCTCGTGCTCGAAGCGGGTCGCGTGGAGTCGTTCCGATGATCGCCGCGCTGCGGAAGGAACTGCTGCTGCAGTGGCGCACCCGCGCGCAGTTCCTGGCCGTCTTCGTATTCGGCGCGACGGCGCTCCTGCTTTTCAGCTTCGCCATCGGGCCGAATGCAGCGGACCTGCGGAAGTTCTCGGCAGGATTTCTCTGGCTCGGCCTGCTCCTCTCCTCGACGCTGACCCTCTCGGAGAGCTTCCACGCCGAGATGGAGAACCGCGCCATGGAGGGACTGCTGCTCCTCCCCGCCGATCCGCGGGTTCTCTACTACGGCAAGGCCATCGCGAACTGGCTGCAGCTGATGGTCCTCGGGATTGCGCTCGTGCCGGTCATGGTCGTGCTGTACGACGCCGGCACGACGAAGATCCCGATGCTGCTGGTCGTGATCGCGCTCGGCGCGGCGGGGCTTTCGGCGCCGGGAACCCTCTACGCCGCGATGACCGCGCAGGTGCGGTCGAAACAGACTCTTCTCCCTCTGCTGTTGTTCCCACTGATCGTCCCGGCGCTTCTGGCGTCGGTCAAAGCCACCTCGCTGCTCATCCTCGGAGATCCCATGGGAAGCCTCGGCTCCTGGCTGACGCTTCTCGGCGCATTCGACGCCATATACTGGGCGCTCTGCGGGTTACTGTACGGGCGGGTGGTCGAGGAGTGACACCTTATGCTTGAGATCGCCAACAATCGTTTCCCGCGGACTCCCTACTACCTGATGGGCATCGGCGTCGTCCTGCTGCTGGTCGGGTCGTACTACGGACTCTTCGTGGCGCCGCCCGAGCGGTACATGGGGGAAGTCCAGCGGATCATGTACGTGCACGTGCCGACGGCGTGGAACGCGCTGCTGGCGATCACGTTCGCGTTCGTCTGTGCCATCGCGTTCCTGATGAGGAGCGACTTCAAGTGGGATGCGCGGATGGAGGCGGCCATCGAGGTCGGCGTCCTCCTGGCGTTTCTGCTCTGCGTGCAGGGGGCCATCTGGGCCAAGCCGACCTGGGGTGTCTGGTGGGACTGGGACCCGCGCCTGACGACGACGGCCGTACTTCTTTTCGCATTCCTCGGAATCCTCGCGCTGCGGCGTTTTGTTGACGACCCGGTCAAGCGTGGGATCTGGTCGGCGGTGGCGACGATCATCGCCTACGTCGACGTCCCGATCGTCTACTTTTCGGTCCGATGGTGGAACTCGCTGCACCAGCTTCAGTCATCGCCCGATACGGTGTCGTCGCAGTTTCATCTTCCCCTGCGTGTGAATGCGTTCGGGGTATTGTTCCTGATGACCGGTTTCATCATGCTCCGCGCGCGACTGGCGTCGCTGCGTCATGTGAGCGAAGTGGCACCTCCGCCGATGCTGGCGGAAGAAGCAGGAGAAATGGCATGACCGGAGTCGTCAGCGGCGGCTGGGGTTTCGTCTGGGCGGCGTACGCCATCACCGGCGGGGCGCTGCTCATCTACGGGGTGATGTTGATCACGAGGCTTCGTGATGAGTGGTCCCGGGCTGCCGGGGAGGGTTCAGGACAATGAGCGCCGTGACGAACGTTCCAACGGTCAGTGCGGCGATGCGGAAGCGCTCCCGGCTCTTCATGCTGGGTGCATTCGTGGTCGCGGCGATCGCCTTCGCCGTCATCTCGGTGAGCGGGATCAATCAGAATCTCGTCTACTACTGGACGCCGACCGACCTCCATGCGGCCGGCGACAAGGCTTACGGCGCCACCATCCGCCTCGGCGGCATGGTCACTCCCGGCTCGATCCGAAACCTTGGGGGGACGTCCGGAATCGAATTCGACGTGCACGACGGCGGCGGGAAGGTCCACGTGAAGTCGTCGGGCGTGCCGCCGCAGATGTTCCGCGACAACATCGGCGTGGTCGTCGAGGGGACGATGGTCCCGGGCGGCTGGTTCGCCAGCAACCGCCTGATGGTGTCGCACAACGAAGAGTACAGTGCGCCGGAGCAGGGCCACACGATGAATCAGGAAGAGCTGAAGAAGCTCATGAAGAGCACGGAAGGAATGGAATGAACGTCTCCCCACATGTGCCTTCTCCCCGCTTGCGGGGAGAAGGTGCCGCGAAGCGGCGGATGAGGGGTTCTGCCGAAGCCCCTCACCCGGCCTTCGGCCACCCTCTCCCCGCTGCGCGGGGCGAGGGCAAGATGCACGAGGTCTCCTGAAACCATGAACGCCACCCTCGGACGATTTCTGATCCTCGCTTCGCTGTTCGTCGCTTCGGCGGGGGCGCTCATCGCGTTCGCCGCGGGGCGCACGCGCTCGCGCGAAGGCCTGAAGTGGGCGCAGCGGTTCGCCTATGCCTTCGCCATCCTGATGGTCGGCGCCACGCTGCTGATGGAGTACGCGCTCCTCACGCACGACTTCTCGGTCAGCTACGTCGCCCAGGTGGGATCGCGCAGCGTGCCGACGTGGGTCACGATCTCCAGTCTCTGGTCCTCGCTCGAGGGATCGATTCTGTTCTGGGGATTCATCCTGGCGCTCTACATCGCCGTAGCCACGTGGCTCACGCGCAACGACTACCAGGAGTACATGCCTGACGCGATCGGCGTCTGGCTCGCCTCGGCGGCGTTCTTCAGCTTCCTGATCGCCGGGCCGGCCAATCCGTTCCACACCGTGCTCAATCCGCCGCTCGACGGTCCCGGACCGAATCCGCTCCTGCAGAACCACATCCTGATGGTGGTGCACCCTCCTTTCCTCTATCTCGGATACGTCGGGATGACCATCCCCTTCGGCCTCGCCGCCGCGGCGTTGATCAAGGGACGGCTCGGCCATGGCTTTCTCAAGCCGATCCGCGAGTCGCTGCTCTTCCCCTGGGTCTTCCTCACGGTCGCCGTCATGCTCGGCGGATGGTGGGCATACGAGGTTCTGGGCTGGGGCGGTTACTGGGCGTGGGATCCGGTCGAGAACGCGTCGCTGCTGCCGTGGCTCACGGCGACGGCGGCGCTGCATTCGATGGTCGTGCTGGAGCGGCGCGGCATCCTGAAAGGATGGACCGTCACGCTCATTCTGGCGACGAATCTGCTCGTCATCCTCGGAACGTTCATGACGCGCTCCGGCGTGTTCAACTCCGTGCACTCGTTCACGCAGAGCTCCATCGGTCCGACGATCCTGGCCTTCCTCGCGGCGTCGCTGATCTTCTCGATCGGCCTGCTGGCGATGCGGATCGACCGGCTCGAGGCGGAGGGAAGAGTGGAAGGGGCCGTCACGCGTGAAGCGATGTTCCTCGTCAACAACCTGATGTTCGTCCTCCTCACCTTCACGGTGCTGATCGGGACGGTGTTCCCGCTGATCGTCGAGGCGGTGAACGGGAACCAGATGAGCGTCGGCCGCCCCTATTTCGACCGGATGGTCGTTCCCATCGGCGCGGCGCTGCTCTTCCTCCTCGGGGTGGGACCGGCGCTGCCGTGGGGACGTGCCAGCCGCGAGCAGATCCGCAAGGCCCTTCTGCCGCCGATCGCCGGCGCCGCGGTCATGCTCGCGCTCGGCTACGCCTTCGGCGTGCGGAACCCCTGGACACTTCTGACGCTGGCATTCGGCGGCTATGCCGCGCAGGTCACGCTGCATCAGATGTGGCTTCCGCTCGTGCAGCGGATTCGCGGCGGTGATTCGCTCGGCACCGCGCTCGTCGACGGACAGCTGCGGCGCGGCCGCCGCCGCTTCGCGTCGTACGTCATCCACGCCGGTGCGGTGATCACCATCGTCGCCATCGCCGTCAGCAGCACGATGAAATCGACGAGCGAAGTCCAGCTCGCGAAAGGTCAGAGCGCCTCTCTGGCCGGCTACACCGTGACGTTTCTCGGCGTCGAGGACCGGCCCGAGCCGCACCGGCTCTCCACCATCGCCAGCTTCGCCGTCATGAAGAACGGATCGCAACGGACCGTTCTCCAGCCGCGCATGAATCAATACCAGACCATGCGCGAGCCGATCGGGACTCCGGACGTTTACACGACCGCGAGCGGCGATCTCTACCTGTCGATCCTGAACGTCAACCATGCCCAGCAATCCGTCGGGGTCTCCATCGTCCAGACCCCGTTCGTGGTGTGGATCTGGCTCGCCGTCCTGCTGATGGGCTTCGGCGGTCTGGTCGGCGTCATTCCTTCACGCCGTCGCGCCGTGGCGACCCTGAGCGAAGCCGAAGGGGAGGAATCGGAGCGGGTGGGGTCATCAGTTCTTCCGGAACGCGCATGAATCGCACGGTCCTCGCCGTCGGGATCTTCATCGGCCTGGCCGTCGTCGGGATTCTCTTCCTCAGTCTCGGGAAGGATCCGCAGGCCATCGATTCGCCGCTGATCGGCCGCGTCGCGCCGGGATTCGCGCTGCGCGAGGTCGGAAGCGGCACCCCCGTCTCCCTCGAAGACTATCGCGGCAAACCGGTCGTGCTGAACTTCTGGGCCACATGGTGCGCTCCCTGTTACGAGGAGCACCCGATTCTCGTGGCCAATGCCCGGAGGCTCGGAACGCAGGCGCAGTTCGTCGGCGTGGTGTTTCAGGACACCGAGGACAAGATCATGAAGTTCCTCAACGATCGCGGATCGGCGTATCCGACGCTCGTCGACGACGCCGGCAAGACGGCCATCGCGTACGGCGTCGGCGGCGTGCCGGAGACGTTCTTCCTCGATGCGAGCGGAACCATCGTCGCAAAGCACAGCGGCCCGATCTCCAGCGATCTCCTGATGGCAAATCTCGCCAGGGCCATGCAGCCATGAGGCATCGTCACCTCGCCTCTCTGCTCCTGCTCCTCCTGGCGGCGCCGCTGCTGCCGGCGCAGACGACCGACACGCAGGTTCCTGATGCCTCGCAGTTCGTCGGTCCGCCGGCAGGTGTGCCGCTGACCGGAGAGGTCCTCAACAAGCGGGCGACCGAGGTGTCGGCGCTTCTGCGCTGCCCGGTCTGCCAGGGTCTTTCGGTCGCCGATTCTCCCGCCGAGATGGCCGTGAACATGAAGGGGCAGGTGCGCGATCTCCTCGCCCGCGGCTACACCGAGGAACAGATTCTCCGTTACTTCGAGCAGTCCTACGGGCAGTTCGTGCTGCTCAGGCCGAAGTTCGAAGGCCTGAACACGCTGGTCTGGCTGCTCCCTCTGGTCGCGCTGCTCATCGGCGCGGCGGTCGTGTTCATGAAGCTGAAAAAACTCGAGCGCGGCGGTCCCGCGGCGCCCGCTCCGCCGGCTGATGCGGCCGAAGATCCGTATCTCTCGCAGGTGCGGCAGCTCGTCGGCGGAGGAAAGAAATGAACGAAGCTACCGACTGGGGAAGCGCCATCGCGATTGTCAGCGCCGGTTTGATCGTCGGCGGGATGTTCATCTACTTCTTTCTGCGACGCCGCGCCGCGGCGCCGCCGCCGGCCGATCTGGAGCTCCGCGATCTCGAGGCGAAGCGCGATGCGCTCGTCGAGCAACTCCGCGCCGAAGTCGCCCCGGACGAGCGCACGCGGCTCGAGGTCGACGCCGCCAGGGTGCTCCGCGCAATCGACGAGAAGAATCAGTCACGCCCGCGCGCGGCAGCGGCCCCGGCCGCGGTCCAGAAGACGCCGGTGACGCCGCGCAGGGCCGCGATGGTCGGCTTCACCTGGGGCGTCGTCTCCGTGCTGATCCTCGGCGGCCTCGGATACCTCGTCATGAAGAGCCTCCAGCCGCGCGAGGACGACGGGATGCAGGCCATGCAGGCTCCGCCAACCGACCCCATGGTCGCGCAGCTCGAGGAAAGCGTCCGCCTCTCCCCCGACGACCTCGGCGCACGCATCTCGCTCGCCCAGGTATATCTCGAGCGCGACAACCTCATGGGCGTCTTCGAGCAGACGCAGTACGTCCTCTCGAAGAACCCGCACGACAGCCGTGCCCTGACCTATCAGGCCCTCGTCCGGATGGCGATGGGACAGCAGGCCGAAGCGGTGCAGATGCTCCAGGACGCGACGAAGACCGACCCGATGCTTCTCGACGCCTGGGTCTCGCTCGCCTGGGTGCAGGTCCAGAGCGGCAACATGAACGAGGCTGAGGCCGCCATGCAGAAGGCCATCGAGAACCGCCCCGACGAGAAGCAGCGCCTCGAGCAGGTTCTCGCGCAGATGAAGGCGCACAAGGACGTCGACATGACCGCGGCCGCTCAGCCCGGCGCGAATCTGCCACCCGACCACCCGCCCGTCGCCCCGCCGCCGTCAGTCGCGGCGCCCGCGGCTGACGGGAAAGCGGTTCGGATCACGATCGAGCTCGATCCTGCCGCCAGGATCCGGAGCGGAGTGATCTATGTGATGGCCAGGCCCGCGGGGATGACTGCCGGTCCCCCGGTGGCCGTCAAACGGGTCGACGCCGCGTCGCTGCCGGTCACGTTCGACTTCAGCTCCGCCGATTCGATGATGGGGCAGCCTCTGCCGGCGAAGATGCGCATCGAGGCCCGCCTCGACTCCGACGGCGACGCCGCGACGAGAAGTCCCGGCGATCCCTCCGCCGTCCAGGATTCGGTCTCGCTCGGCTCCACGCTGAAACTCGCGCTAAAATAGTTCCTCCCTGCCGGCCGGGAAGTTTGGGTTCTCCCTCCTCGTTAACCACGGAACCCCCAAGTGCGTTTGTAACAGTAAATTGAAACTCCCGGGCCGTTACAGCGTATCCGGCAAGTGAACGTGGCGCGTTCGAGGAGGCAATCGGTGATGGAAGCGCAGATGGAGACCGCTATGCCCAATTCTTTCGACTGGAAGCGTCTGCTGATTGTGTCAGCAGCCGTGGCCCTCGTGCTGGCGCTGGCCGGCGGCGGCTACTACATGTTCAAGTCGAAGAAGAGCGGGCCGGTGGACGGGAAAGCGGCCGCGGCGGCCGCGGCCACCTCCAACGGAAAAGAGGGGAAAGAGAACGGAAAAGAGAAAGCGCCCGTCCCGGTCAACGTCGCGGATGTGGCTGCCGCGCCGATCTCCTCCTACATCAGCTCGACTGCCAATCTCGTCGCGGAGAACGAAGTGAAGATCGTCGGCGAGGCGGACGGCCGCGTCGAGCGTCTGCTGGTCGAAGAAGGCGATTTCGTCCGGCAGGGCGCGACGCTGGCGACGCTGGTGCGCGGTGACGCGCAGATGCTGCGGGAGAAGGCGCGCGTGCGGGCCGGCAATGCGCGCGTGGCGTTCAACCGCGCCAGGGACCTGAGCACGAAAGATCTCCTGCCGCAGGCCGACTACGAAAAGATCATCATGGAGAAGGAAGTCGCGGAGGCGGAGCTGTCCGAGGCGGAGTGGCGTCTCTCCAAGACGACGATCCGCGCGCCGTTCAGCGGACGTGTCACCGAGCGGATGATCAGTATCGGACAGCACGTCCGTCCCGGCGATGCGCTCTTCACGCTCACCGACTACGATCCACTCGTCGCCCGGATCTTCCTTCCCGAGCGCGACGTCCTCCCGCTGCACGAAGGGAAAGCAGTCCGTCTGACGCTCCGCGCCTCCAGTGAAGTTTCCTTCCAGGGGCGCATCCGTCAGATCAGCCCCGTGGTCGACACCTCGACCGGCACGGTCAAGGTCACGGTGGAGGCGGTCAACCCCCCGGATGTGGTTCGTCCGGGAGCGTTCGTCACCGTCGACATCGTTCGGGAGACGAGGCCAAACGCGCTCCGCATCCCGCGTGAAGCGGTCATCCGCGAGCTGCGCGAAGCGCACGTCTTCGTCGTCGAAGGCGACAAGGCCAAGCGCCGCGACCTGACCCTCGGCCTCGAAGAAGGCGACTACATCGAAGCAGTGGCCGGTGTGAAGGCGGGCGAGAAGGTGATCGTGGCCGGCCAGGGCGCGCTGCGCGACGGATCGTTGATCAAGGTATTGCCGGCGAAGAGCTAAGGCGTTGGTCGTTGACCAACGACCAACAAACGAGCCAAACATGAAACTCGTCGAATTCTCACTCAAACGCCGCGTCACGGTCTCGATGGCCGCGGTGGCCATGGTCATCTTCGGCTTCGTGTCGTTCACGCGGCTGCCGATGAATCTGCTGCCGGACATCTCCTATCCGTCGCTCACCGTCGAGACCCGCTTTCCCGGCGCCGCGCCGGGGGAGGTGGAGACGCTCATCAGCCGGCCGGTCGAGGAAGTGGTCGGCGTCGTGGGCGGCGTGCAGCGGCTGACGTCCGTGTCGCGCCCCGGTCTCTCGCAGGTCACGCTCGAATTCGACTGGGGCCGCAACATGGATTTCGCGGCGCTCGACGTCCGGCAGAAGCTCGATCTGCTGACGCTGCCGCGCGAGATCGAGAAGCCGGTCATCCTCCGTTTCGATCCGGCCAATGACCCGGTCATCCGCCTCTACCTCACGGGCGGGAAAAACCTCTACCAGCTCCGCTACGTCGCGGAAGAAATCCTCAAGAAGGATCTGGAGTCGACCGACGGCGTCGCCGCGATCAAAGTCAACGGCGGCTTCGAGGAAGAGATCGAAGTCCGCGTCGACGAAGGGAAGCTCGCCCTGCTCGGCCTCACCGTGCAGGACGTCGATGAGCGCCTCCGCCGCGAGAACATCAATCAGGCCGGCGGCAGCCTCTATGAGAAGGAAGCGCGCTACCTCGTCCGCTCCCGCAATGAGTTCGAGGGGCTGCGTGACATCACGGAGACCGTCATCCTGACGCGCGAGGGCCGCAACGTGACCATGGCCGATATCGCCCAGGTCGTGCGCGGCCACAAGCAGCGCGAGGTCATCTCCCGGTTCGGCGGCCAGGAAGCCGTCGAGCTGGCCATCTACAAGGAAGGCGACGCCAACATCGTCTCCGTCGCCCGGGCCCTGCAGGGACGCCTCGAGCGGGTGAAGAGCGAGCTTCCACAGGGGATCGAGGTCGTTACGGGCGTCGATCAGTCGCGCTTCATCCGGGCCTCGATCGACGAGGTCCTGAGCAACGCGCTCCTCGGCGGTCTCATCGCCATTCTCGTGCTCCTCCTGTTCCTCAAGGACCTGCGCAGCACGATCATCGTCGGCGTCTCGATTCCCATCTCCATCATCGCCACGTTCTTCCTGATGTACCGCACCGGCACGACGCTCAACATCATGTCGCTCGGAGGGCTCGCGCTCGGGGTCGGCATGCTCGTCGACAATGCCATCGTCGTCCTCGAATCGATCTTCAAGAAACGGGAGCGGGGGGAGACCTCCTTCAACGCGGCCAGAGACGGCGCTGCCGAAGTGGGGATGGCCGTCGTCGCCTCGACGCTCACCACCGTGGCCGTTTTCCTGCCGGTCGTCTTTCTCGAAGGCATCGCCGCGCAGCTGTTCAGGGATCAGGCCCTGACGGTCTCGTTCTCGCTCATCGCCTCGCTGGCCGTCTCGCTGACTCTCATCCCGATGATGGCCGCGCTGATGGGCCGCACGCGCTCAGGCGCCCCGGCCGAAGCGATCGCGGAAAAGGGTGGCCGCGTCCGCCGCGTCTTCCGGGCCGTCTTCACGAAGGCGCCGGCGAAGCTGATCTTCTGGATCCGGCTGGGTGCCGGAAAGGCATACGCTGCGATCGCCTGGGCTGTCCGTCCGATCGCGAAAGCGTTCGACGCCGTGCTCGGCTCGCTGATGGAGCTCTACCCGCGGCTGCTTCGCTGGTCGCTCCGCTCCCGGCTCCTCGTCCTCGGCGTCGTGGCCGTGCTCTTCGCATTCGCGCTGGCGCTCGTCCCGCGGCTCGGGCTCGATCTGATTCCGTCGTTCACGCAGGGCGAGTTCCACTTCCAGGTACAGCTCCCGGAGGGGACGCCGCTCCAGTCGACGGACCGCTACATCGCCGGAGTCATGACGGTGCTGGAGAACCATCCACACGTCGCCGCGCACTCGGCCATCGTCGGCGGGGCCGGTCTGTCGCTCGCGAACACGGGAACGGAAGGGGAGAACAGCGCACGGATTCAGGTGCAGATGAAGCCTGACGCGACGCCCGAGCAGGAAGCGGAGGTCATCGCGTCGATCCGCCAGCGGCTGGAAGCTTCGAACATGGCCCGCTTCGAGTTCGAGCGTCCGACCTACTTCACGTTCCGCACTCCGATCGAGGTCGAGGTCTACAGCGACAATCTGGACGAGCTGCAAGGCGCGGCCGAAACGCTGCGCGCCCGCGCCGAACAGGTGCCGGGGCTCGTGGATGTGAAAACGTCGGCGGAGCTCGGCAACCCGGAAGTCCAGGTCACGTTCAACCGCGCGCAGCTCGCGCAGCTCGGCCTCGACCTCTCGCAGGTGGCGTCCACGGTCCGGAACAAGATTCAGGGAAGCGTGGCCACGCGGTTCACGCAGGGTGATCGCGAGATCGACATCGTCGTCCGCGCCGTCGAAGTCGGCGAGGGCACCGTCGGCGACATCCGCCAGATGATCGTCGGCCACAGGGAGAACCGGCCGATCTTCCTCAGCTCCGTGGCCGACATCCAGATGGTCGCCGGTCCCAGCGAGATCCGGCGCATCGGACAGAAGCGCGCGGCCGTCATCTCCGGCAGTCTCGATGGCCGCGACATGGGGGCAGTGGCGGCGGACGTCCGCGCGATGCTTCGCTCGACCCCCCTTCCCGCGACCGTCGTGGCGACGCTCAGCGGACAGGAGGAAGAGATGCAGCGCTCCATGCGCTCGCTGATGCTGGCCATGGCCCTGGCCATCTTCCTCGTCTATCTGGTGATGGCTTCGCAGTTCGAGTCGTTCCTCCATCCCTTCGTCATCATCTTCACGCTGCCGCTGGGACTGATCGGCGTCGTCATCGCGCTGGCCGTGACGGGGCGGTCGATCAGCGTCGTGGCGATGATCGGCATCGTCATGCTCGCCGGCATCGTCGTGAACAACGCCATCGTGCTCATCGACGCCGTGAATCAGCTGCGGCAGAAGGGCCTGCGGAAGGAAGACGCGCTGGTCGAGGCTGGCCGGCAGCGCATGCGTCCCATTCTGATGACCTCCATGACCACGATTTTCGGCCTGATGCCGATGGCGATCGGCCTCGGCGAGGGCGCCGAGCTCCGCGCTCCGCTGGCCATCACCGTCATCGGCGGCCTCACGGTGGCGACCGGCCTGACGCTGATCGTCATCCCCATCGTCTACTCGCTCCTCGACCGGAAGGTCTACGAAGCCGACAAGGACCTCATCCCGAGCCCCGTGCCCCGTGTCATCCCGAGCCCCGCGGAGGGCGAGGGATCTCCTGCCTGAGCCATGAGCCTTCCGACTCTCGCCGTCCGCCGCCCCATCACCACGATCATGGGGCTGATCTGCGTGCTGATCATCGCCGGCATCGCGCTGTCGCGCATGCGGCTGGCGTTTCTGCCGGAGGTGGACGCGCCGTTCATCGGCGTGCAGATTCCGTATCCGAACTCGAACCCCTGGCAGATCGAGAAGGAAATCTCCAAGCCGGTGGAGGAGGCGCTTTCCACGCTCTCCGGCATCAAGAAGCTCCACTCGACCTCGAACGCCGACAGCGCGGAAGTCTTCATGCAGTTCGAGTGGGGGCAGGACCTCGACATCATCCGGATGCAGGTCAGTGAGAAGATCGACCAGATCAAACCGTCGCTGCCGGCCGGGATCGGCCAGGTCCTGATCTTCTCGTTCAACACGAACGACATTCCGGTCATCGAAGCGCGCATCGCGGCCGAGGGGGTCGACCTCTCGAAGAACTACGACCTGATCGAGGCGCGGGTCCTGAACCGGCTGCGCCGCGTTCCCGGCGTGGCGCGTGTCACGCTCGACGGCGTGGCGCCGCGGGAGATCTTCATCGACCTCGAGCTCGACAAGATCAAGCAGCACAACGTCGACGTCGCGGCGCTCATCACGCGGATGCAGGGCGCCTCCTCGAACATGGTGCTGGGGCAGGTCAACGACCGCGGCATACGCTACACCGTTCGCGCCCTCGGCTCCTTCCAGTCGGTCGACGAGTTCAAGAACATGCCCGTCAACGGCCGCGGCCTCCGCCTCGGCGACATCGCCACGGTGAATTACGAGGAGCCGCCGATGGAGTACGGCCGGCACCTCGACGGCAAGTACGCCGTGGCGCTGCTCGTCTTCAAGGAATCGACCGCCAACACGGTGGAAGTCGTCCACGCGGCGATGAAGGTGATCAACGAGGACATCGCCACCGATCCGCTGCTGCAGGGCATCAAGCTCTTCACCTGGGACGACCAGGCGGCGGAGATCACCAACGGCGTGAACGGGCTGACGCAGGCCGGCTCGCTCGGCGGCCTGATGGCCATCGCCATCCTCTACTTCTTCCTGCGCCGGCTGCAGTCGACGACCATCGTGGCGCTCTCCATCCCCTTCTCGATCATCGCCGCGTGCGGCGTCATGTACTTCATGGGGAAGACGCTGAACATCCTCTCCATGATGGGATTGATGCTCGGGGTGGGGATGCTGGTCGACAACGCCATCGTCGTGCTGGAGTCGATCGACCGCCGGCAGCGCGTCCAGCCCGATGCGAAGAAGGCGGCGCTGGAAGGGGCCAGCTCCGTGGCCATGGCCGTGATGGCGTCGACGATGACCTCGCTGATCGTCTTCCTGCCGCTGATCGTCGGCGGGAAGAGCGGCCTCACGGTCTGGCTCGGCGAAGTGGGCGTGGCCATCTCCCTGGCGCTCATCTGCTCGCTGGTGTCGTCGCTGACGCTCATCCCGCTGATGTCGGCGCACTTCCTCAAGCACAAGGAGCCGAAGCCGAATCGCATCATCGAATGGATGGAAGAGCGCTATGTGCGGATGCTGGCCTGGACGCTGACGCACAGGGTGAAGACGTTCTTCATCATCATCGGGGTCATCGTGCTGGCCATCGTCCCCTTCGCCACCGGGCTGGTGAAGACCGGCATGTTCTCCGCCAACACGAACGAGCGCATCCGCGTCGAGTACGAGTTCAAGGACTTTACCTACAAGTCGCGGAGCGAGCAGGCCGTCAATCAGGTCGAAGCGTTCCTCAACAGCCGCGCCGAGGAATTCGGCATCAAGGGGCTGTACAGCTTTTACCGCGACAATAATGCGGCGACAACGATCACGCTGGCCAGAGCCGGCATCGGCGATGACGATCTGGCCGAGCTCCGGAAGAAGATCCGCAAGGATCTGCCGGAGATCGCCGGCGTCCGCCTCTTCTTCCGCGAGGAATCGGAGGAGGGCGGCGGGAGCCGGTCGTTCGCCGTGAAGTTCTTCGGGCAGGACAGCGCCGTGCTGCAGGGGCTGGCCGAGGAGGCCGAGAGGCGGCTCGATACGATCGACGGGATCGAGGACATTAATACCGGGCTGTCGCGCGGTCGTCAGGAGTACCAGGTGAGGATCGATCGCGCCAAGGCGCAGCGGCTCGGTCTCACGGCGCAGGACATCTCCGACATCTTCTCGTTCACGCTCGGCGGCATGCGCCTGCGGCGCTTCAACGCCGGCGAGCACGAGGTGGAGACGTGGCTGGCCCTCCGGATGGAGGACCGCACCAACCTCGACGATCTGAAGAAGCTGCAGATCCGGACCGGCACCGGCAAGGACCTTCTCCTCGGCGACGTCGCTTCGTTCGAGATGGTCCGGCGGGCCGAGTCGATCCGCCGGGAGGACCGGAAGGTGCGCGTCGCGGTGCGGGCCACGTACGATGGGAAGGATTGGGACAAGGTCCGGAAGGAGATCACCGGGCTGATGGACGCGTTCGAGATGCCGCCCGGCTACTCCTGGTCGTGGGACGACCGGATCATCGAGCAGGAGTCGCAGGGACAGGAGATGATGATCAACATGCTCCTGGCGCTGGCGCTGGTCTACATCGTCATGGCCTCGCTGTTCGAGTCGCTGGCTCAGCCGTTCGCGATTCTCTTCTCCATTCCGTTCGCGCTGCCGGGGACGGTCTGGTTCCTGGCGGCGACGCGGACGCCGTTCAACCTGATGGCGCAGATCGGCCTGCTGATCCTGATGGGCATCGTGGTGAACAACGGCATCGTGCTGCTCGATCACATGAACCAGCTGCGGAAGGAAGGACTGTCGCGTGAGGAATCGGTGCTGCAGGCGGGACGCGACCGTCTCCGGGCCATCCTGATGACGGCCTCGACGACCGTCATCGGCCTGGTCCCGCTGGCGATCGGCGGCTCGTCGGTCAGCGGCCTGTTCTACTTCCCGCTGGCGCGGACCGTCATGGGCGG
>DATLFC010000097.1:0-6136 GCA_035525015.1 Thermoanaerobaculia bacterium | reverse complement strand
GGCGGTCATATCGGGATTCTCCATGGCCGTCGTTTCGGTGATCTCGATCTCGAGGAAGTGGGGATCGAAGCCGGAGCGCTCGATGGCGTCCCGGATCATCGAGACGACGTTCGGCTGCTGGAACTGACGGGCGGAGACGTTGACGGCGATCTTCATGGCCGCCCCTTCGTTGAACCAGGCCTGTCCCTGACGGCAGGCCTCTTCGATGGCCCATTCGCCGATCGGCAGGATCAGCCGCGTGTCTTCGGCCACGCCGATGAACTCCGCGGGGCGGAGCATGTTCTTGCCGCCGCGATCCCATCGGATGAGCGCTTCCATCCCGGTGACGGCCTGCGTTCGCAGATCGAGCTGCGGCTGGTAGTGAAGGACGAACTCGTGGCGCTCGAGCGCCTGGTGCAGAGCCGTCTCGAGCGAGAGACGCTCGGCGGCCTTGCGCGCCAGGAACGGCGAGCAGAGATGGAAGCTGTTCCGTCCGGCCGCTTTCGCCTGGTACAGCGCGCTGTCGGCGTTCTTCAGGAGTGACTCCGCATCGCCGCCGTCCTGCGGGAAGAAGGCGATGCCGATACTGGTGGTGATGTTGAACTCGTGGCCCTCGACCGACATCGGCTGCGCCACGGTCTGAAGGATCTTGCGCGCCACCGCGGTCACGTCGCTCACATTGGTCGGTTTCATGATCAGCAGCGTGAACTCGTCATCGCCGACGCGCGCCACCGAGTCTTCCTCGCGGACGCAGGCCTTCAGCTTTTCGGCGGCCTGTCGCAGAAGCTCGTCTCCACCCTCGCGGCCGAAGGCCTCGTTGACGACGTTGAACCGGTCGAGGTCGAGGCAGAGCACGGCCAGCTGGTTGCCCGCGCGATGCGCGTAGTTGAGCGCGATCGTCAGCCGGTCCTTGAACAAGGCCCTGTTCGGCAGCCCGGTGAGGACGTCGTGGTGGGCCCTGTACCGGACCTCTTCCTCGGCCCGCTTCCGCTCGCTGATGTCGACCAGCGTGGCCGCGATGACCGGGTTCCCGTTGCCGTCGCTGGTCATGCTGGCGTTCATCAGCACCCAGATCTGCGTGTCGTCGATGCGGTGCAGCGCGATCTCGAAGCTGGCCAGCGATCCCTGCTCGCGCAGGCGGGCCAGCGTCGTCTGCCACTCCGTGTCGGAGCCGTGCAGGCCGGCGATTCCGTGCGCCATCAGCTCGGCCCGGGAGGCGAAGCCGAACAATCTGGCGCAGGCGTCGTTGCAGTCGAGGATTCCGCCGGCGGCGTTGGCGCGGTACTCGCCGGCCGGGTTGCGATCGAACAGCTGCTTGAATCGCTCGGCCGACGCGCGAACCACCTTCACGCGGGTGCGGTGCGCGCCGGCGATCGAGCCGACGGCCAGGAGGGCGGAAAGCGTCAGGAACCAGGGAGTCTGGTAGAAGAAAGCGCGCTGCTCGAAGGCCGTGGTTTCGGTGCTCCACGGCCCGTCGTCCGTGGCGGCGCGGACCTGGAAGCGATAGGAGCCGGGGGGAAGGTTCGTGTAAGAGGCCTGCCGCCGGGTCCCGGCGTCGATCCACTCCCGGTCGAATCCCTCGAGCCTGTATTGATAACGGATTTTCTCCGGTGCGGCGAGGTTGATGCCGGTGTAGCGGAACTCGAGACTCTTCGTTCCTGCAGCGAGCGTGAGAGGGCCGGCCGGATCCATCCGGTTGCGGTCGGCGAAGATGTCCTGGATGATCACCGGCGGTGCGGCCGCGGTGCGCGCCTGATTCGGATCGATCATCGCCACGCCCTTGACCGTGGCGAACCAGAGCTTCCCGTCGCTCGTCTTCCACGCCACTGGCTGCGTGCCGCCGATGCACTCGCGGCTCTGCATGCCGTCCGCTTTCCCGTAGGCGATGCTGGTGACCTTCGGCTGCAGCCCCTCCGCGAAGTCGTCGAGCTGCTGCCGGGAGACGCGGAAGATTCCCTTGTTGCAGCTCATCCAGAGATAGCCGCTGTCGTCTTCGAGAATGGAGAAGACGCTGTCGTCGAAGAGCCCTTCACGGGTGGTGATGGTCGTCCATCGATCGTCTTTGTAGCGGCTCAGGCCCCCGCCGGCGGTCCCGACCCAGAGCGAACCGGCGCTGTCCTGATGAAGAGCGAGAACCAGATCGCTCGCCAGGCCGTTGCCCTTGGTGAAGGAGGTCACGGATCCGGCGCTGACGCGGTTGAGCCCTCCATCCTGGGTCCCCACCCAGAGCGCGCCGGTGCGGTCCTCCTGAATGACGCCGACGGCCTCCCCCGACAACCGGAATCTGTCCCCGGCAAGCGCACCATTCACGATGCGCTGGAGTCCCCGGGCCGTACCGACCCACATGACGCCGCCGCGGCCTTCGTACAGCGCCAGCACCATGTTGCTGTTGAGGCCATTGTTCGTGTCGTAGGTCGTGGTCTTTCCGTCGGCGATGCGATGCAGCCCGGCGTCGAACGTGCCAACCCAGAGGCTGCCGTCGCGTGCGCTCCAGGCCGACAGGACCAGGTCGCTCGACAGGCCGTTGCCCTTCCCGTGGTGATGGCTTCCGTCGAGCGTTTGAAGGCCCTTCGCCGTACCGATCCAGAGCCTGCCGTCGGGATCGGCAGTGACCGTACGTACTTTTTCCGCGAGCAGCCCGTGCGCCGCGGTGAAGGAGATCACGCTTCCTTCGGCGATCCGGGTCAGCCCCTGCGCCGAACCGATCCAGAGGTTGCCTTCGCGGTCCTCGACGATGGACGACACGGCCTTGCTGCCGATGCCGATCGAGTCGGAGCGGAAATCGAATCGTTCGTCGCGGAAGCGCCCGATGCCGTGATCGAGGGTGCCGATCCACAGCGTGCCCTGGCTGTCCTCGTAAATGGCGCTGACGTTCGCCGACGGCAGACCATCCGCGGACGTGTAGGTGCGGAGCTGACCCGAGCGATAACGAAGAAGCCCGCTGCCGCGCGTGCCGATCCACACGCTCCCATCGCGGGTCATGCGGATGGCGAGAATCTGCGCGGCCGGGAAGCCGTCGGCGATATGCCGCACGAGCCGCCCGCCCTTCAGGGTGGCCAGTCCGTGGGTGGTGCCGATCCAGAGCTGGCCGGACCAGTCTTCCCCGAGCGTCGTGACGGTGACCGGGGAGGGGCCTTCGGAGCCGGCAATCGTCACGATGCGGCCGTCGGGCTGCCGGGAAGCGAGACCGCGCTGCGTTCCGATCCAGATCGTCCCGTCGCCTGATTCGAGGAGAGCGGTGGCGGAATCGCTCGGCAGGCCGTCGGCCACGCCGTACGAGCGGATGCGCCGCCCCTGCTTGTGCACGACGCCGCCGCCGTTCGTGGCCGCGTAGAGGCTGCCGTCGCGCGCCGCCAGCAGGGCCAGGGTCATGTTGTGGTGGATCTGCGGCGACTTTGCTTTGTCGAAGGTGAGGAAGGAGGTCCCGTCGAAGCGAACGAACCCTTCCTGCGTGGCCGCCCAGATGTAGCCATCCGCCGTCTGGGTGAGCGCGTAGACCGTGCCCTGCGGCAGTCCCTGGTCGACGCCCCACGTGCGGACGACGTTCTGGTCGAGAGAGAGCAACGGATCGAGGGGGAAAGCGTTACTGGCCCAGGCGGTCAGTATCAATAGAAGGGTGACCCGGCGGATTGTGAGTCTCATTGCACTGTATGAGCGGCCATGGTAGTCGCGTCGATTGCGACTGTCAAAGCAAACGATTCTGTGATGGATCTTACAAAATGCATTGTACGGGGCTTTGTATATCCATTATGAGCTCAATGTCATAGCGCGGGTATACCCTTCGATATAGGCGGCTGCATCCCATCCGGTATAGCCATTATGGACCGTCCGGTATATTTGAGATATGGAAAATGACGATGTAACGCACGCGTAATGGACGACACAGATTGCACACGTTGAATTGCGCATTGTAGGGGCGTAGAATCCCGCCACGATGAGAAGAACGGTAATGTTGTTCGCAGGAATCGCCCTTGTGGCTTCGGCCGCTTACAGTGGCGATGGCAATGTCCGTCGCAGCGAACGAGGCATTGCAGGTCGATACATCGTGGTGCTCGAAGCGAGCGCCGATACGGCTACGGTTGCGAACAAAGTCCGCAATCTCAAAGGTGCGCAAATACGTCATCTGTACGAGCGCGGGGTCAAGGGGCTCGCGGTCGAGATCAGCGACGACGACGCCCGGATGCTCGCGAAAGACTCGCGCGTCCAGTTCATCGAAGAGGATGCGACGATTTCCATCGCCACGGCGTCATGGGCCCTGGACCGGATCGATCAGCGGTTCCTCCCATTGAATGGCAGCTACGTCAGCAGCGGAACCGGAGCCGGCGTGACCGTGTACGTGGTCGATACCGGCATCGCAGCCGGACACGCCGACTTCGGCGGCAGGGTCACCGCCGGGTTCAACGCTCTCTCCGACGGTGGTGACAGCACGGATTGCAACGGTCACGGGACGCACGTGGCGGCGCTGGTGGGGGGAACGAAGTTCGGGACCGCCACCGAGGCCACCCTCGTTCCGGTGCGCGTTCTCGACTGCAACGGTTCCGGCACACTGTCGACGCTGCTCGCCGGCCTCGACTGGGTGCTCGAGCAGCAGACGCTGTCACCCGGCCCCGCGGTGGTCAACATGAGTCTGGGAGGGAGCAGCTCCTCGGCACTCGACACCCAGGTCAACACGGTGATTGCCGCCGGAGTGACCACGGTCGTCGCCGCCGGCAACTTCAATGAAGATGCATGCCGGACTTCGCCGGCGCGGGTACCGGCCGCTATCACCGTCGGAGCGACGACTGAGACGGACCAGCGGGCCGCCTTCTCCAACTACGGCTCCTGCGTCGATCTCTTCGCCCCCGGGACGCACATCCTTTCCGCATGGCATGCGAGTCCGACGTCGACGGCCGTGACCAGCGGCACCTCCGCCGCGGCGCCGATCGCGGCCGGCGTGGCCGCCGTCTGGCTCGGTAAATATCCCGAGGCCAGACCCGACACCGTGGCCCACGCGCTCGTCTCGCAAGCCACCGTCGACGTGGTCGGCGGCCTCGATGATGCGTCGCCGAACCGCCTCCTCTACTCGCAGCTCGAATCGGTCGACGATGACGGACAGAGCGACGAGCAGCTTCTTGCCGACCCCGGCTTCGAGCACGGCACAACCTTCTGGGCCTCGGACGTCTGCACGGTCATCAATCCCGCGGGATGCACCGGCTTCACTGACGAGTCCGGCGACCTGTACAACCAGCTGAACTATTCACCCCGCAGCGGAAACGGTCATGCCGCGATCGGAGGGCCGGCCCGCTCCTTCAATCTCATGTCGGAGGTGCTGACCATCCCGGACAGCGTGCGCCGCGCGGAGCTGAGCATCCACCTCTGGATCGTGACGAAGAACAAGAAGCCGGTGGTGGCCGATGTTCTTCACGTCGAGATCCGCGACCAGAACGGAATGCTGCTCGAGACCCTCGGAACATTCAGCAATCTCGACGCGAATCCGACCTGGGCAAAGCGAACCTTCGACGTCACGCGCCATCGCGGCGCGACAGTCCGCGTCTCCTTCACCGGCATTCAGAAACAGGGTCCTCCCACCTGGTTCCTGCTCGACGATGCCGCGCTGAACATCTGGCGGCGTTAGGCGGCCGGCGCCACGGCCGCCTCGTGCCGGGGAGACAGAGGGAGCACGGTAACGTGCTCCCTTTTGTCTCTCCGTCGTTTTTTTTGGCTGCTTCTGGACGAGAATAGCCGCGGATCTACGCGACAAATGCCGGTGTACCAGTTCTCCCCCTTCGCCATTCCTCCCGCAGTCTCGGCGGCGCTGGTGATGCTCCTCGCGATCGGGATCCTGCTGACCCGCTTCTCGAGGACGAGCGTGGCCATGTTCATCCTGGCGGTCGCGGCGGCGGCGTGGCAGACGGCGTGCGCCTTCCTGTTCTCCGCCGTCGAGGAGCGGACCGCGCTGATGTGGGCAACGGCCGGTTTCGTTTCCCTCGCCTTCGTGGCGCCGGCCGCCTACCAGTTCGTGGTCAGCATCCTCCCTGGCGCCAGCCATCGCCGGATCGTTTCGGCTGCCGGCTGGCTCGTCGCCGCGCAGTTCGGCATGGTGATGCTGACGACCGGCTATTTCATGAGCGGCGTGCGGCGATTCTGGTGGGGTTTTCATCCTACGTACGACACCGCC
>DATLFC010000093.1:0-6006 GCA_035525015.1 Thermoanaerobaculia bacterium | reverse complement strand
CGAGCTCGAAGTCGCGGCTGGCCAGCTCATCGATGTCGACGATGAGCGCCGTGACCGGTCTCAACCATGCGAAGAAGGGATGCTCGCTCACCAGGCGGAAGACCTGCGTCGGCTGGTCGACCGGACCGTAGGCGAACGAGTAATCGGATCGCGTGGCCTCGATCAGCGCGCGATGAAGAGGGATGAGAGCCTTCGAGGCCTGCCGCAGCGCCTCGCGCGCCGCCGCGTGCGCCTCATCGTCGGGGGTGTGCATCCGCTGCGCGAAAAATCTGGCCTTCTTGTCGTTGAGGTCCATTGTCAAAAAGGTTCACGGCGCCACGGTTGGCTGGGGAAGGGTGGGTAGGCAGTAGCCAGCCGTGAGCGCCGTGAAGCTGTTGATTTCGCGTCCTGGGAAGGACAAGTCTACCGCAACTGGTGGTTCCGGGAACACCGAATTGCGATGGTCGTGCCGCAGAGAAATCGGGTAGAATCCGCCCCCCTGCCGCGGGGTGGTTTTCACGGAATTCACGGCAACGGCAGGCGGTTAACTCGCTGTGCTCGCACCCATAGCTTAATTGGATAGAGCATCTGACTACGGATCAGAAGGTTCGAGGTTCGAGTCCTCGTGGGTGCACCAACCGGAATCAGAACCGACGGCGGGCCACCGAGCCCGCCGTTGTAATCTTTGACAGATGAGTCAGGCGCAGTGGATGGAAGAAGCACTCGCGCTTGCAGAAGAAGCGGCAGCGGCGGGGGAGACGCCGGTCGGCGCGGTGGTCGTCGATCGCGAGGGGAAGATCATCGGCCGCGGCCGGAACCGCCGCGAGTCGGGCGACCCTCTCGGCCACGCCGAGATCTACGCGATCCGCGAGGCGGCGCAGGCGATCGGCGACTGGCGGCTCGAGGGGACGACGATGGTGGTCACGCTCGAGCCGTGCGCGATGTGCGCCGGGGCCCTCGTGAACGCCCGCGTGGAGCGCCTCATCTACGGCGCGGCCGATCCGAAGGGCGGCTTCTGCGGCTCGCTCGGCAACCTCGTGCAGGATCCCCGGCTGAATCACCGCCTGGAGGTGATCGGCGGATTCGAGGAGGAGCGGGCCCGCGAGCTTCTGCAGCGTTTCTTCCGCCAGCTGCGCGAGCGCGAACGAACGGAGAGGTGGCAGAGTGGCTGAATGCGGCGGTCTCGAAAACCGTTATACCTTTACCGGTATCGAGGGTTCGAATCCCTCCCTCTCCGCCAGCGTGAGCCAGGCGCGAATTGAGAATTGAGAATTGAGAATGATTAATCGGTATATTTTCCATTCTCAATTCTTCATTCTCAATTCTCAATTCAGATTCTTTGAACGAATAGGGAGAGATGGCCGAGTGGCTTAAGGCGCACGCTTGGAAAGCGTGTGTACGTTAACCCGTACCGTGGGTTCGAATCCCACTCTCTCCGCCATCGACCACGCGCGAGCGTCAAGCCCGCTCGGGGGAGCCCGGGTCCTGTGCAGCAGGCGCACCGAACCACGTCAGATCCGGAAGGAAGCAGCGTTAAGGTGCTCAACCTGTGTGCCGCAGTCAACCTGGGCTCTTCCGAGCGGACTTGCAAAATTGAGAATTGAGAATTGAGAATTGAGAAAGCGCGCGCGAAGCGCGCCACCTCACTTCTCAATTCTTCATTCTCAATTCTCAATTCTCAATTCACATGGCTTATCAAGCTCTTGCCCGCAAGTACCGCCCGCAGACGTTTGCGGACATCATCGGCCAGCAGACGCTCGTCCGGACCCTGCAGAACGCGATCGAGCAGAGCCGCATCCATCACGCCTATCTCTTCTCCGGGGTCCGCGGCATCGGCAAGACCACCACGGCGCGCATCCTGGCCAAGGCGCTCAACTGCGTCAAGGGGCCGACCGTCGAGCCGTGCAACGAGTGCTCGGCCTGCCGCGAGATCACCGAAGGGATCGATCTCGACGTGCGGGAGATCGACGCCGCGACCTACACCGGCGTCGACAACATCCGTGACCTCCGCGAGGTCACGCAGTTCCAGCCGGCGCGCGACCGTTACCGCATCTTCATCATCGACGAGGCACACATGCTTTCGGCCGGCGCCTGGAACGCGCTGTTGAAGATCCTCGAGGAGCCGCCGCCGCACGTCATCTTCATGTTCGCCACGACGGAGATCCACAAGGTCCCGCCGACGATCATCTCCCGCGTACAGAAGTTCCTCCTCCGCAAGATCACGCTCGAGGAGCTGATGACGCAGCTCGCCTCGATCGCGAAAGAGGAAGGGATCTCCGCCGACCGCGACGCCATCGAGATCATCGCCCGCCGCGGCGAGGGAAGCGTCCGCGATTCGCTGTCGCTTCTCGACCAGGTCATCGCCTTCAGCGGCCGCAGCATCGCCGCCACCGACGTGGCCACGGTCCTGGGGCTCTCCGAGACCGCCTTCTTCGCGCGCGTCGTCGCGCTGATCGCCGAGGGCGATCATGCCGCGATTCTGCAGGCAATCGAGGAGGCGTCGTCGACCGGTCGCGATTTCAAGATGCTTTACCGCGACCTGCTGAACTTCGTCCGCAACCTCCTGCTGATCGCAGGCGGCGCGAGCGATGCGGCGCTCGGCGCGTCCCCGGAAGACCTCGTGATGATCCGCACCGCCGCCGAGAAGTTTTCCTACAGCGAGCTGCTGCGCGTCGCGAACCTCCTCCTCCGCGACGACGAGACGGTGAAGGAGACCGACCACCAGAGGCTGGCAGTCGAGATCGCATTGCTCAAGGCGGCGACCTTTCCCCGCCTGCGCGCTGTCGAGCAGGCTCTCGGGACGCAGAAGCCCAGGCCCTCCCGAGAACCGAGAGCCGAGAGCCGAGAGCCGAAAATCAATGACGACCCTCAGGAGTTCGTCGATCAACTGAAGAAAGCCCGGCCGCTGCTCGGCGGATACCTGGCCGGCGCGAAGAGCATCCGCAAAACGGACGACCGGCTCGTCCTCGTGTTCGATGACCCGCATCTTGCACAACCGCTCATCGACGCGAAGCCGTCGCTCGAACAGGTTGCGGCCGAGACCTACGGCGCCGCGACGAACGTCGAGATCGAGATCGCCGCGCAGTCGCAGGGTGGAGGGCGCCGCGCGGAAGACAAAGCGGCGGCGCCCTTGCGCGATGATCCCGTCGTGCAGGCCTTCGCGAAACATCTCGGCGGCGAGGTCGTCAAGGAGAAGCGATGAACATCAAGCAGCTGATGAAGCAGGCGCAGCAGATGCAGGAACAGATGCAGCAGCAGATGGCGTCGATCGAGGTCGAAGGCACAGCCGGCGGCGGCATGGTCAAGGCCAGGATGACCGGCAGCAAGGAGCTCCTGTCGATCGAAATCGACAAGGAAGCCGTCGATCCGAATGACGTGGAGATGCTCCAGGATCTCGTCAAGGCCGCGGTGAACGAAGCGGCCCGCAAGGTGGACGAGGCGATGCAGAATCAGCTCGGATCGATGCTGCCGCCGGGCATGAAGATGCCCGGCTTCTGATGACCGCGCCGCCGCTCGCCCATCTGATCAACGAGCTGTCGAAGCTGCCGGGGATCGGCGGCAAGAGCGCGTCCCGCGTCGCCTACTACCTGTTGAAGCGGCCGGCGGGGGAAGCGGAAGCGCTGGCGCAGGCCATCCTCGACGTGAAGGCGAAGATCATCCGCTGCTCGACCTGCAACAACCTGACGGACATCGACCCCTGCGCGATCTGCTCCGACCCGCGCCGCGACCCGGGCGTGATCTGCGTGGTCGAGGAAGCGTTCAACATCCCCACCATCGAGCAGACCCGCGATTTCAAAGGCATCTACCACGTCCTCCTCGGCGCGCTGTCGCCGCTCAAGGGCGTCGGCCCGCAGGATATCGACGTGGCCGGCCTCCTCGAGCGGGTGCAGTCCGGCCGGATCCACGAGGTGATCGTGGCGACGAACCCGAACGTGGAAGGAGAGGCCACCGCCTCCTACATCGCGCAGCAGCTCCGCGCGGCGAACGTGAAGACGACCCGCCTGGCGTTCGGCCTCCCGGTCGGCGGGGATCTCGAGTACGCGGATCACGTGACGATGGCCAAAGCCCTCGAAGGCAGGCGTGAAATCTGAGGCCTCGGGCCTCGGGCCTCGGTGGAGCGTCACCACGATTTTTCTCCGAGGCCTGAGCCCCGAGGCCCGAGGCCTTTTATGTTATACATACCCGTCCCTACTCCCGGGCAAAATGGTGCTAAAGAATGGCGACTCCTGATCTCGTGATGTACGAGGAGGAGTACCAGCAGATCAAGGACACGCTCCACCGTCTGCAGGTCGACTCCAACGCGAAACTCGTTTTTCTGGTCGATAAAAACGGCCAGCAGATCGCCGCACAGGGCGACATGAAGGGCGTCGACGCGACGTCGCTGGCCTCGCTGACGGCCGGCAACGTGGCCGCCACGGACGGCCTGGCGAAGCTGATCGGCGAGAAAGAATTCTCGATCCTCTTTCACGAGGGGGAACGCGACAACATCCACATCTCGCTCGTGGCGCAGCGCGTCATCCTCGTGGTGATCTTCGATGAGAAGTCGTCTCTCGGCCTGGTCCGCCTGCGCGTGAAGAAGGCGTCGCAGGAGCTGGAAAGAACGTTCGAGCAGCTCCTCCAGAAGGCCGAAGCGGAGCGCGGATCGATGGCGAAATTCGATTCACCTTTTGCTGAGATCACCGATGAGGACATCGACAGCCTGTTCAGCGAATAGCCGATGACCTTCATCAACTACGCCGCGCGCGAGATCAACTGCAAAATCGTCTATTACGGTCCCGGGCTCTGCGGAAAGACGACCAATCTGCAGTGGATCTACGACAAGACGAACCCGCAGGCGAAGGGGAAGCTGATCTCGCTGGCCACCGAGACCGACCGCACCCTTTTCTTCGACTTCCTCCCCCTCGACCTCGGCATGGTCCGCGGATTCAAGACCCGCTTTCATCTCTACACGGTCCCCGGCCAGGTCTTCTACGACGCCTCGCGGAAGCTGATCCTGAAGGGCGTCGACGGCGTGATCTTCGTCGCCGATTCGCAGGAAGCGCGGATGGAGGCGAATCTCGAGTCGCTGCAAAATCTCGACAGAAACCTCAAGGAGCAGGGGTACGAGCTGAAGACGATCCCCTACGTGCTGCAGCTCAACAAGCGCGATCTGCCGACGGCCATCCCTGCCGCGAAGATGTACGAGCAGTTGAACATGAAGGGTGAGCCGACGTTCGAAGCGGTGGCGATGAACGGGACCGGCGTCTTCGACACGCTGAAGGCCGTCGCCAAGCTCGTGCTGACCGAGTTGAAGAAGAAGTAGTTTCGGAGTGCGGCGGCTTGCCGCCGCTTTGGGCGCTGCGGCTTGCCGCAGCGCGAGGGCGGCGGCAGCAAGCTGCCGCAATCCGAAAGCGGTGGCAAGCCACCGCACTCCGACGAATGGACCCGCGCTTCCGAAAGATCTTCAATGCGCAGTACTCCGACGCGCTCTACACGCGCTACCAGCGCGACCTGTCCGGGCGCCTCAACGCGCAGTTCGAGTTCCGGCTGGCCGAATCGCCCGTCTTCCTTCCCGACGACTTCGCGAAGCGCGTCACCGCCGCGGCCAGAGAGGTCATCGAGCAACTGAGCGATCCGGCGCGTCTCGAGAAGATGCGGCGCGCCATTCCTCCGCGGTGGGACACGCCGGGCATGGACGCGCTGCCGTCGTTCGCGCAGGTCGATTTCGCCGTGACGCGCGACTCCGGCGGCGCGCTCGCCCCGAAACTGATCGAGCTGCAGGGATTCCCCTCGCTCACCGCGCTGCAGGTCATGCAGCGCGATGCGTGGAACGATGCGCTGCACTCGCTCGAGGGTCTCGATCACGAGTGGTCGTGCTGGTTCTCCGGATACGACCGCAACCGGTTTCTCGATCTCGCGCGCAGGACGATCGCGGCCGGCCACGACCCCGCCGAAGTCGTGCTCCTCGACATCGATCCGCCACGGCAGAAGACCGCCACCGACTTCGCGGCGACGAAGCTGCTGTTCGACGTCGACGCCGTCGATCCG
>DATLFC010000074.1:0-68947 GCA_035525015.1 Thermoanaerobaculia bacterium | reverse complement strand
GCCGTTGTCAGTTCCGCCTCGTTTTCATGGCCATCGCCGCTTCGCGGTCGGCCTCACGGCGCTTCTCCGTTTCGCGCTTGTCGTACTGCTTCTTCCCACGCACCACGCCGATCTCCGCCTTGATGCGACTCCCCTTGAAGTAGAGCCGCAGCGGCACGACCGTCAATCCCTTCTCGGCAACCTGCGCCCGCAGCTTCTCGATCTCCCGCCGGTGGAGCAGCAACTTTCTCGTCCGTTCCGGATCGTGGTTCTGGAGGTTGCCGTGCGTATACGGCGCGATGTGCGCGCCGAAGAGGAAGGCCTCCCCATTCTTGAAGAGGATGTAGCTGTCCTTCAGCTCGGCCCGGCCGTCGCGGAGCGACTTCACCTCGGTTCCCGTCAGCTGCAGGCCCGCCTCCACCTTCTGCAGGACGAAGTAGTCGTGGAAGGCTTTCTTGTTCGAGGCGATCAACTTCTCCCGTTTCTCCTCGGCCATGGAGAGCGGATGATACCCGTCCGTTGTTAGAATCCGCGGCCTCACAGATGGCGAGTGGAAACGGATGACGCGCGAGGGTGCCGGCGAGGTCATCGCCTGGACTGCGATCTGTCTCCTGTGCGTGGCCACCGTTGCGCGTTACGCCGATCGCGGAGGTCCGTACCTGCAGCCGGCGCGGACGGTGCTCGAGCATGCCGGCCCCGAACCGCACCCGCTGCAGGACGCGCTGGTGGTCGTGCCGGAAGCGAGGGCGTTGATCCCGCGCGGAGCGAGCGTCGCCGTGGTCCGCGCCCGCGCCGGCCAGGCGCTCGACGACGGCAATTACCTCACGGCGGTGGACCTTCTCCCGCATCACCGCGTGCTCCCGGCCTTCGCCGCCGATCGCGGCAGGGCCATCGCGGATCTCCCGGAGTACGTCGTGGCGCTCGGCACGCCGTTCGACCATCCCCACTACGGAATCGTGGCCGGCTTTCCGAACGGCTGGCTCTACCGGGTGCAGCGGTGACCGCGATGGTCTGGGCGCTGTCGTCGCTCGTACTCTTCGCAACGCTCGGCCTCCTGGCGTGGCGGCTCGACGAAGTGCGGTCGATGGACATCGCCGGCCGAGTGAGCGTCGCGCTGGCCGTCGGGCTGGTCGTGGTGGCCCTGGTGATGTATGTCGAATCGGCGCTCGGAATCGGCTGGTCGTTCGCCACGCTCGGCGTTCCGCTCGTCGCGCTCGCGGCCGCGTCGCTCTCCGCGGTTCGTGCTGCCGTCGATCCGCCGCGGTGGCCGCGCGGAGCCGCCGTGGCTTTCGGCGCCGTGACGGCGATTCTCCTCTACGGCGCCGGTACGGCGCGGATGACGATCGGCGATCTGCTCTTCTTCTGGGGACCGAAGTCGGTGCACTTCTTCCACGCCCGCGCTATCGACGTCGAGTTCCTCCGCTGGCCGCATCACTATCTGATGCACCCCGACTACCCGCCGCTCGTGCCGCTCGTCTGGGCGGCGTCGGCGATGCTGCACGGCGGCTTCTCGTACTGGGGAGCCGTCTGCTCGGCGCCGCTGCTGCTTGCCGCCGCGGCACTGGCATTCCGCGGATTCGCCGCGCCGGTGATCGGTGCGAGGAAGTCGGCGCTGTTCGCCACGCTCCTCCTCGCGGTGACCGGTTTCGCCGCCGTCGCAGGCAGTGCGGCGGGTGGGGCGGAACCATTCCTCCTGCTCTTCGAGATCGTGGCTCTGTCGGCGCTGACCTTCGGCCGCGGCCGCGGCGCGGTGACCATCGCGTCGATCGCCCTGGCCGGGGCGATCTTCACGAAGGTCGAGGGAACGGCGTTCGTCATCTCCGTCGTGCTGTCGCTGCTGCTCGTGAAGCGGTTCCGCACCGCGCTCGTCGTGGCCGTCCCGGCCGCCGCGCTGCTCGGTTCATGGATCGTCTTCGCCGAGCATCACGCTCTTCTCGACGGCTATACCAGAGCGCGCAGAAGTTTTCATCCGCAGCGCATCGGCTACGTGCTCTACATGACCGCGTGGCAGGTCAGCTATCGCATTTGGTATCTGCCGTGGATCGCGGCGCTGGCGCCGCTCGCCGCCGGGAAGAATTTTCGCCGCGCGGCGCTCCCCTTTCTCTGCGGTCTGGCGTCGATCGGCTACTCGATCGTCTTCTACCTGACCGAGGCGGAACCGCTCTGGTGGATCCAGACTTCGGCGGAACGTGTGATGGCCACCACGCTGATGTGCCTCGTGGTTGCCAGCGCAGCAGCGAGTGAGTAGAGTCGCGCGGCAATGGCCTGGTTCCGCAAGGAGAAGAAGCCGAAGGAGGCGGTGGAGAAACAGACCGCCATCCCGGAAGGGCTCTGGGTCAAGTGCGAGGAGTGCAAGGAGGTCATCTACCGAAAGGAAGTCGAGGCCAACCTCAACGTCTGCACCAAATGCGGCCATCACTTCCGGCTCAATGCCCGGGAACGATTTGCCACGCTGTTCGACGACGACAAGTACAAGGAATTCGCCACCGACGTCCGTTCGGGAGACCCGCTCGAGTTCCGCGACACGAAGCGCTACCGCGACCGCCTGCGCGTCTACCAGCAGCGCGTCGGGGCGGGCGACGCCGTCCTCTGCGCGGAGGGAAAGATCGAAGGGATCAGCACCGTCATCTGCTCCATGGAGTACAGCTTCATGGGAGGATCGATGGGATCCGTCGTCGGCGAGAAGATCACGCAGGCCATCGAACGCTGCCTCGAGAGAAAGCAGCCGCTGATCATCGTTTCCTGCTCCGGCGGAGCGCGCATGCAGGAAGGGATCCTCTCCCTCATGCAGATGGCCAAGATCTCCGCCGCGCTGGCGCGGCTCTCCGAGGCCGGTCTCCCCTTCATTTCCGTGCTGACCGATCCGACCACCGGCGGCGTCACCGCCTCGTACGCGATGCTCGGCGATTTGAACCTCGCCGAGCCGAAGGCGCTGATCGGTTTCGCGGGCCCGCGCGTGATCGAGCAGACGATCCGCCAGACTCTCCCGGAAGGATTCCAGCGGGCCGAGTTTCTCGTCGAGCACGGAATGGTCGACATCATCACGCCGCGCGCGGAACTGAAGCCGACCATCGCCCGCTTTCTCCGCTTCTTTCGAGGTCAGTGAATGCCATCCCGAGCGTCAGCGAGGGATCTGGGCGGGCGCCGCCGACGGGGAAGACGTCGAGCCCCGCCACCCACCCGGATTCCTCGCTCCGCGCGGAATGACACCGCGCTGGAGTGGCTCGAGTCGCTTCAGGGGAGCGGCATCCGCCCCGGCCTGTCGCGGATGCGGGCCATTCTCCGCGGCCTCGGCAATCCACATCGCGCTTACGACTCGATCATCGTCGCCGGCACGAACGGCAAAGGATCGACCACCACGATGCTGGCCTCGATCCTCGACGCCGCCGGATACCGGACCGGCATCTACACCTCGCCGCATCTCCTCGACATCAGGGAACGATGGATGATCGGACGCCAGCCTGTCAGCGAGGAGTCTCTGCTCGGAGCCATCGCCTCGCTGCAGCACGCCTCCGGCGAAGCCGGAATTCTCCCGACGTACTTCGAAGCGCTGACGCTCCTCGCCTTCATCCTCTTTGAGCGGATGCGCTGTGAGGTCGTGGTGCTGGAGGCCGGCATGGGTGGCCGCCTCGATGCCACGAATGTCGTCCGCCCCGTCGCCGCCCTCATCACTCCCGTCGGCCTCGACCACACCGAATACCTCGGCGACACGATCCGGAAGATCGCCGCCGAAAAAGCGGGCGTCATCCACCGCGGTGCGATCGTCCTGACCAGCAACCACGATCCCGCCGTCGTCTCCGTCCTGCGACGGCGCGCGGAGAAATTCGGCTGCCCGTTTTTCGAGGTGCGCCCCGACGGAAGCGAGCGGCCGCCGCTGGCCGGCGATTTTCAGCGCGACAACACCGCGCTCGCCATCCGCGCCGCGGAAGCGCTCGCCGGACGCTATCCCCGCATCACGCCGGAGGTGATCGAGCGCGGGATCGCCGCGACCCGCTGGCGCGGCCGGCTCGAGCGCGCCGACGTGCGGGGGAGGGAGGTGTGGGTCGACGGCTGCCACAACGCGCATGGCGCGCGCGCCGTCGCGCCGTTCATCAAGGCGCACGTCCCCTCTCCCCGTCTACTCGTCTTCGGCATCATGTCCGACAAGAACATCGACGAGGTGGCTGCGATCCTCTTCCCTCTGTTCGACGAGATCATCACCACCGAACCCTATCCGCCGCGGTCGGCGACGGCGGGAGAGCTTGCCGCGATCGCGAAGGCGATGCGGATTCCGGTGAGACCGATCGCCGACCCTCGAGCCGCTCTCGATGCCGCACTCCGCTCAGACGTGCGCGCCGTCTTCGTGGGGGGGTCGCTCTATCTCGCCGGTGCGGCGATCGAGTTTCTCGACGAGGCGCGGAAACGCTGACCCGAGCAGCAGCACCATCGAGAGGACCCAGCAGACCACGACCGCCGCGCGCCTCCGTCCGAACGTGAGAACGATCTCGTGCGTCCCGGCCGGCACCACGACGCCGAGCCGGTCGACGTTGAGCGGCAGCGTCTCCAGCTCCACGCCGGCCGACCTCGCCGTCCACCCCTCGAAGAACGTCTGATTGACCAGCACGAGAAGCGGCCCCGCCGCCTCGACGCCGACGCGGATCGTCTGCCCATCCTCGGCGTAGCCCGTCACCCTTCCTGCCGCCGAGCGGAAGGGTGCCATCGGTGCCACCGCGGCGCGGTGCTCATCGAACCCGGGCGCCTCCACGGCACGGATCGCGTCGACGATGCCCCCGGCCGGCAGCGTCGAGGGGACGACAGCCGCCATCGGCAGTGCATCGGGGACGTTGCAGCCGGCGATCCGGAGATAGCGCTCCTTCAGCGGAGGCGGCACGGCGGCGAAACGCTCCGCAACGGCGCGGCTGAGAAGCGAGTGCATGTTGTCGGGGGAACGGCCGATCCCATACCGGAGGTTCGCCACGGCGCCGAACATCCAGTCGTGCGCGGCGGCACGCCTCCGGTACTCGGTCCGCGCCGGCACGCGTCCCGGCGGAATCGTCGGATTCCAGTGAACGCGCAGCGGCGGCTTCTCCGGCACGCGATAGGGATCGAACCAGTCGATCGGCAGCGCGCGCGCCGTCGTCCAGACGAGCGGCGCGATGGCGATGACGCTCCATGTGCGCCGGTATCGCGTCCGCGCCAGGAAGTGCGCGATCAATACCACCAGGGCGGCGGTCAGCGGCAGGACGAGCTTCTCCGGATAGCGGATGATCCGCAGCGGGTCCGGCAGGGTGTTCACCGCCGCCGCCACCAGCGGATTGTTCCCGCCGAGCGCGAAGAACAGGCAGACCGCGGCGATGATCACGTAGCGCGACCGCGTCCAGAGCGCCGGGATGGCGATGATCCCGACGAAGATCGTCGAGAAGAGCCGCTGGCGGAGACCGCCGGCGTCGTTCAGAAACCCCTGCAGAGGCCAGAGGAAGATCTCCGCCACGCGGGACGGCGTGAGCGAAGTGGCGAGCATTGCGCCGGCCGACATCGGCACCGACCGCTCCAACTCTCCGGCGATCTCGGAGTAGGCGACGATCTGCGGCGACGCGATGGCGAGGGCCAGCAGCACGGCGGCGGCGATGGACTGCCAGCGGATCCGGCCGGCCGCGGCCACCGCGACGGCCAGAGCCGTGCCGAGGGTCGTAGTCGGCTCGCTGCCGAGAAGGAGGAGGCCGAAGGCGCAGCCGAGCAGACGCCAGGAACGCCGCTCCACGGCCAGAAGGGCGAGCGGCAGCAGCGCCACGGCGGTGACGAGGTTGTAGAACGCCGTCGTCGAGACGACCGCGCCGCTGAGCGTCCAGATCGTCGCGGCCACTGTCGCGGTCCGCGCATCCCCGGTCCGCGCCGCGCAGAGCGCGCGCATGGCGGCGAATCCGGCGGCCAGATGCAGAAGGAAGTGCAGATTGAACGCGACGTGCGCCGGCAGGAAAAGATAGAGGAGGTTGTCGGGATAGAACGTGAGGGCGTTCGGGTTGCCGGCCAGCGGCTGACCTCCGAAATCGTGCACGTTCCACCACGGGATCTCCCCGCCACGGAACGCGTCCGAGGAGATCACCTTCATCGGATAGTGCGTGGTGAAGTTGTCGCGGAAGAAGAAGAAGCCGTGCCACGAAACGAGGAGCGCCGCCGAAACCAACGCCGCGGCGCCTGCCATTTTCCTGATCATCTTCACCGCTGATTATCGAGTAACATCGCGCTCCGGAGAACCTGCCGATGTCGATGATCAAAGACGAGCAGCGCGCCGCGATGGGCCACGACTTCCTCGACCGGACCCTGGCGTCGGTCGATCCCGAGATCCGCGATGCCATCGGGATGGAGACCGTGCGGCAGAACGACACCCTCGAGCTGATCGCCTCGGAGAATCACGTGTCGAAGGCCGTCCTCACGGCGATGGGATCCGTCTTCACGAACAAGTACGCGGAAGGGTATCCCGGCAAACGGTACTACGGCGGATGCGGCCCCACCGACATCGTCGAGACCATCGCCATCGACCGGGCCAGACAGCTCTTCGGCGCCGAGCACGCCAACGTGCAGCCGCATTCCGGCTCGCAGGCCAACATGGCCGTCTACTTCGCGATGCTGAAGCCGGGCGACACGATCATGGGGATGGATCTCTCACACGGCGGTCATCTCACGCACGGCCATCCTCTCTCGTACAGCGGGCGCGATTTTCAGGTGATCGCCTACCACGTGCGCAAAGAGGATGAACGGATCGATTACGACGAGATGGAGCGCCTCGCCATGGAGCACAAGCCGCGGATGATCATCTGCGGCGCGTCGGCCTACTCGCGCGTCATCGACTTCCAGCGGATCCGCGAGATCTGCGACCGCTCCGGTTCTCTGATGATGGCCGACATCGCCCACATCGCCGGGCTCGTCGTCACCGGCAATCACCCCTCGCCGGTGCCGCACGCCGACTTCGTGACCACCACGACGCACAAGACGCTGCGCGGTCCGCGCGCCGGGCTGATCCTCTGCAGGGAGAAGTACGCGAAGGACCTCGACCGCGCCCTCTTCCCGGGCGTGCAGGGGGGCCCGCTCGTCCACATCGTCGCCGCGAAAGCGGTCGCCTTCAAGGAAGCGCTTTCGCCTGAATTCAAGGAGTATCAGACGCAGATCGTCCGCAACGCGAAAGCGCTGGCACAGGCGGTCGCCGAGACCGGCTTCCGCATCGTTTCCGGCGGAACCGACAACCATCTCTTCATGACCGACGTCTACTCGAAGGGGATCACCGGGAAAGACGGGCAGAACATGCTCGAGGCGGCAAACATCACCGTCAACAAGAACACCATTCCCTTCGATACGCAGAAGCCGATGGTCGCTTCGGGGCTGCGGATCGGCACGCCGGCCGTGACCACGCGCGGGCTGCGCGAGCCGGAGATGAAGACGATGGCCCAGCTGATCGCGCGCGTCCTCGACGCCAAAGGCGACGCCGCCGTCACGGCGCAGGTGAAGAAGGAAGTGAAGGAGCTCTGCGACCGATTCCCGATCTACTAACGATTGGGGTCAGGCCTTCCCTTTTACCTTTCTCTACCCGCTGTAGAGCAACGCCGCCGACTGTGTCACGATACTCTACAGCCGGTAGAGAAAGGTAAAAGGGAAGGCCTGACCCCAGTCGTGAAAAAGAAATATCCCTACTACCCCATCTACCTCGACATCGAGGATCGCCACGTCGTGATCATCGGCGGCGGGAACGTCTGCGCCCGCAAGGCGGAAACGATGATGAAGTACGGCGCGCGGGTGACCATCGTCTCGCCCGAGCTCACCGCGGAGATCGAGGCCTGGGCTCGCGACGGAGCCCTGCAGATCCGCCGCAAGGCGTACGAAGAGGGCGATCTGGAGGGAGCCTCGATCGTCATCGCCTCCACCGACGACGCCTGCGTGAACGGCCGCGTGGCCCGCGACTGCCGCCGCAGGAAGATCCCCGTCAACGTCGTCGACGTGACGCATCTCTGCGAGTTCATCGTCCCGGCCATCGTGGAGCGCGGCACGATCCAGATCGCCGTCTCCACCGGCGGCAAGTCTCCCGCTCTGGCCCGCACGCTCAAGGAAGACCTCCAGAAGTTCGTCGGTCCCGAGTACGACGAGATCAACGAGCTCCTCGGCACCCTGCGCGCCGGCGCGAAGAAAACGCTCCCCACCGACATCGACCGCAAGCGGTTCTTCGACGGGATCATCGCCGCAGGAGTGCTCGACCTGCTGCGGAAAGGGCGCCGCCGGGAGGCGTATGAGACCATCGCCGGTGCATGCGAGCGAGCGGGAGTCCCGGTGAGCGAAGCCCTGCGACAGGCGCTGGCCGCCGACACCTCGTCCCGTTCCTAGCGATCGCCGGAGTCTGGCTCGCCACCACCATTCTCTGGCTCCAGCCAGGTCTGCTGCTGCCGGACGGGGCCGGGTACCTGGTCTATCTCCCCTCGGCCTGGCTCGACCGCGATCTCCTCTTTTTCGACGAGTGGCAGGAGCTGGGGATGATCGCCGGCGGCATCATCCAGCACAAGGACGTCACGAGCACGGCCCACCTCGGGAACCACTGGACCGTCGGCGCCGCGCTGGCGTGGTTCCCGGCATTCATCGTCGCCGATGCGCTCCAGCCGCTCCTGGAGTTTCCACGAAACGGCTTCTCTCTTCCCTACAACATCGGCGTCATCGTCACGACCGCGTTCGCCGGACTGGGCACGCTTCTTCTCGGATACGCCATCGCGCGGCCGGTGAGCGGCGCCGGTCCCGCCGCGCTCGCCGCGATCGGCACCTGGTTCGGCACCACACTGATGTGGTATTCGCTCGCGCACGCGACGATGGCGCATGCGATCTCGGCGTGCAGCTCGGCGCTCGTCTTCGCGGCGGCGATCGCACTGCGGCGGCGTGGCGAGCCGGCCATGGTGCTGCTGGCCGGCCTGGCGGTCGGATTCGCATTCGCCGTCCGTCCCCAGAACGCCCCGCTCGCGGCGGTGCCGCTGATCGTGGCGTCGGTGTCGCGCCGTCATCTGCCGTGGTACGCGGGCGGGATGGCCGCCGGCGCGCTGCCGCAGATCGTGGTGAGCTGGTTCCTTTACGGCTCCCCGCTCGGTTTTCTGACGGGAGGCGGCTCCGCCACTCCGTTCGCCGCGTTTCAGAGAGTGTGGGCGTGGGAGCCGCTGCTGTCGTGGTACCACGGACTCTTCACCTGGACGCCGTTCGCCGCGGCCGGCGTGGCCGGCCTTCTGCTCCTCCTGCGCCATGACCGGAGGCTGGCCGTGGCGGGGCTGGTGCTGTTCGCTTCGCAGTGGATCATCAACGCCACGCTGGAGCGCTCTTTCTGGGGCGCGCTCTCGTTCGGGCAGCGGCGCTTCGACAGCTGCATCGTCGTCTTTCTGATCGGAGCGGCGGCGCTGCTGCGCGCTCTGAGCCCGCCGTGGCGGGCGGTCGTCGTCGCGGTCCCGTCGGCGTGGACGATGGCGCTGTTTCTCGCTGCGCGCGGCTCGATGCTCGACCTGTCGCGGTACGTCCTGCCGGCGGACCTGATGGCGGCGCAATGGAGCGCGGTGACTTCGGCCGGCGCCGCGCTGGTGCCGCTCGGCTCGACACCGGCACCATTCCAGGCGAAGGTCGCGCTCCTCATCGTTCTGTTCGTCACCGTGCTGGCGGTGGCGGTGGCGGGGCTGCGGCGACTGCCCATCCGCGGCGCCGCGGCGCTGGCTTCGTCGTGGTTTCTCGGCGCCGCTCTTTTTCTTTTCTGGTGTGGAACCCGCGACGCGTCGCGGATCGACCGGTACCGCGATCTGATCGAGCGCAACCGGATCTTCGCCACGATCCCCGGCGGCGCCGATGTCCGCTTCGGCCTGCTGCGCGATGAGCTCGACTATCTCCGCCGGAGCGGGCGGATCGAGGAAGCGGAAGCGACGGCCCGGGAACTGGCCGTGCTGGAGCGCGCGCGCGCCGCCGCGCTCCGCGAAAAAGGACTGCCATGAGAGCTGCCGTGGTGCCGGCGGCGCTGTACCTGATCGTGGCCATTCTCGTCCTGCCGGTCTTTCCGCACTTCACCTCCCCGAATGAGCTGAGCCGCTGGGCGCTGGCGGTGGCACTGATCGACGACAGGACCATCGAAGTGACCGCCGTTCTGGCGCGCACCGACCTGACGCGGATCGAAGACACGGCCATGGTGGAGGGGCGGATCTACTCGAACAAAGCGCCGGGACTCTCGATGCTCGCCGCGCCGGCGTATGCCGCGGTCCGGCCCTTCACCGGGCCGGCCACGGCCGACTCGATCCGGCCGACGATGACGGTGATGCGGATCGCCACGTCCACCATTCCGGCGATTCTGCTCGCGATCTGGGTGGCAGCCGTCGCCGCGCGATCCGGTTGCGACGCCGGCAGGATCCGGCTCGCGATCACGCTGCTGCTGTTCGCGACACCGCTCTTCGCATATGGGCTTCTCTTTTTCTCGCATGCGTTCTCCGCGCTCGCTCTCTTCGGCTCGTGGGCTCTGCTGTTCGCCTCGACGCGCGCGCGGCGACACGAGCTCGCCGCCGGGGCGCTGATCGGCCTCGGCGTCCTCTGCGAGTACCCGGGCGCGATTCCCGCGGCGGTCATCGTCGCATGCGCACTGCCGCGACTCAGGGCCGGCGGCCTGTTGCGCATTCTCGCGGGCGGCGTGCCCTTCGCGATTCTCCTCGGCTGGTACAACCACGCTGCGTTCGGCAGCGTCTTCACGCTCTCCTCGGCGCACGAACGCGATCCCGCATTCCGCGAGCTGGCCGGATCAGGACTCTTCGGCATCGGCCTTCCATCCCCCGCCAATCTCCTGGCGATGCTGCTCGATCCATCGAAAGGTCTGCTGATTCTCTCGCCGGTGCTCGTGATCGCGGCATTCGGAATCGGCGCGGCGCGCAGGATGATGCCGCGCGCCGCGCTCCTCGCGCTGATCGCCGCGCCGGCGGTGCTTTTTCTGACCATGGCCGGCTATCCCAACTGGCATGGCGGCTGGACGGTCGGGGTCCGGTACGTCGTCCCCGTTCTTCCGTTTCTGGCGCTCGCCGTCGCCTTCGCCAGACGGACCGCGCTGGAGGCGTTCCTTCTCGGCGCGTCCGCCGGCGTGGTGGCGATCGTGTCGCTGGTATTTCCCTTCGTGCCGCCGGGGCAGAACGCGCCGTGGATCTCGTTCTCATGGCCGCTGCTGCGCGAAGGGCTGGTGGCGCCGAACCTCCTGCATCTCGTCTGGCAGCCTCTCGCCGTCGGCGTCCCGTTTCTCCTCGCAGCCGCCGCGGTTGTTGCCGCGGTGCCGTCGCGGCGGATGGCCCTCGCGGCCATCGCAGGCTTCGCCGTCTGGTTTGGCGCAGGGTTCGTCGCGCACCGATTCGCACCGCCCGCCAATCCAACGGTCCGCCTCATCGCGCAGGAGGTGTACTTCGAGCGCGAAGGGACGATCCGCAGAACGCTGCCGCCGGGACCGGCGCGGGAACGGCTGGAGAGCTTCGCCCGTGCGCTGCGCGCTTCGCCTCCCTCGTCGTGGCCGTTCTGATGCGTATGAGACAATCGCCGCGGATGCGGCCTGTCGTCGCGCTCTTCGAGCGTATCCCCCGCCCGGCCAGAGTCCCCATCGCACTCTACGCGGCGCTGGCGATCCTGGTGATCCCCGTCTTCCCGCACGCCGTCTCCCCGAACGAGTACAGTCGCTGGGCCGTCGACGTCGCCATCGTCGACTTCGGCACGGTAGAAGTCACCCCCGTTCTCGAGGCCACGAAGATCCCGATCACCGATCTCGCGGTCCGCGACGGACGGTACTACTCGAACAAGGCCCCCGGTGCCGCGCTGCTGGTCCTTCCGTTTTACGCCGCCGGCCGGGCCATCTTCGGCCCCCCCTCCGCCGAAACGATGCGCGCCACGTTGACGGTCATCCGCATCGCCGGCGCGACGATCCCGCTGCTCATTCTCGCCGTCTCGGTTGCGGCCGTGGCGCGACGTCTCGATTGCCGTGACGAGCGGCTCCGAACGGGAGTCACCGTCATGCTGTTTGCCACGCCTTTGCTCGCGTACGGGCTCCTGTTCTTCGCGCACGCGTTGTCGGCGCTGACGCTGTTCGGCGCGTGGGCACTCCTCTTCATCGCGCGCCGCGCGCCGCGGATCGACGTCGCTGCCGGCGCCGTGATCGGCGCGGCGGTGCTGACCGAATATCCGAATGCCATTCCCGCGGCGGTCCTGATGGCCTGCGCCCTGCCGCGGCTCCGCATCGCCGGCACGCTGCGGGTGATCGCCGGAGGAATCCCGTTCGCCGTCGTGCTCGGCCTCTACAACCGTCTGGCCTTCGGCAGTTTCTTTTCGCTCTCGTCGGCGCACGAGGCCGATACGCACATCCGCGAAGCAGCCCGCTCCGGTCTCTTCGGGGTCGGGCTGCCGTCGATGACGAATGTCGTGCAACTCCTGCTCGACGGCGGGAAAGGCCTGCTGGTCATCTCACCGGTCCTCCTGCTGGCCATGGCGGGGCTTGCCGCCGCGCGGCGGGCCATGCCGCTGGCCGCTTTCGTGGCGCTGCTGGCCGTGCCGTTGATCATCATCCTGACGATCTCCGGCTATCCCTACTGGTTCGGCGGCCGGACCGTCGGAGCCCGGTACCTGATTCCGATCCTGCCGTTCCTGGCACTTCTGATCGCCTTCGCGAAGGAGACGGTCATCGAGGCGCTGCTCCTCGGTGCATCGTCATCGGCGGTGGCGGTGATGTCGCTCGTCTTTCCGTTCATCCCGACGATCTACGCCGTCCCATGGGTGTCCTTCTCGCTTCCGCTGCTGCTGCACGGCTGCGTCGCGCCGAACCTGCTTCACTTCGTCTGGCGCCCGCTCGCCATTGCCGTCCCGTTCGCGATCGTGGCGGCGGCGGTTGCCCTGGCGTTACCGCGGCGGCGGATCGCATTGCTCGCCGCCGGAGCTCTTCTCTGGTTCGGGATCGGATTTGTGGCGGAGCAGAGGCGGCCGAGTGAACCGTATCTGAGGGTGTTGACGGAAGAGGTTCATTTCGAGCGTGACGGCGCGATCGCCCGCGCCTTTCCGCCGGGACATCCGGCACGGCGGCCCCTCGAGGAAATCGCCGCCGCGCAGAAGCGGATGCCGCCTCCGGGCTGGCCATTCTGACCGTGTTATCCTCGCGCGCCGTGCCCCTGCGGGAGAAGAAAGTCGTGGCCGTGCTGCCGGCGTACAACGCCGAGAAGACTCTGCAGGCCACGTTCGACGACATCCCGAAGGACTGGGTCGACGAGATTCTCCTGGTCGATGACCGTTCGCGCGACGGCACCGTCGAGCTCTCACGGCAGCTCGGCATCCGCACGATCGTGCACCCGCAGAACCGGGGTTACGGCGGCAACCAGAAGACCTGCTACCGGACCGCCCTCGACGAGATGACCGGCGACATCGTCGTGATGGTGCATCCCGATCACCAGTACGACCCGAAGATCATCCCCCAGCTCGTCCAGCCGCTGCTGCGCGGCGAGTGCGATGCCGTCTTCGGCTCCCGCATGCTCGGCGGGCGTCCGATCGAAGGGGGGATGCCGAAGTGGAAGTACTTCGCCAACCTCTTTCTGACGATGGTGGAGAACGCGACGTTCTACGTCTTCCTGTCCGAGTACCACTCCGGGTTCCGCGCCTATTCGCGCCGTTACCTGGAAAGCGTTCACTTCGAGGCGAACTCGGATGATTTCGTCTTCGACACGGAGATCATCGCGCAGGGCGTGGCCGCCAGGATGCTCATCCGCGAAGTGCCGATCCAGACCCGCTACTTCGACGAGGCGTCGCAGATCGGATTCTGGCGCTCGGTCCGGTATGGTCTGGCCATCCTGAAGACGATGGTCCTGTACAAGCTGCACAAGAAAGGCGTCTGGTCGCATCCGATCTTCCGCCCCCGCTCCGTCTCGACGGCCGCGCCGGACGTCGCGCCGACGACGCGATGAACGGATCGTCCCGCCGTTCCGATCGGCTCGCGATCGCGCTTCTTCTCCTTCTTCCGACTCTCTTCTTCGCCGACGTCCTTGCCGGGCTCGGCAACTTCTACATGCGCGACCTGACGCGCTACTACTACCCGACCAAGCAGATCTACCGGGAGATCGTACTCGGCGGCGAGCTGCCGCTCTGGAACCGCTACTTCCACGCCGGCCAGCCGCTCGCGGCCAACCCGGAGCACGAGATCTTCTATCCGTTCACCTGGCTCATCCTGCTTCCGAGCTACGACTACGGATTCCGCCTGCACATCCTCGTGCACATCTACATCGGCCTGCTCGGCATGTACGCGCTGCTGCGCTCGATGGACCTGTCACCGCCGGCCGCGTTCTTCGGGGCGGTGAGCTTCGGCCTCGGCGGCGTATACCTCTCCTACATCAACCTCCTGCCGATTCTCTTCTGTGCGGCGTGGCTGCCGCTGACCTGTCTGTTCGTCCGTCGTTTTCTGCTGTGGAAGCTCCCGCGCGACTTCGCGCTCGGCGCCCTCTCGCTGGGGATGCAGTTCCTCGTCGCCGAGCCGACCACGGTCATGCAGACCGGGTTTCTCATCGGCACGTATGGCCTGTACCGCGGGTGGAAGGACGGCGGAATCGGCAGAATGCTCGCCAACACCGGCTGGATCGCGGCGATCTCCGCCTGCGCGTTCGCCGTCGGCGCCGTGCAGATGCTGGCGGCCATCGATCACGTCGGCGACTCCGCGCGCGCGCGCGCCTTCGACTTCTCCCTCGTCAAGGCGTGGAGCATGCCGTGGGCGAAGTTCGCCGAGCTCGTCTACCCCAACCTCCTCGGGCACATCGCCGTCGATCGCGTCATGTGGTACTGGGCCGGCGGCGTCTATCCCGGCATGGGGTCCCCGTTCCTCTTCAGCATCTACGGCGGCCTGGCGGTGATCACGCTCGCGGTCGCCGGCGTGTTCACCCGGGGGCGGGAACGGTGGTTCGTCCTCGCTCTCGTCCTGTTCTCCACGGTCATCGCCCTCGGCGGACACACGCCGCTTCTCCGTCTTCTCTATGACGCCGGCGTGGCCACGTCGGTCCGCTATCCGGAGAAGTTCATCCTCATCGCGGTCTTCACGATCATCGTCTTCGCCGCGCACACTCTCGATACGCTTCTCGCCGGCGACGAACGGGCGCGCGAGGCCGCCACCGGATTCGCGCTGGCTACGACCGTCGTGGCGGCCGCCCTGGCGGCGCTCGCGTTCACACCGCTCTACGCCGAAGGGTTTCGCAAGATCTGGGGGCTGGCCGAGGGAGCGGGCGCCAACCGGATGATCGCGCTCTCGCGCGTCGACTGGATCGTGGCCGCGGTCCGCGGCGGTGTTCTGGTCGGACTCCTGCTCACCATCGGCACGCGGTTCCGGACGGTCTGGCTGACGGCCGGACTGATCTTCCTGTGCGCCGACCTTGGACCGGTGATGCACGAGCTCAACCCCCGCATGCCCCGCCGCTTCTTCACCCGGACGCCGGAGGCGGTGCAGACGCTCCATCCCGATCAGCCGGCCTATCGGGTCTTTCATGAGGCGGACTGGTACGGCGGCGATGAAATGGCGCGGAAATACTTTTCAACCGGCGCCGCGGTCTACTGGGTCGTGCGCAACGGCCTTTTCCCGATGACGCCGGTCGGACACGGAGTGCGGACGGTCATCGAGCGCGACTACGACAAGACGGCGCTGCTGCCGACCATCGACCTGACCGAGTCGGTCTGGGACGTGAAGCGCGCCGGGAAAGCGGACTGGTACCAGCCGTTCATGGCGATGTCGAACGCGTGGTACCGCGGCGTCCATCGCGACTTCGAGGAAGAGAAGAAGAGGACGAAGGGCGACTTCACGAAGTCGATTCCGGTCCGCTTCATCGAAGGGAAGCACTACCCGCGCTACTACTTCGCCGATCAGCTCGTGCAGATCCGCGACCGGAAGGATTTCGTGAAGAAGCTGGCCGGCGAAGACTACAGCGAGCGCGTCGCGTTCGTGCAGCTGCAGCCGTTCGTGCCGGCGAACGGGAAGGTCGTCGGTCTGCGCGAGCGGTCGAACAGCGCGGTGATCGACGTCGAGACCGACGGGCGCGCCTTTCTGGTCATGAGCGTGACGCCTCACAAGTACTGGCGTGTCACAATCGACGGCAGAAAGGTCCAGCCGGTCGTGACGAACATCGGATATCAGGGCGTGGTGGTACCGCCGGGGCGGCATCGTGTGGCGATGCAGTACCGCAACGACAGGATCGCCGTCGGGATGCCGGTCAGCGCGACCGCCGCCACGCTCCTCATTCTCGTGGCCGTCTTTGCACGACGACGCCCCCTCCCGGCGGCCGAACCGGCATGAACGCGGTGCGGCGGCACGACCTCCTCGCCGTCGCTCTTCTTCTCTTTCTGCCGACGCTGCTGTTCGGCGACGTGCTGCTCGGATTCCGCAACTTCGCGGCGCGCGATCTGACCCGCTACTACTACCCGACCAAGCAGGTCTACCGGCACATCGTCCGGCAGGGGGAGTTCCCGCTCTGGAACCCCTACTTCCACGCCGGGCAGCCGCTGGCCGCCAATCCCGAGCACGAGATCTTCTATCCGCCGACCTGGCTGCTGATGCTCCCCGACTACGATCTCGGGTACCGGCTGCACATCCTCCTCCACATCTACATCGCCCTGCTGGGGATGTATGCCCTGCTGCGGTCGATGCGGCTGCGCGCGGCGCCGGCCGTGTTCGGGGCCAGCTCCTGGGGAATGGGCGGCCTCTTCCTCTCTTACGTCAACCTGCTGCCGATCCTCTTCTGCGCGGCGTGGCTGCCGCTGACGGCTCTGTTCGCGAGGCGTCTGCTCCTGCAGCCGAACCGGCGCGACTTCGCTCTGGCGGCGCTCTTCCTGGGGATCCAGTGTCTGGTCGCCGAACCGACGACGCTTCTCCAGACCGCGCTCCTGATCGGTCTGTACGGCTTGTACAGAGGATGGCGCGACGGACGGACGCTTCGCAACATCGGCCTCGTCGCGCTGGTCGGTCTCTGCGGCGCCGCCGTCGGCGCCGTGCAACTGCTGGCCGCCGCCGATCATCTCGGCGACTCGGCCCGGGCACGGCCGTTCGAGTTCGCGCTCGTCCAGACGTGGAGCATGCCGTGGGCGAAACTCCTCGAGCTCGTCTACCCGAACGTGCTCGGCCGCGCCGGAGTGGAGATGGCCTACTGGGGTGCACGGCTGTACGAGCCGAGAACCTCTCCATTCGTCTACAGCATCTACCCGGGGCTGGCCGCCGCGGCGCTGGCTGCCGCCGCCTTCTTCGCACGCCCGCGCGGGGGGCGTTTCGTGCTCGGACTCGTCGCCCTTTCGGTTCTGATGGCGGCCGGCGGTCACACGCCGCTGCTGCGATTCCTGTACGACGCGGGCATCGCCACGTCGGTCCGCTATCCGGAGAAGTTCATCCTCCTCGCGATCTTCGCGATCAGCGTGCTCGCCGCGCGGATGCTCGCCGGCGCGCTGGAGGGCGACGAACGGATCCGCGCGGCCGCCGCTGCCTTCGCCCTGGCCACCGCCCTCCTCGCCGCCGCGGTCTCGCTTCTGGTGCGGATGCGCCCCGACGTATGGCTCGGCACGTTCGGGCTCCCGTCGAACGAATTCACCATGGCGCTCGGGGCGATGGCCTGGAGCGACTGGATGATGGCCGCACTCCATGGCTTTCTCCTCTTCATCCTCCTCGTCACCATGCGCATGGCGCGGAAGCATCTCTGGCTCGCGGCGGGACTCCTCTTCGTCTGCTGGGATGTCGGCAGGATCGCGCAGCAGATCAACCCGCGCCTGCCGTCCGCGTTTTTCACCGAGGCACCGCCGTCGCTGCATCCGCTGCTGCCGGATCGTGATGACTACCGCCTCTTCCACGAAGCCGACTGGGGCGCCGGCGGTCCCGAAGGGCGGCGGTATTTCTCAGGAGGCGTTGCTCCCTACTTCGTCGTGCGCAACGGTCTTTTCCCTCCGATGCCGGCGGCATGGGGGATCCGGACCGCGCTCGAGCGCGACTACGACGAGACCGCGCTTCTGCCGACGCGCGACCTGACGGCCGCGATGCTGCAGGTCCGAGCGGAAGGGCGTCCGGACTGGTGGCGTCCATTCGTGGCGATGTCGAACGTCCGGTATCGGGCCGTGTTCCGGCCGTTCGAAGAGGAGCGGGATCGCGTCGGCGGCGACTACACGCGCGCGGAGCCGGTGGAGTTCGTCGAGGTCGGGCGCCATCCGCGCTACTACTTCGCCGACCAGATCGTGCCCGTCGCCGATCTCGACGACTTCGTGCGCAAAGTGACCGCCGGCTCCCATGCCGGCCGGGTCGCATTCGTGACAGGCAGCGGCTTCGCCCCTGCTGCGGGCGAGGTGCTCGCGGTCTCGGAGTCGCCGAATACCGCCGTCATCGATGTCCTCGCGGGCGGCCGGGCGTTTCTGGTCATGAGCGTCACCCCCCACAAGTACTGGCATGTCACAATCGACGGCAGAAAGGTCCGGCCGGTCGTGACGAACATCGGATACCAGGGAGTGGTGGTGCCGGCCGGGCGTCATCGCGTGGCGATGCAGTATCGAAACGGTGTGATCGCGGCGGTGTGGCCGGTGAGTGCCGCGGCGGCGGTGATGCTTCTGGTCGCCGCGGCCGTTCCGTCCCGGCGGCCCAGGCGAGCTGAGGCCGAATGAGGGCCCCGCAGCGGCACGATCTCCTCGCCGTCGCCCTCCTTCTCCTGCTGCCGACGCTCTTCTTCGGCGACGTGCTGCTGGGCCTCACGAATTTCGCCGCGCGCGATCTGACCCGCTACTACTACCCCACGAAGCAGATTTACGGCCGGATCGTCGAAGGCGGCGAGTTCCCCCTCTGGAACCGCTACTTCCACGCCGGACAGCCGCTGGCCGCCAATCCGGAACACGAGATCTTCTATCCACTCACCTGGCTGCTCATGCTCCCGGACTTCGATCTCGGGTACCGGCTGCACATCCTCGTGCACATCTACGTCGCGCTGCTGGCGATGTACGCGCTGCTGCGCTCGATGCGCATCCGGGCACCGGCGGCCTGCTTCGGCGCCCTCTCCTGGGGGATGGGCGGCCTCGTTCTCTCCTGGATCAACCTGCTGCCGATCCTCTTCTGCGCCGCCTGGCTGCCGGCGACGTGTCTCTTCGTCCGCCGGTTCCTGATCGACAGACGGCCGCGCGACTTCGCGCTCGCCGCACTCTTTTTCGGACTGCAGTGCCTCGTGGCGGAGCCGACCACGCTCCTGCAGACCGGCTTTCTCCTCGGTATGTATGCGATCTACCGCGGCCTCCGATCGGAAGCGCGCGGCCTCGCGGTGGCGGCCAACATCGGCTGGATCGCGCTCATCGCCGGAGCGGCGTTCGCGGTCGGTGCCGTGCAGCTGCTTCCGGCGATCGATCACGCCGGCGATTCCGCGCGCGCACATTCGTTTCCCTTCCAGCTGGTCGAGGCGTGGAGCACTCCCTGGGGGAAGCTGATCGAGTTCGTCTTCCCCAACTTCCTCGGCCATGTGCAGCGCGATGGCGACATCCGCTACTGGGGCGGCCGGCTGTACGCCCCCATGGGTGCTCCGTTCCTCTTCAGCATCTACCCCGGCCTGGCCGTCGTCGCGCTGGCGGCCGCCGGATTCGTCCGGCGCACCCGCGGAACCTCGTTCGTCGCCGCGGTCACGGTGATTTCGCTGCTCCTGGCTCTCGGCAGCCACACACCGCTCCTCCGCCTGCTCTACGACGCAGGCGTGGCGACGAAGATCCGCTATCCCGAAAAGTTTCTTCTGATGGCGATCTTCGTCCTCACGGTCTTCGCGGCCAGCGTCTGCGAACGGCTGCTCGACGAAGACAAGGCGATTCGATCCGCGGCGGCCGGATTCGCCCTTGCCACGGCCCTCACCGCCGCCGCCATGTCGCTTCTGGGATTGTGGCCGGCTTCTCTGACGATGTGGACCGGCTTTTTCGGTCTCGACCGCGCGGATCCCGCCACCGTGCAGTTGGCCGGCATCGCCTGGACCGGCTGGAGCGTCGCGGCGGGGCGCGGCCTCGTTCTTTTCGTGATCGTCGCCACCGCGGTGCGGTCCCGCCGTACGATCTGGGCCGGCGCAGCGCTTCTGTTTGTGATCGCCGACCTCGGATTCGTAGTCCGGGAACTGAATCCACGGATGCCGGGGGGGTTCTTCACATCCACGCCGCCCGTGGTGGATGGGTTTCATCCCGACCGGAACGCCTATCGAATCTTCCATCTCGCCGACTGGCAAAGCGGGGACACGATCGGTTTCGAATACCCGCAGCGCGACGCCAGGTACTGGATCGTCAAGAACGGTCTTTTCCCGATGATGCCGGCCGCGTACGATCTGCAGACGGTGCTCGAACGCGACTACGACGAGACGGCACTCGCTCCGTCGACCGAATTCACGAGAGCGATGTGGGACGTGCGCAACGCTGGCCGGCAGGACTGGCTGACGCCGTTTCTGGCCATGGCCAACGCCTGGTACGTCGGAGTCGTGGAGAACCAGACGCCGGCCGGCGCGTCAGATTACGAGAGCTCGCGCCCCGTGCGCTTCGTCGAGAGGGAACACCACCCGCGCTATTACTTCGCCGATCAGCTGGTGCCCATCAGCGGCCGGGCGGAATTCGTCCACCATCTCGTCGCCGGCCGCCACGGCCCGCGCGTTGCCTTCATCGAGGGCCGCCCCTTCAGACCCGCTGACGGGAAGGTGCTCGCCGTACGCGAGACCGCCAACCGCGCGTCGATCGACGTCGAGGCCGCCGGGAAGTCGTTTCTGGTCATGAGCGTCACCCCGCACCGCCACTGGCGCGTCTCGATCGACGGCAGACCGGTCCCACCGGTCGTCACGAACATCGGGTTTCAGGGAATCGTCGTCGAGCGTGGAACACACCGGGTGGCGATGCGTTACCGGAATCGAGTGATCGAGCTCGGCGCGGCGATCAGCGCGGCAGCGGTGGCTCTCCTCGCGCTGACCGCTCTCCTCCGGAGGAACGTTGCGCTCACCTGAAGAACGGAAACGGCGGCACCGCAACGAACGAATCGTCGCCGCGATCGTCGTGCTCGTCGCTGCGGCACTGACGGCCGGGCTCTGGCTCTACTCGCAGCGCCTCGATGAGGAGCACGAGCGCGAGGCCACCTACATCCCCACGCCGACCGTCGTCACGCCGGAAGTGGAACTGGTCCGGCAGTACATCCGCTTCGACACTTCGAATCCACCCGGCAACGAAATGCCGGCCGCGCAGTGGCTGGCGGGACTGATCCGCGCCGCGGGACTGGAGGCCGAGGTCATCGAGTCCGCTCCCGGGCGCGGAAACGTCTACGCGCGTATCGAGGGGAAGCGCGACGGATCGGGTCTCCTCCTGCTGCATCACATCGATGTGGCACCGGCCAGAGAGGCGGAGTGGTCGCATCCGCCGTTCGAAGGAGTCATCCGGCTCGATCACCTCTACGGCCGCGGTGCACTCGACATGAAGAGCGTCGGCATCGTGTTCCTCCGCGCATTCCTCGACGTCGCCGCGAGCGGGCGTCAGCCGGAACACGATCTCGTCTTCCTGGCCGTGGCCGATGAAGAGGCCGGCGGGACCTGGGGCATGAAGTGGCTGCTCGAGCACCGGCCGCACGTCGTGGAGGGCGTCCGCTACGCGCTGAACGAAGGCGGCATCACCGAGATGTCGGCCGAGCGGGTGACGTATTACGGAATCGAAGTCGGGTCGAAGATCCACACCACGGTCGAGGTCGTCGCGCCGGCGCGCGGGCAACTCCAGCAGGCACGGATCGCCCTGGAACCGTGGTTCACCCCCGACCCCGAGCCACATCGCGTGCTGCCGGAAGTCCGTCGTTTTTTTCGCGACATTGCGCCGCAGCGGATCCAGTTTCGGGAATGGCTCGCCGACATCGACGGCACGATCGCACGTGGAAAGTTCTGGCGGCTCCCGATCGGCTACCGCGAGCTGACGCAGAACAACGTGTTCGTCTGGCAGATCGAGCCGCGGCCGGAAGGCGACTTCAGGATGGCCGTGACGTTTCTCAGCCTGCCGGACGAGGAGCCGGCCGGACGGATCGAATGGCTTACCGAAGTCATCGCCCCGTTCGGCGCGCGGATCGAGAGGGTGCGCAACGCCGCCGAGCCGGTTCCGGTCTCCTCGGCGAACACACCGTTCTACGAGCTGCTGGCCCGCGAGGCATCGGCCGAGTTTCAGGCGCCCGCCGGAACGGAATTTCTGAGTCGCTCCTCCAGCGACTCACGATTCCTGCGCCGGCGCGGAATCGACGCCTACGGAATCAATCCCTTCGCGGTCGATTTTTTCCAGAGCGAGTCCATCCATGCCGCCGACGAGCGCCTCCGGGTGGCGTACTTCGTCCGGGGGCTCGAATTCACCCGCCGGCTCATCCGGACGTGGGCCTTCCCGGCCTGACAAAAACTGTCAGCGGCGCGGTAGAATTACTGTCAAAACAGCGCCCATTCTCGATCGACAAAAATCGACAAACATCTGCAACACAAGGGCTTCCGCGAACGACGACGACTGGTACACCGGTTGCGCTTAGGGAGGTTTGAAAAGGAGGAAGTTCATGACAAGGAAGCAGAAAGGTTTCACCCTCATTGAGCTGCTGATCGTCGTTGCGATCATCGGCATTCTCGCGGCAATCGCCATTCCGAACCTTCTGACCGCGATGCAGCGGTCGAAGCAGAAGAGGACGATGGCCGACATGCGTTCGATCGCGACGGCGTGGGAAGCGCGCGCGACGGACCTCAACCGCTACAACGCGGCCGGTCTCACCCTGTTGACGGCGCAGGTCCACACCCAGCTGCCGGCTGCGCTGCAGCCGACGTACATCAAGAACCTTCCGATGAAGGACGGCTGGGGCAACACCTACGCGTTCCTCACCGATCTGGCGTGGGGCAGCGCTGCTGGTCAGGCTCAGAACTACATGATCCACTCGACCGGCAAGGACGCCAAAGCCGACGGGACGTACCTGGGCGGCGCAACGACGAACTTCAACAGCGACATCATCTTCTCCAACGGTTCGTTCATTCAGTACCCCGAGGGCGTTCAGCAGAACTAACCTCCGGAACCCTTTAGTTGTTCAGCGGGACGGGCGCCATCGGGCGCCCGTCCCCACATGGGGGGTCGGAGCTCCGGAAAGCAGAGAGACGGAGCCAGACTATGAGGAAGCACGACCGCGGGTTTACGCTCATCGAGTTGTTGATCGTCGTGGCGATCATCGGGATCCTGGCCGCCATCGCCGTTCCCAACCTGCTCAACGCGCTCCACCGCGCGCGGCAGAAACGAACGATGTCGGACATCCGTTCCATCGCCACGGCGTGGGAAGCGCGCTCGACGGACCTCCACCGATACAACGCCGCCGGCGCGCTGTCGATCATCACCGTCTGCAGTGAACCAGTCTCCCACGACGACCTTAGAACCGCTCTCGTTCCGACCTACTCCAAGGTGGTCCCCGGTCTCGACGGGTGGGGCAACCCGTTTCGCTTCCGGGCCGATCAGCCGATGGGCGATCCGGCGAAGGCCGACGAATACCTGATCTGGTCCGCCGGCAAGAACGGCTCCCCTGACGGCGCGGAGGGATGGGATGCCGACGCCTCCAGCCCCGGCGGAGGGGTGACGAACTTCAACGATGACATCCTCTTCACCCGCGGCGTGTTCGTGCAGTATCCCGAAGGTGTCCAGGCGCACTGAGTAGGGCGGTCAGCCGCCTTCCATCGCCCGCAGCACCGAATTCATGCTCGCGTAGAGCCGCTCGTGGTAGCCGTAGGCGTCACGGAAGATCTGCGAGAAATTGCCGAGGTCTTTCGTAGCCACGATCAGATTCACGCCGTAGAGAAACGCGGCATTGCCGTCCAGCGTGCGCAGATTGTCGGAGATGAGGATGAAGAACGACTTCCTCCGGTCCGCCGGCAGCAGCCCGATGATCGGCTGCATGGCCTCGAGCGGCGGCGGCGTCATCTGGGGCGGGCTGAGAAACACAACCTGCGGCGCGTCCTGCATGAAACGGTCGCGGGCCTGCTCGGCCGTGGCGTAGAAGACCGGCAGGTATCCGATGAGCTTCGCCGCCTGGCGCAGCGCCGGGCTGTCGGTGCCGACCAGGAAAGCCTTCGCGCCGAACTCGTTCTCGTTGTCGTCGTCGCCGTTGTCCTGAACCGGCGCAGCCGGCACGCCCCGCGATGCCGCGGGAGACGCCGGGCCCTCGGCGGTCAGATTGCGCCGGTCCACCGTCAGCTTCGTCTTGCACACCGGGCAGGGAAAGCTCACTTCCTTCATCGGAAGCTTCGTCTCGTCGAGCGAGAGCGGCTTCTGGCAGCTCGTGCAGGTGATCTTGATCATCCGCTCACTCCAGCATCGACAGCATCGAGTTCTCGTCCGACTTCTTCCCCGCCGAGGTGGGCTCGTCGGTCATGCGAAGCGCGAGATTGGTGGGGTTGGTGGCATAGGCCAGGGCGGTCTCCTTCGAGATCATGCCGTTGTTCCAGAGCTTTTCGATCTCGTCGTCGAAGGTCTGCATGCCGTCGACCTGCCCGTCGTGCATGGCATCGGTCAGAGACCGGCCTTCCGTCTCTCCCTTCATCACGTAGTCGCGCGTGCGCATCGTCGATTTGAGGATCTCCAGCGCCGCCACACGCCCGCCTCCGACCTTCGGAAGAAGACGCTGCGAGATGACGTATCGGAACGACTGCGAAAAGCGCGTCCGGATCTGCGGCTCCTGATCCTTCGGGAAGACGCCGATGATGCGGTCGACCGTCTTCGCCGCATCGATGGTGTGCAGCGTGGAGAGCACCAGGTGCCCCGTCTCGGCCGCCTCCATGGCGATCTCGATGGTCTCGACATCGCGCATCTCGCCGATGAGGATCACCTTCGGCGCCTGCCGGAGCGCGGCGCGGAGCGCCAGCGCGAACGTCTTCGTGTCGGACCCCACTTCGCGCTGATTCACTGTCGACTTGATGTGCCGGTGCATGTACTCCACCGGATCCTCGATGGTGAGGATGTGATAGGCGTGATCCAGGTTGATCTGATTGATCAAGGCGGCAAGCGTGGTCGACTTCCCCGACCCCGTTGGTCCGGTGACGAGGACGATTCCGTTCTTCAGTTTCGGAATGTTGTAAAGCTCTTTGGGAAACTTCAGCGACTCCAGGCTGGGGATGCCGTCGGGGATGACGCGGAGCACGATGGCGTACGTACCGCGCTGCGAGAAGATGTTCACTCGGAACCGCGTCTTGCCGGGGATGGAGTAGGAGACGTCGATCGACCCGTTCTGCACCAGGGTCCGGGTGGCCTCGCGGTCGCCGCGCAGCATGTGCATGGCGATCATCTCGGTCTGGTACGGCGTCAGACGGGGAAGGCCCGGGAAGTTGACCGCCGCGAGCTGCCCGTCGACCTCGACCTGAGGCTGCCGCCCGACGGAGAAATTCAGGTCCGACACCCGGTCAGACATCTTCAGCATCGCCTCGAGGATGGCGTCGAGATTGAAGTTTTTCATCGGAGCCTCCGGGCCGCGCCATTGTAGCCGGTCGGCATCGATCCGCGAGGGACTGTCCTAGAATCGGTGGATGTCCCTGATGGCCATCGACTACGGCGGGAAGCGGATCGGCATCGCGGTCAGCGACTCCGGTCTCCTGGCCTCTCCTCATTCCGTGCTTCGGAACGAGGGGGACGTGGTGGCCCGGATCGCCGAGATCGCCGGCCAGATCGGAGCGGAGACGCTGATCCTCGGTCTGCCGCGCCGCCCCCGCAGCGCGGCCGGCGAGCAGAAGTTCCACGACCTCGCCGAGCGCTTGCGGCAAAAAACCTGCAAACCGGTCATTCTCTGGGACGAAACCCTCAGTACCGTCGAGGCTGCGGAGCGGCTGCGCGCCGGAGGCCGCAGACGGCGGAAAAGGACAGACGACATCGACATGTACGCCGCCACGGTCATCCTCCAGTCTTATCTCGACGCCCGCGCCGGGAGGACGTCATAGCCGGCCGCCCTCGGTCGCGGCGCGGTTGCCGCAAGTACGTCCAGTCGCTCGTCACGATCGGCGTCTTCGGGATCCTCCTTCTCGCCGGCGCGGTCTGGTTCTTCTGGAGCGCACTCCAGTCTCCCTATCGCGGCTACGAGGAGCCGGCGAAGCGGTTCGAAGTGCGCAGGGGTATGCGCACGGCAACGATCCTCCGCCACCTGCAGGGAGAGGGCGTCCTGCGCGACGAGTACGTGCCGCTGATCTACATGAAGCTCCTCCGCAACCGCGATTCGGTGAAGGCCGGCCTCTACGAGTTCGATCGGCCGATGTCGGCCGTCGACGTTCTCGACAAGCTCATTCGTGGTGATGTGATCCTCGAGTCGGTGACCGTGCGCGAGGGACTCGATCGCTTTGCCGTCGGCCGCCTCTTTGCCGAGGCAGGGTTCGGCACCGACGAGCAGTGGGAGGCGGCCACGAGCGATTCCGAGCCGGTGCGCGACATCGCGCCCGAGGCGGAGTCACTCGAAGGGTATCTCTTCCCCGACACGTACAAGTTCGCGCCGGGAACGCCGGTGCCGACGATCGTCCGCTCCATGGTCGACAACTTCCGCAGGAACTTCGTCAAGGAGATGGCGCTGATCGCGACCGGGCTCTCCCTCCACGACACCGTGATCCTCGCCTCGATCGTCGAAACCGAGGCGCGCATCGCCGACGAACGCCCGATCGTGGCGTCGGTCTACGTGAACCGCATCCGGAAAAACATGCTCCTCGGCGCCGATCCCACCGTGATTTACGCCCTCAAACTCGACGGGCGGTGGGACGGCAACATCCGGAAACCAGACCTGCAGATCGACTCGCCCTACAACACCTACCGATACCGCGGCCTCCCCCCCGGTCCGATCGCCAACCCGGGTCTGGCCTCGCTTCGCGCCGCCTCCGCGCCGGCGACGACGAACCTCCTCTATTTCGTCGCCCGTCAGGACGGGACGCACGCCTTCTCGACGAATCTCGACGAGCACAACCGCAACGTCGAGGTCTACCAGCGGCAGTTTTATCGGGACCAGAGGAAGGCGGCGGCGAACGCCGGCCGATAGGCAGACTTCCATGCCCCAGCCCGCCTGACTCCTGGCCGGTCTGGTGCTATCCTTACCTTTGTCCATAACAATAACTCTGCATCGCGAGGTAGTGATGGCCGCAAAGGCAAGGCCTTACGAGACGTTCGGTCCTTACGTTCTGCTGAAAAAGCTGGAGTCGGATGCACTCGGCGATCTCTTCCGGGCGGTGAGGATCGAGGACGGCGCGCCGGGGCGCGTGGTGGCCCTGCGCCGGTTCAGCGGCGGAAGCGAGGCACTCCTTGCGGCCGCGCAGTCGGCGGAGCAGATCGCGGAGTCGCTCACCGGTCCGACGTTCGTCAAAGAGCAGCAGATCACGGTCATCAACGGCGTGGTCACGATCGCGCACGAATATGAATCGGGTCGTTCCCTGCGCTACATCGTCGACCGTGCGCGCGGTACCGGGTCCGCGCCGCATCCCATCCCTCTCGATCAGACCCTCGCCGTCGTGGAACGTGTCGCGCTCTCGCTGGCGGCGACGGCGGAGCTGCGACTCGGCGCCGAGCGTCTGCTGCACGGAGGACTCGTTCCGCAGTTCGTCTGGATCACAGAGGATGGGGAGATTCGCGTGGCAGGGCAGCAGCTGGGGCGCGGACTGGCCGCGTCGCTGCGCGACGAGAAGGTTGCCGTCGAGATCGGCCGCTACTTCGCTCCCGAGACGCAGCATTCAGGCCAGGCTTCCAGGTCGAGCGAGGTCTACTCGCTCGGCGCACTCCTTTACCTTCTGGTCACGGGTCATGAGCCGCCCGACGCCACGCGCGCGAGCGCGTTTACGCACGCCGTGCGCGCGGCCAGGAGCATGGCCGGCGATCCGCTTCCCGATGACATCCGCTCCATTCTGGAGAAGTCGCTCAACATCGATCCCGCGGCGCGATACGCAAGTCCATCCGACGTGCACACCGCGCTCGCCGCTCTCTCTTCGAGCGGCCGCTATGCCGCCACGAGTTTCAATCTCGCCTTCTATCTCAGCACGCTCCTGAAAAAAGAGATGGAGGTGGAAGCGGGCGAGCGGGAGAGGGAATCGAAGATCAGCCTCGCTCCCTATCTGCAGGCGGAAGCGCAGCCGGTGGCTGCCGAGAAGCCGGCGGCAGGGAGGAGCAGACTGGCGGTGGGTATCGCGGCAGCGACGGTCCTCGCTGCCGCAGGCGTCGGGGCCTGGCTCACGCTGGGCGCGAAACGGCCGGCACCGGCTGTTCCCGTGGTTCACGTCGCCGGCGCGATGACGCCGCCGGCGCCCCAGCCGCAACCGGTCGTCGCCCCGGAGCCGATCGTCGCTTCCCCGACGGTCGAGGAGCCGGAAGCTCCTTCCGCCCCTGCCGCGCAACCGAAGATCGATGAAGCGGAGCGCAAGAGACTGTTCGACGCAGCGGTGAAGCGCCGCCTTCAGGAAGAGCTGCTGAAACTTCAGGCCGAATACACGCAACAGCTCCGGCGCGAGCAGGCGCGCAACGCACCGCTGACCTCGACGGTGGCTTCGCAGCCCGCCGTGGTCCAGGCGGAACAGGAACCGGCGGCCGCCATGCCGCAGCGCGAGGAAGAGATCACGACCACCGTGGCGCAGCGGCCCTGGACGTCGGAAACGCAGATCGCTGCTCTGGAGCCGCTGGCGAATCCCGCCACGGCCGCTCCTCCTCCCGTTTTGACCCAAACGCAGCCTCAGAGCCAGCCTCCGCCGCAGCCTCCGCCGCAGCCTCCGCCCGCGCCGGTGATCCGGGAGGGTGACGTCGTCGACATGGGTGAGCTCGACGAGGTGCCGACGGCGATCAGGGAACCTCGCCCGTCCTATCCGCCGATTGCGGCGAGACAGAAGATGGAAGCGACGGTCATGGCCAGCATCCTGGTCTCGGAAACCGGCGAGGTGGTCGAGGTGAAGATCCTCCGGGGAGAACCGCGCTTCGGCTTCAACGACTCGGCCATCCGCGCCTTCCGCGCCGCCCGTTACACGCCGCCGATGAAAGACGGCAAACGGGTCAAGACCTGGATCGCGCAGATGATCCAGTTCAAGCCGTGATCACCCGATCGGAATCACGGAGACCTTGAAGTAGCGGCGGCGTGCGATGTTCCAGAGCGGCTCCTCCGGCCACGCGAACGTCCTGCCGCCGGCGACGCCGCCGTCACCTTCGAGGAGATAGACCGCGCCGCTGCTGCGCAACGCGGCTGCAGTCGGCTCGTCCTCGATGTGCACGAGCCGGAAATCGTCGAGGTAGTACTCGGCATGAGGGCGGAGCCGTTTGGGAACGTAGACGATCGTCTCGGCGGCGAACGTCTGCCTGACGAACGCGATCGCCTGCAGCGGCGGCGACGGCTCCTCGCGGACGCGGCGGATCCCGTTCCACGTCCAGACGGCCATGCCGGCCGCGAGCAGTCCCGCCAGGGCGATCGTCGCAACGCCCTGCACCCGCGGGCTTCTCCTACTCCATGCGGCCACCGTGGCGATGCCGTCCGCTGCGAGGATGGCCAGCAGCGGCATGTACCCGATCGAGAAGCGGCTGGCGCTGTGGAAATCGAGCGTGAACCACGCCAGCAGCCAGAACGGCCCGAATGTCGCGATGGCCAGAACGATCGCCATCCGCCGGCGGACCAGCGCCGTCACCGCGGAAAGGGTGGCCAGCAGGCTCAGCGCCGCGTTCGCCGCGGGAAAACGAAACGGGCGGACGAAGAAGTCGTCCGAGACCTGGAGCAGCGACGGGCGGATCTCGCTCAGGAACGAGTCGACCTCCACGAGATACCGCTGATGCGCGAGCAGCGAGTCACGGTATCGCGACCATTCCCCGGTCGCCATCACGGCTCCGGCGTAGCTGCCAGCCGTGATCACGAGAACGATGCCTGCCGCTCCGGCCACGGTGCCGAAGCGACGCTGCCGCAGTTGCGACCAGGCGCCGGCGAGCGCCGGTAACGCACCCACCAGCAGGTTCTGCGGCCGGAAGCCGGCGGCGACGGCGATCACCACCGCGCCGGAGAGGAACGCCGCGGGGGATCGTCCTCCGCGCAATAGCAGCGCACAAGCGAACAACGTCAGCACGATCGCCGCGACATCGCTGAATCCGGTGCCGCCGAAGAACCAGACGTTCGGAAAGAACGAGAACAGCAGCGCGGCCGCCAGGGAGACCGGAAACGGGAGCCGGAGCTCCCGGCAGAAGAACAGCACGGCCGGAACGATGGCCACGGCTGCGACGAGGTTCACCGCCTGCAGCGCCCGGAACGGCTCCAGGCCGAGCTCCATGAAGAGACGCGCGGCGAGCAAGAAGAGCGGGAACCCGGGTGGATGGGGATGGTGGAGCGCAACGTCGTAGTCGCGCAGCCCGAGAAGAAACAGCATCTCGTCCCAGTCCCACGGGGTTCGGGCCAGGGCCAGCACACGTGTGACCGCGACGACCACGGTCGCCATTCCGGCCAGAAGCATCTCCCGCCGGCTCAGGCTCGGCGGCGCAGTCGTCAGATCGATCATCGCTTCGCCGGCACCCAGTCGTAGCCGAGCAACCGCAGCGACAGGTCGCGGCCGTCGGCGGAGATGCCTTCCTGCAGCGGGTTCACGAACCGATCGCTCGTCAGCACGAGCTCGTTCCAGCCGTCCGAGCGCGCCGGCACGACCCAGCTCTTCTCCATCGTTTCCGTCAGCGCGAAGCGCTCCACGAGTTGGCCGTTCAGCTGTGCCTCGATGATGGGCGGACCGTGCTCGAGCGCCGGCTCGAGGCGCAGCGACAGCTTCATCGATCCGGCGGCGGGAGGGAGCGACATCTCCGAGCGCCCCCCCATCCAGAGCCAGACAGCCTCGCCATGCCACTCCATTGCGTGCCAGCCGTCGCCGAACTCCCCCCACGCGCCGGCGCGGATCACCGTCACTTCGAAATAGCGCCGCCGGGCGATCTCGAACAGGACGCCGCGCCCGCGGACGAAACGCTGCGCGCTCAGGAGCGGCAAAGAAGTCTCGCTCACGAGCAGCGCATCGTCCGCGGCCGGCACCGATCCGAGGTCGGCCGGAGACTCGACCTTCTCGTGCGGGCGGCCACCCATGAAATACCGCGCGAACGATGTGAAGCTGGCGTGGACGTACACCATCGAAGACGATGGGACGTTTTCGTTCAGCCACATCACAGCGCGCACGGGAGGCGACGCATGCCGCCGCACCTCCGTCAGCGCCGGAAACGTCCAGCGCGCCCACGAAGCGGCGAAGAGCACGATGACGACCGCCCCCGCGGCACGCCCCAGACCCGGAATCCAGGCCAGTACTCCGATGACGGCTGCCGCCGCCAGCACGGCGTACATCGGCGCGAACATCACGCCATAGCGCGTCACGCTGTGATAATCGAGCATCAGCCAGGCGAATATCTGAAGCGGAACGAACATCAGCAGCAACAGCACCACGCGCCCCTCGCGCCGCAGAAGCGTGACGAGGAGCCCCGCCGCGGCCGCGTAGACGAGCAGACGCCCGTAGGGCTCCCCCGGCAGAGTGCGGAAGAAGAAGAACTCGAACAGGACGCCGAGAGGAGGACGCTCGGGACTGAGAAACGAATCGACGCTCCGGAGGTATTCACGGAGCTTCGCGGCGGTCTGGACATAGTCCTCGTAGGAGCTCGAAGCGAGCACCGCCCCGGCGTAGGCGGCGGCGATCGTGGTCGCACCGAGGGCGATCGCGAGCACGATGTCGCGCCAGCGGTGCCGCCGCTTCCAGGCAGCCACCAGCGCCGGAGCGGCTCCGACGAGGAGCGCCTGCGGGCGCATCGCCGCGGACAGACCGAGCAGAAAGGCGCCGAGGAGAAAGGAAGTGCGGTCGCGCGCTCCGCGCAACAGATACGCGCACGCCGCAACCGTGAGAGCCAGGGCGGGAACGTCGCTGAATCCGGTGCCGCCGTAGAACCAGACGTTCGGGACGAACATCGTCAGCAGCGCGCCGCCCCAGGCGGTGGCAAACGGAAACCGCAGCTCGCGAAAAAGAAAAAAGAGAAGGGGGAAGAGTGAGACCGCCGCCAACACCGTGACTGCCTGCAAAGCTCGAAAGTCGGACGGAGCGAACGCCCGCGCGATGTTCGCCAGAGCAATGAACAGCGGAAAGCCGGGAGGATGGGGTCGATACGACGGAACGTCGTACTCTTCCACCGCCATGGCGAACTGCACCTCGTCCCAGTCCCAAAGGGTCTGCGACATCGCCGGAAGGCGGGAAAGGGCGACGCCCGCCGCCGTCGCCAGCACGAGCAACTGCTGCGAACGGGTTACGGGACCTGGCGCGTCTGTGTTGCTTTCCAAAAGGGCACCATTCTCGCAAAATCGGCAACATCATGCCCGCTCGAGCGGTGAAGCGGCGGTGGCACCTCGATCTTCACGGCATCCGCCGCGAGGGATCGAAGGAACGGGGGTTTTCTTACCGGAGCGCCGACCGGATGGCCGTATCGGGCGAGAAAACTCTGGCCCAGATCCGGAAGCTCCGGATCCCTCCCGCCTGGAAGAACGTCCGGATTGCGCGCAGCGACTCCTCGCCGCTGCAGGCGGTGGGCGTCGACAAGAAAGGACGCACCCAGTATCTCTATCATTGGCGCTTCCGCAGCCAGCGCGAGGAGGAGAAGTTCCGGCGCGTCGTCGAGTTCGGAGAATCGCTTCCGCGCCTCCGGCAGCGTGTTCGGAAAGACCTGAAACACGAGACACTCGGCCGCGAAACCATCCTCGCGGCGATCGTGCGCCTGATCGATCAGGGGTTTTTTCGCGTCGGCAACGACAAGAGCGCGAAGTCGGAGTCGACGTACGGCCTCACCACGGTGCACGGCAGGCATGTCGAAGTGAGCGGCGACAAGCTCCTGTTCGACTATGTCGGGAAGTGGAAGAAAAAGCACCGCCGGGCCGTGCGCGACGCGGAAGTGGCCAGGCTCGTGGCGCGGCTGAAGCATGCGGGCGGCGGCGAGCTCTTCAAGTTCGAGTCGGGAGACCGCCTCGTCGACGTCAAGGACCGCCACGTGAACGACTACATCCAGTCGGTCGTCGGTGAGAATTTCACGGCCAAGGACTTCCGCACCTGGGCGGGGACGCTGCTCTGCTCGATCAGCCTGGCCCGGCTGGGGCAGGGCGAGACGAAGACCGCACGAAAGCGCAACGTGCGCAAGGCCATCACGGCCACGGCGGAACAGCTGGGGAACACACCGGCGGTCTGCAAGTCTTCCTACATCTGTCCGCGGCTGCTCGACGAATACATGGAAGGGAAGACGTTCGAGTCGCTCCGCAAGACACGCAAAGGGAGCCCGGTGGTCAAGCTGGGCCTCTCCATGGAGGAGAAGGCGCTGCTCCGATTCCTGCGCGAGACGATCGCCGATCGCCGTAAGAACCCACGCGCGGCCTGAGAGCCACTACACTAGAACGTCTGACCGATCCAGAAGCTCGAACGGTACTTTCCTTCCGTATCCTTTCCGTCGGAGCGCTTGGCGAAGTCCCAGTGCAGTTCCATGCCCCAGAAGTTGAACGAGAAGCCGTAGCCGACAGCGGCTCGTCCATGCTTGAGCCGTCCGCCCTCCATGAACTGGAAGGGCTGGCCGGTCTCGAGATCGAGGCCGGCGAAACGCGCCGCGCCGAGATCGAAAAAGAGGACGCCGCGAACCTGCTGCAGAACGATGAACGGCGTGGCGAGGATGTCGATCAGGGGGAAGCGGAACTCGAAATTGGCGAATGTGGCCTCGTTGCCGACGATGGAGCGGAAGGGATACCCGCGCAGCGTGTTCAGGCCGCCGAAGTAGTAGAAGTTCGGAAAGTTGCCGCTCGAGTACCCGACGAACAGCCGCGCCGCCAGGAGCGTGCGGGAGCTGAGCTGGTAGTACTCGCGCCAATCCAGCGTGTAGTCGTTGCTGAGCGTTCCTCCCGCCTCGATGTCGGGAGCGTAGGAGGCGCTGAGGTTGTACCGGCGGCCGGAGATCGGCCCGAAGAACTTGTAGGTCGTCGTGTCGCCGCTGAATGTGGAGCTGACGAGGGGGAATTCATCACGGCGCTCGAAGAACGCAATCCCTCCCTCTACCTGGAAGGGGAAGGCCAGCGATCGGCTGATGTAGCCGGCCCCGGCGTCGACCCTGTGGTAGCGGGTGAAGGGGTAGCTGACCAGGCCGAGCGCGCCGGTCTCCCGGTATGTCTGCCGGATACGCTCGATCTGCCCCCGCTCGAAGTCGGGGGCGGTGAAGAATGAGCGATTGTCGAAGATGCGCAGGCCCCAGTTCATCCGCCGGCGGAGATCGAGATAGAGAAAGTCGAAGTTCGAGAAGGACGACACCGAGTCGAGCGAGGCGATGAAGCGCCGGTTCCCGAGCATGTCGCTCATATAGATCGTCGAGCGCGACACCGGGATCTGATCGGAGGTGACGCCGGCATTCACGTCGATGTCGTCGAGGAAAAGCCGGAATCCGCCGGCGGCGGCGATCTTCTCCTCGTCGATGAAGTACTCGGAAGCCGGGCGAAACGTGCTCCGAGCCTCGGCATCGACCGGCGCGGAGGCGAGGACGGTCTTTTCCGCCGCCCGAAGCGGTTTGTCGGTCGGCGTCGAGAACAGCCGCCATTGCCCCTTGTAGTAGGAGGAGAAGACCAGCCGCTCGCGGTTGTTCTCGCCGGTGAAGACGACCGGGGTGAAGCATCCTCCGATGACGTCGGTGTACTGGAGCAGGTCGCCGCTCTCCAGATCGAGCGAGTAGATGTTGTAGGCGGCGAAGTTCATCGGATCGGCAGCCGGCGGGTCTCCCTCCGTCCGCGCGGCGGCGTCGGCCGCCTCGAACATCTGCACGGCCGCGATCGCGGCGCGGCCGGTCTGTTTGTCGGAAGCGAAGAAGACGCGCTTGCCGTCGGGCGAGAACCAGGCGTCGATGTCGTTCCACTGGCCGGTGGTGAGCTGATAACGCTCGGCCGGATTCTCCAGATTCAGCCGGAAGAGCTTCGCGTACGTGTCGCCCACGGATGAATAGATCAACCACTTGCCGTCGGGCGAGAACACCGGTGCGCCGTCGAAGAACCGGTCGTCGGTGATGTTCACGACGGCGCCCGTGTCGAGGTCGTAGATGAAGATGTCGGGCTGCGTGCCCACCCAGCCGGAGAATGCGATCTTCTTTCCGTCAGGTGAGAACGACGGGGCCAGCTGCTGCTCGATGTCCATCGAGACGGTGCGGGCGATCTGACCGGTGATCGGATTGATCATGAGCAGGTCGCGTCCGCGCTCGCGGCGGACGAACAGCGCGACCGCGTCGCCGTCCGGCGACCAGGCGATGTCCCGCCCCATGACGGGGGCCGTGGTGAAGGACTGCGCAATCGCATATTCGTAGCGGCTGGTGTATCCCGACGTCAGGTTCTTCAGCAGGCGCCGCTCGGGGATATTGAACAGCGCCACGTCGACGTCCTGCTTGTAGGTGACGAAGGCCGCCAGAAGGTCGCCCGACGGCGAGGGCACCGGCGCGATGTCATTGCTATTGATGTCCCCGCCGATCTTGAACGGCTCGCCGTACTCCTGCGGCTCCCCCTTGGCGACGAGCGCCGGGAGGTATTGCTTGCGCAGCCACGTCCGGAACTGCGTGTCGAATTCGTCGGGCTCCACCTCGAACGCGCGCCGCAGGGCCCGGTCGACTGTATTGCCGAGCGTGTTGCGGTATTCGTAGATGAAATCGCGGAGCCCCTCCCAACCGTACTTCTCCTGCATGTAGCGGAAGACGGCATGGCCGAAGCGGTAGGCGAAATAGCCCTGTGGATTGCGCGTGATCGCCGGCACGCGGTCGTTGACCACGGCGTCACGCAGCACCATCCGGTCGCGGGAGTCTTCGTCCTGGGCCATGAACGAGGCCAGCCCCTCCATGAGCCACGTGGGAGGGCTCGCGGCCACCGTCTTCCCGAGCTTGCCCTGGAAGAAGATCTCGAATTCGAAGATGTGGGTCAGCTCATGGAGGATGAGCTGGTGCAGCTTGTCGTCGCTCATGTCGATCGGCAGCACCATCCGGTTGCGCGCCGGCTCGGCGAACGCCCCCACACCCTCGGGGATGAAGTTCAGCATGACGTTCGTCTGCTCGAACGCCGAATGCGTGTGATAGAAGATCAGCGGGATCTTCTTCGATATCTGGTAGTTGAATTTCTGCGAGAGCTCCATGTAGGCGCTCTCCGCGCTGTCGACCACGCGCTGCAACGCCTCCCGCTCTTCGTCATAGAAGTAGATGTCGAAGTGCGTCGACTGGTAGACGCTCCAGTTGAACTTGTCGTAGACGATCTTGTTCTGACCGAACGGGAATGCCGCCGGCGCGGCGAAGAAAAAAAGAATGCACAGCGCGATCGAACGCTTCACGGAGCCTCCACCGGCAGCTTCACCGACTCTTGCTGAATACGTAACGGCTGGCCGACGTCTCCTGCGGCACGAAGATCCCGACCAGCTGACTCTCCAGGGCGCGGAGATTTTCGAAGAGCCCGAGGATCTCGTCGTAATGCCGCTGGTCGAACTCCTTGAAGTCGCGGAAGCTCTCCTCCACGACCTTCTCGCCCGTGTCGGCGTCGAACACGACGAGATCGATGTCGAAGATGAAGCCGGTCGACTCGACGAGCACCTGCCGGTAGAACGTCCGTCCGTCAGCCGGCGAGACGAATTCTTCGGTCCGGTATCCCGACTTGTCGTTGATGTCGAAGTCCACGGACCCCGTCACGATGTAGTCGGCGCCGGTTTCGAGGCCGAGGCTCCTCCAGTAGTCGATAGCGGCCTCGAGCGACTGAAGATCGACACCCGGAAGGCGTGTGGCCGGGACATCCACGACGCGCAGCTTCGTACTCTTGCTGAGCTGCTTCCGGAGATAGCGGTGGAACTCGGCCTGGAGATCGACCCGCGCGGCGCGGTCGTTCCGCCGCTCCCCGTCGCTCGCGATGATGAACGGCGCGATCGCGATCCGCTCGTCGCCCTCGATCTGCAGCTTCGGTTTGACCGGGAGCTTCAGCTTCACCTCCAGCACGCCGGCAGCGGCCGGCCATGAGGCGAGAGCGAGAGCGGCGACGACGGCGAAACGCTTCATGAGGAACCTCCCGGGGGATTCGGTGGCGCCGGAGGGGGCGGTTGTTCGGACGGCGCCGGTTCGGGCCCGGCATCGCCCGGCGCGACTTCGACCGGCTCGGCGTCTGCCGGCTCCGCCGGCTGCTCCGCCACACTGGACGTTGCGGGCGTCGACGCCGCGGTGCGGGTCGCCGGACGGCGTTCCTGCTGCCGGCGCCGTTCGCGCGTCGTGAACTCGACGAAACGGCTGTAGTTCTTCTGGATGTACTCGTTGGAGCGGTCGAGCCGCATCGCCTCGCGGTATGCCTCCCCCGCCCCATCGAAATCGCCGTTCGCCTCCAGCGCCACGGCCAGATTGTTGTGGGCCATGGCGTTTTCCGGATTCATCTCCACGGCGCGCTGGAAACGGAACATCGCTTCGCGCCAGAGATTCATCTTCGCCATCCGGACGCCGAATCTCTCCTGCAGGGTGGCCGGGTCGCTGCTGCTCGCGCACCCTCCGCTTCCGACGGCCAGCAGGAGGGTCAGTGCCAGAGAGCGTGCAGTCATCGATTGGTCTCCTGGGGCTCGGGAGTTGGAAACCACCGCTCCTCGGCACGAGCGGCTTGGCGAGGCAAAGCCGGGCGATTATACTCGACCGCGCCCACCTGACCGGCCTCCGCCGTTGCGCCGCGTTTCGTCTTCCGTAACCCCATGCAACATGAGAATCGCGATCGTTTGATCGCTTATTCGCTCGTCCCTTTTCTGACACCGAGCCGAAGCAGACTCCTGCGCGAACATTTCGCCTCTCTCCAGGACGTTGCCGCGTCCTCGCCGCAATTTCTCGCGGCGCTGCTGAGCGTAACGCCGGATCAGGCGACGGTGGTAAAGAATCCGTTAACCATCGCCTCGCCCGACCAGATCCTCGCGCTGCGGGGGTCGACGATCACGCTCGAGGATGCGACCTATCCGGCTCTGCTGCGCGAGATCATCGATCCGCCTCTGGCTCTCCATTTCCGCGGCGACGCGGCACTGCTGGGCAGCCCATGCATTGCCGTCGTCGGATCCCGAAGGGCATCGCCGTACGGCATCAACGCCGCCCGTTCGCTGGCCCGGCAGCTCGCCGACGCCGGCTTGACCGTCGTTTCCGGCCTCGCACTCGGTGTCGATGCTGCGGCGCATCACGCCGCTCTCGATGCCGGCGGCCATACCATCGCCGTCCTCGGCACCGGCATCGACCGCGCCTACCCGCGTGCCAACGCAAGGCTGCTGCGCCGCCTCGAGGTCGAGCAGCTGGTGCTCTCCGAGTTCGCTCCCGGGACCCCTCCCCTGCCGGAGAACTTTCCCATCCGGAACCGTGTCATCTCCGGGCTCTGCCTCGGAACGATCATCGTGGAGGCGACGGGGCGGAGCGGCTCGCTCATCACCGCCCGGATGGCCGCCGAACAGGGCCGGGAGGTATTCGCCGTCCCCGGCTCGATTTTCACGCCGGGATCGGAGGGTACCCATCGGCTGATCCAGTACGGCGCCAAGCTGGTGCACGACATCGACGACGTGCTGGAAGAGCTGCCGGGTGAATTCCGGGCCGGGCGGCGGGAGCCGGAGGAGCCGCCAGAGCCGCTGCGCGAGGTGCTGTCGGTGCTGACGCGCAGCGAGGCGATCCACATCGATGCGATCGCCGCGCAGCTCAGGCGCAGCGCGGGCGGCGTCGCCGAATCACTCCTGCAGCTGGAGATCGGCGGATGGGTGCGGGCTCTGCCGGGGGGACGTTACGTGCGCAGTGAAAAGTGAGGTCGTTATGAAAGATCGTCGCCGGAGCCGTTCCGCGCCTTCATCACGGCCAGCGATACGAGCGCCACCGGGACGCCGACCTTCAGCAGCTTCCTGAAGAGCTTCGGGAAGCCGAAACCGACCAGGAAGCCGAGGGCGGCGCCGCCGGCCATCATCTGCGGCGCGTGCTCACTGACGGTGGCGCCGAGGTTGAAGGAGGAGCGGAGTTTGTGATCGAGCTCGTCGATGCGCTCACTCACGCCCTCACGCGCGCGCTCGATGGCGCGCTCGATGTGAACTTTCTGATGCTCGGTGTCGGCCATGTCAGCGGCTCCTCACACGCTCGATATCGGACTTGATGGACTCGATGTCGTCCCGGATGTGCTCGACCGAGCCGCTGGGAACGAACTGCACGGCCGCGATCTTCTTCTTGCCCAGCATGGCCAGGGCACCCGCGCCGGCGAAGAGGACGATCGTCACGATCAGCGACGAGACCCATGCCGGCACACCGAGGGCGACGAGCGCGAGGGTGACGGTCACGAACAGGAACGCCACGCCGAAGATGGAGAGGAACACCGCCCCTGCCATCATGGCTCCCCCGGTCCCGAGTTTGGCGAACATGTCTTTGATCTCGAGCTTCAGAAGCGCGACCTCGCTTCGGAACAGCGTCGAGAAGTCTGCGGTCAGCTCCTTGATGATGGTTCCAAGGGACCGGCCCGGGTCGGTGGCTGTGTAGTTGCTCATAACAGAGCCTCATCAGAGCAAAAGGTCTACCAGTGCAAACGGCGGCGGATAGAATCGCCGGGCATGCCAGGCCCGGTCGAGCTCGTAAAGGACTTCCGGTTCGAAGCCGCTCACTACCTGCCGAATGTAGCAGAAGGACACAAGTGCCGCCGCATCCATGGTCACTCGTTCCGCGGCGAGGTCGCTGTGCGCGGCCAGGTGGGAGAGCGCAGCGGGTGGGTGATGGATTTCGCCGACCTGAAACGGGTTGTCGACCCGCTCCTGGCCAGACTCGACCACTACTTCCTCAACGAGATCGACGGCCTCCAGAATCCGACCTCGGAGATCCTGGCCATCTGGATCTGGGACCGTCTCGCGCCGTCGCTTCCCGGACTGCACAGGGTCACGATTGAGGAGACCTGCACGTCCCGCTGCCATTACTTCGGGCCGGGCTGATCGCAATCGACGGCAGTGCTTCCGGCGGTCACGACGCCGAGATGGTTGGCCACGGGCCGTTCCAATCCGTCGCTGGGCCGATTGACGATCCGTCCGCCGACCCACATCGCGCTCGATCCTCCCCCGTCGAGATTCAGGGCCGAGCACACCTTCAGCGTCCGCCGCATCCATGAGGCCAGCTCCGGGAGAGTGAGGCCGGGAACCTCCGTCCGCCGCCCGTCCGCGACCACCAGGTACATCGTGTTTCCATCTCGCGAGAAGCCGACCGCCGTGCGCGGATGGGGAGAACGGGTGAAGAGGTCACCCCCCGGCAGCTCGGACGAGGTCCGGGCCCGGCAGCCTCGCACGAGGACGGGATATCCCGAAACGGCTCCGCGCATCCACGGTTCCGGCGGCGTGAGCTCCTTTTCCGGATAGATCTCGACGCGATCGTCGCCGAAGGCAACGACCGCCTGCCGCTCGTTGTCGGCCGTGCCCTCCCACGGTCCGCATGGTCCGACCGACAACCCGACCGGGTTCCGATCGCGATCGAAGAAATCGGCATTGACCGCCACGACGGTTCCGCGGCGCTCCGCGAATTCGCTGACGACGAGACCGCGATCGGCTTCCGGCGTGGTGAGGATGTCCACGCGCCGCAGATCGATCCGGGCCGCGTGAATGTCGCGCCCTTCCGAAACAAAGCGGCGATAGGCCACGCCTGCGGCGACGTCGGTCCATGAGGCGGACGCGGGAACGGCGGCGGCCAGGATGAAAAGGAGCTGGGCAACGGAGCGTTTCATGCCGCCGGACATTACAAACTGCGTTCCGTCTGTGCGTTGTCTATAATTCCGCACCGCATGACTCCGGGGCGAGACCAGCTCGCCGAGGTTCTCTCATCGCTGCCTGCGCGCTCGCTCCGCTACGCGGACGTACGGTATACGCGAACGCTGCAGCAGCACATCAAGGTCCGCAACGGCGAGATCGATCACCTGGCCTCGACGGTCGACCGGGCGGTCGGAGTGCGCGTGCTCGTGGGCGATGGCTGGGGATTCGCCGCCAGCGCCGACACATCGGAGGAGTCGCTGCGGGCGACAGCCCGGCGCGCCCTCGACGTTGCGGCCGCCAGCAACATCGCCTCGACGGCGAAGGTGACGCTGAGCGAGATCGAGCCGCACGTCGGTTCATGGTCGTCTTCCTTTGCCATCGACCCCTGGTCGATCCCGCTCGACAGAAAGATCGACCGCCTGCTCGAGGCGACCGAGCCGATGCGAGGCGACCGCCGCATTCACCAGGTCTCGGGCGAGATCTCCTGCTACCGGCAGGAAAAAGCTTTCGCATCGACCGCGGGCAGCTTTCTCGAGCAGACCACGACGCAGATGGGCGGGGGCATCGACGCCGTGGCGATCGCGAACGGCGATTTCCAGCGCCGCACCTATCCGAATCCATTCGGCGGCGACTACCAGGCGGCGGGGTGGGAGTTCATCGAAGGCCTCGACCTCCCCGCCAAAGGGCTGCAGATCCGCGATGAGGTGCTGGCGCTGCTCGAGGCGCCGAAAGCGCCGGCGGGACGGTGCGACCTGATCATCGGATCGTCACAGCTGGCGCTGCAGGTCCATGAATCGTGCGGGCATCCAACCGAGCTCGACCGGGCCATGGGGCTGGAGATCTCGCTTGCCGGCGGGTCGTTTCTGCAGCCGCCCATGCTCGGAACCTTCCGCTACGGCTCGGACCTGGTGAACATCGTCGCCGACGCCACCGTGCCGGGAGCGATCGGCTCGTTTGCCTTCGATGACGACGGAGTCCCGGCGCAGCGCTTTCATCTGGTGGAGAACGGGATCTTCGTCGCCTATCTCACCGGCCGCGACACCGCGCCGGTCATCGGACGGCGCTCCAACGGGACGGTGCGCGCCGAGAGCGCGGCCAGAATCCCGATCATCCGGATGACGAACATCAATCTCGAGCCTGGAGCGACGCCGCTGGCCGACATCATCGCCGACACGCCTCGCGGCATCCTCATCGACACGAACAGGTCGTGGTCGATCGACGATGTCCGGCTCAACTTTCAGTTCGGCTGTGAGATCGCCTGGGAGATCGAGAACGGCCGCATCGGCAGACTCCTGAAGAATCCGGTTTACACCGGCACGACCCCCGACTTCTGGCGGGCCTGCGACGCCGTCGCCGATGCCGCCAGCTGGCAGGTATGGGGACTTCCGAACTGTGGCAAGGGCGACCCCATGCAGACGATGCGCGTGGCGCACGGCGCACCGGCGGCGCGGTTTCGCGGAGTAGAAATGGCGTGATGCTGAGCGAGTCGAGGGCGCTCGAGATCCTGCAGCGCGCCCTCGGCGCGGCGGAGGCCGACGAGGCCGATGCCGCCGTCATCGCCACCGACCGGAACATCAGCCGCTTCGCCGACTCGAACGTTCATCAGAACATGTCCGAGATCGCCGCGGAGCTGTCGCTGCGGGTCGTAGTGAACGGAGCGATGGGAGTGGCGTCGACGACGTCCTTCGATGATGACGAGATCGGCCGCACGGCGGCACTGGCGAGAGAGGCGGCCAGGCACGCTCGGCCCCTTCCACGCTTCCAGGGGCTTTACGGCGGCACGGAGGCCGCACCCGATCTGCCGACGTTCGACGAGACCACGGCTGCGCTGCCGCCGGCCGGCAAAGCGCGCGAGCTGCGGGCGATGTTCGATCGCGGCGCCGGGTCTTCGATCCGGTTCGCCGGCTCGTACAGCACCGCCGCCGTCGCCGTCGCCTGTGGCAACACGAGCGGTGTCCGTCGTTTCTGCCGCGCGACGCTGGCCGACGCGACGGTCATCGCCCTGCACGGCAACACATCGGGATACGCCAGCCGCTGCGCCCGCAGCGCCGCGGCCATCCGGATCGAGGAGCTGGGGGAAGAGGCCTCCGGGAAGGCGACGATGCTCTCAGGCTCGCAGGAGGCATTCCAGCCGGGGCGGTATGACGTGATTCTCGAGCCGGCCGCGATCGCGGAAGTGCTCGACTGGATGAACATGATCACGTTCTGTGGCCAGTCTTACGAAGACGGCTCCTCGTTCTTCGTCGGAAATCTCGGCATCCGCAAGCTGTCGGAGTCGCTGACCATCGCCGATGACGCCGCCGATCCGGCGTTCATGCCTTTCCCGTTCGACCTCGAGGGGATTCCGAAGCGGCGCATTCCGCTGATCGAGCGCGGCGTCATCCGGACGCCGGTGGTCGACAAAGCGTGGTCGGACCGACTCGGAATCCCCGCCACCGGCAACGCCTGGCATCTCGGGTCACCCGAGCATGGCGCAGCGTTTCATCTGACCGTCGACCCGGGGGGTGCCACGCGTGAGGAGCTCATCCGCTCGACCGAGCGCGGCATCTGGGTCACTCGCTTCAATTACGTGAACGGGCTCCTCGAGCCGAAAAGCGCGCTGATGACGGGAACGACGCGCGACGGGACATTCCTCATCCGCGACGGGAGAGTGACTGCCCGCCTCCCGAATCTCCGCTGGACGCAGTCGATCGTCGAGGCGTTCGCACAGGTCGATGGTCTGACTCGTGAGCGGCGCGCCATCGGCACCTGGTACAACGCTTTCGGCGGAACGATGGCTCCCACGGTGCGAATCCGCGGCTGGAACTTCACGGCCGGCTGAAGAGTGACACGGAGTTTGCACCGGCTCGGTTCCGCCCCATGACGCAGTACATCATCCGGCGCCTGCTGCAGATGATCCCGATTACGCTCGGGATCCTCACGCTCATCTTCGCGCTCATCCATCTCATCCCCGGCGATCCGGCCGTGCAGATCGCCGGCGAGGGGGCGCGCCCGCAGGACATCGAGAACGTGCGCAAGGCCCTCGGACTCGATCAGCCGCTGTGGCAGCAGTACGTCACTTACCTGAGGAACCTGGCCCGTGGCGACCTCGGCACTTCGTTCCGCACCGGAGAGAGCGTGGCAGAGGAGATCCGGCTCCGGTATCCGGCCACGATGCAGCTGGCGTTCGGATCGATGTTCGTCGCGCTGCTGGTGGCCTTCCCCCTTGGCATCGTCTCGGCGATCTACCGCAACTCGTGGATCGACAACGTAGCCCGGTTCTTCGCTCTGATCGGCGTATCCATGCCGAGCTTCTGGTTCGGACCGCTGCTGATCATCGCCTTCGCCATCAATCTGCCGTGGTTCCCGGTATCGGGTCGTGAAGAAGGTCTGCGATCGCTTGTTCTCCCGTCCTTGACGATGGGACTGTCGCTCGCCGCGATCCTGACGCGCATGATCCGTGTGAGCCTGGCGGAGGAACTGGGGCAGCTCTACGTGACGACCGCCATGGCCAAAGGCGTCGGGAAGATGAAGGCGATCTTCACCCACGCCTTGAAGAATGCGCTCATTCCGGTGATCACGGTGCTGGCGCTGCAGTTCGGCTCGCTCCTGACCGGCGCGATCATCACCGAGCAGATCTTTTCCTGGCCGGGGCTGGGACGTCTGCTGATCCAGTCGATCAGCTCGCGCGATTACCCGCAGGTGCAGGCCTCGATTCTCGTCATCGCCCTGACCTACATCCTGGTGAACTTCATCAGCGATCTCCTCTACGGAGTCGCGGACCCGAGGATCAAGCTGGAATGAAGAAGACGCTGAAACAACTGATGCGAAACTTCGCGTTCACCTCCGGGCTGGTCCTGACGGTGACGCTGGTGGTCGTGGCGCTCGCCGCGCCGCTGATCGCCCCTGCCGACCCGTTCGCACAGGACACGGCCCGGCGTCTGGAGGCCCCGTCGGATGAACACCTGCTCGGACTCGATGATCTCGGCCGCGACGTGTTCTCGCGCATCGTCTGGGGCTCGCGCGTATCGCTGCGCGTCGGATTCAGCGTCGTGATCATCGCCTCGCTGATCGGCGTCACGCTCGGCGCGATCTCCGGCTATTTCGGCGGCGCGATCGACGTCCTGGTGATGCGAATCTGCGACATCCTGCTGGCGTTTCCGGGGATCCTTCTGGCCATCGCGCTCGTGGCGGTGCTGGGGCCAAGTCTCAACAACGTCATCCTGGCGCTGGCGACAATCGGTTGGGTGGGATACGCCCGCCTCGTCCGAGGCCAGGTGCTCAAGGTCCGGGAGATGGAGTTCGTCACGGCGGCAAAGGCGCTCGGCGCACGCTCGCCGCGCGTCATCATCCGCCACGTCCTGCCGAATGTGATCAATCCGGTGATCGTGATGGCCACCCTCGGTCTCGCCGGCGCCATCCTCTCCGAGGCAGCCCTCTCCTTCCTCGGTCTCGGCGTACAGCCTCCCACCCCGTCGTGGGGGGCGATGCTCACGGCCGGCCGCCGCTACCTCGGTCTGGCCAATCACCTGGCCGTCTTCCCCGGCATCGCCATCATGCTGGCCGTCATGGGCCTGAACTTCCTCGGCGACGGCCTGATCGATGCGCTCGATCCGAAGTACCGGAAACAGATCAGCTGACCGGTAGAATCGCCCGACGTGATCACCGATGCACGCGGCCGCGAGTTTCGTTTCGACGCCGTTCCGCGGCGCGTCGTCTCTCTGGTACCGTCGCTGACCGAGACGCTGTTCGATCTCGGCGCCGGGGCCGCTGTCGTCGGCGCGACGGAGTGGTGCATTCATCCGTCATCCATCTCGTGTACGCGCGTCGGCGGGACGAAGAATCCCGATGTCGACGCGGTCCGCGCCCTCCAGCCCGATCTCGTTCACATGAATCTTGAAGAGAACCTCCGCAGGCACGCAGAGCAGATCGAGCAGTTCGCCCCCGTTTTCGTCACCGAGCCGAAAAGCGTGCAGGGAGTGGCGGAGCTGATCGCCACGCTCGGCGGCATCCACGGGCGCCCGGACCGCGCGCGGGAGGTGATCGGGGAGCTCGATCGCGAGCGCAGTCTGATGCCGCGGCGGCGATTCACGTTCGCCTGTGCCATCTGGAAGAAACCGTGGATGTGGTGCGGCGGCGACACGTACGTCTCTTCCCTGGTCGAAAGCGCGGGAGGCGAAAACGTCCTCGGCCTCCGCGATCGTTATCCGCAGATGGAGCTCGATTGCATGGCATCTCTGGAGCCGGAGATCATCTTCCTGCCCGACGAGCCCTACGAGTTCCGGCAGGCCGACGCCGGCGAGGTGCGCGAAGCGACGGCTGCGCGCGTCATCGGCCCGTTCCCCGGCCATCTCTTCACCTGGCACGGAACGAGGACCATCCAGGGACTGGCCTTCCTGCGGAGCGCAATCGAGCTACACGAGGCCCCATGACTCGAGGACGCCGGTAGCCCAGCTGCGCATCGTTTCCTCGACCGCTTCGAGCTGTTTGGTGAAGAAGTGGTCGGCGCCCGTCACGATGACGCTCTCGGAGTTGCGCACCTGCTGCACCAGCTTCTCGAGTTTCGCGACGTCCCCATGCTCGTCCTGCGTGCCGTGCAGAAACAGCATCGGTTTTTCGCAGTGGCGGACATAGCCGAAGTCGTACTTGTTCACCGGCGTCCCGATCAGAAAGAGCGCGCTGACCTCGGGCGTCTCGCAACCGGCCCGGCTCGCCACCCACGCTCCGAATGAGAAGCCGCCGGCAAACACTTTCTTGTCCGGATGGCTCCTGCGCAGCCAGGCCAGCGCGGCGAGGAAATCGTCCTGCTCTCCTTCCCCGCCGTCGAACGTGCCGGTGCTCGCTCCCACGCCGCGGAAGTTGAAGCGGAGCGTTGCGACGTTGGCGTTCTCCAGGCCGCGCGCCGCGCGGAAGACCACCTTGTTGTGCAGCGTCCCGCCGTGCGTGGGGAGCGGGTGGCAGAGGATCGCAACCGCGGACGGATCCTGGAGATCGCGATAGAGCGCTTCGAGCCTTCCGGCTTTGCCGTACAGATCGATCTGGCGCAGCGCTTTCGGATTCACATTGGCTCCGGCAGCGGCCGCGGCGGCGCCAGCCGCACCAGCACGCGACCTTCCTCGACCTTCACGTCGTGTGCCGCCACGCCGACGGAGGTCGAGCCGGGACAGTTCCCGCTCTTCACGTCGAAGGACCAGAGATGCCAGGGGCACACCAGCTCCTCGCCGATGAGATCGCCCTCGCCCAGCGGCCCGCCGCGGTGAGGACAAGTGTTGTCGAGCGCGTGGACGCCGCTGGCCGTGCGGCACAGCGCGATCCTGCGATCGCCGGCCATGCGCGTCACCGGCCGCCCCTGCGGGATCTCACCGAGTGCAGCCACATCGATGTAGTCGTTCACGAGCGGCGCACCATAGCACGGCTACGACAGCCACACCGGACGCGGCACGCCGCTCCGGCCGATGGCGGTCGGATCATCGCTCCACACCCCGGGCAGCGGCGTCGAGCAATCGGCGCAGTGGCCATTGACGAGCCGGTACGACGTGACGCGAAACCCGCGGCGTCCGACGACGACCGCGTTGCACGACGGGCAGTGCGTGCTCTCCAGATCGTCGAAGGCTCCCGGGATGTTTCCGGGGTAGACGTAGCGGAGGCCTGCGCGCCGGCCGATGTGATACGCGCGGAGCAGCGCTCCGGCATCGGTGTTGGCGGCCTCCGTCATCTTGTAGTCCTGGTGATACGCCGTCACGTGCCAGGGGATGTCGGGATCGACGGAGGCGACGAACCCGGCGATGCCGGCCAGCTCCTCGTCGGAGTCGTTGAATCCCGGAACGATGAGCGTGACGATCTCGACCCAGATCTTCCGCTGCTTCAGGCCGCGGATCGTGTCGAGCACCGGCTGCAGCGTCCCGCCGAGGTCGCGGTAGTGGCGGTCGCTGAACCCCTTGAGGTCGACTTTGTAAAGATCGACATACGGCGCGATGTAGTCGAGAACCCTTTCCGTCCCGTTGCCGTTCGAGACGTACGAGCAGATCAGCCCTTCCTTCTTCGCCTCCCGGAACACCTCGACCGCCCACTCCGATGTGATGAGTGGCTCGTTGTAGGTCGACGTGATCACTTTCGCGCCGTGACGCCGCGCCAGGCGGATCAGATCCGCCGGCTCGACATCGGCCGGCGTGGCTCCGGCGGCCGGATCGCGCAGCGCCTGTGACGTGACCCAGTTCTGGCAATAGCCGCAGTGGTAGTCGCAGCCGAGCATGCCGAAGGAGAGCGCCAGCGCGCCCGGCATGGCGTGGAAGAAGGGCTTTTTCTCGATTGGATCGACCTGCAGCGCCGCGACGTACCCGCGAGGGACGCGGAGCACGCCGCCTTCGTTGTACCGGACCTTGCAGATCCCCTTCAGTCCATCGAGGATCTTGCAGCGGTGCCCGCACGAGTAGCACCGCACCGCCCGTTTCTCGAGGCGATCGTAGAGCTCGGGTGCGCCTTCCGCAGTGCGGGCGGCCAGCATCTCGCCGAGCGGTGTTTCTCCGGTTGCGGGCATCGCCATCTGAAAACAGGCACACCGGAGTGCAAATTCTGTCAGCGCGTCGCGGTACGGAGGCGCAGCCACGCGCCGATCCGCCAGAGCCGCGCGCTGATCACGTAGGCAACCAGCGCCAGCAGCGCACCGGCGACACCGTCGATGAGGTAGTGCCACCCGGTGACGACGGATCCGATGACGATCGTCAGAAGGAAGATGCCGAAGACGATCTCTCCGTAGATCCAGAGCCGCCGCATCCAGAGGAAGGCGAACGTCTGAAATCCGACGTGCAGGCTCGGAAAGGCGGCCACCCCGAACATCAGCTGCACGTCCGGCGACGGGCCGTCCCGCCACTGCAGCACTCTCCGGTAGTTGTCCATGAGCGCCGCCTGCAGCTGATGCGTGGTCGGCAGCGAGTCGGCCAGCGGGATCCAGAGCTCGGGAAAGCGGAACGCCGGGCCGAGCGACGGCACGAGGAGATAGAGCCACACGCCGGCCAGCCAGAGGATCGCCGTACCGGTCATGAACGCGACCCGCAGCCGCCGCGCGGGAGCGGAGAGAAAGAACGCGAACGCCAGCGCGATGCTGGCGATGAAGATCTTCGCGTACGACCAGTCGATGGCCCGCATCGCCAGAGGGTGCGAGAAAAGGTCCGCGAACAGGACGGCCGGAGCGAACCCGAAGAACATCCTCTGGTCGAGATCCCACAGCATCTGATCGAAGTCGCGGGGGTTGAGAATCGGGACGAGGAGCTTGATCCAGAAATAAGTGTGCGAGAGCAGGGCCGCGAACAGGATGAGCCGCGCCGTGTCCAGAAGCCATCCACCGCTGCGGAGAATACGGAGATACTCAGGCCATCCTCCGCGCCATCGCGCCACGATGCTCCGCACCACCACCCCCGCCAACGTGTACGCCCCCATCTGCAGCGCCAGGTCGCCGAGCGTATCGGGCAGAGTGCCGAGCACGACGGGATTCAGGTGGCTCGTCATCACGACGATGCCGGCTAGATTCACGAGGACGAAGACCTCGTAGAAGTAAGGCCGGCGCATCACGCGCCGGTTGCGCGCGACCGCACCAGCCATGGCCGATGAGTCTACAGTTAAACTCCGCAGGCATGTCCTTCATCGACTACGCCCTTCGCGACGGCGGCGTCGCCACGATCACGCTCAACCGTCCTGAAAAGCTGAACGCCTTCGGCGGCACGATGCGGGAGGATCTGCTGGCCGCGGTGCAGGCCGCCGCGGAAGACCCTTCGTGCCGCAGCGTCGTGGTCACCGGCGCCGGCCGTGCGTTCTGCGCCGGCGGCGACGTCGACTTCATGGCCGCCCTGCAGAAGGAGCGCGACGCCGGCTCCTTCCGCAAACTGCTCGACGCCGGCAGCGCCGTGATCACGGCGATCGTGGAAATGGCGAAACCGGTGATCGCCAGCATCAACGGCGTCGCCGCCGGGGCCGGCTGCAACCTCGCGCTGGCCTGCGATTACCGCATCGCTTCCGAAGAGGCGAAGCTCGGTCAGACGTTCATCAGGATCGGACTGCATCCCGACTGGGGCGGAACGTGGCTTCTGCCGCGTCTGGCCGGCCGCAGTCGCGCCTTCGAGCTGATGGCCACGGGGCGGATGGTCGCCGCGTCCGAGGCAGCGGAGATCGGCATGGTCGATCGGGTCGTGCCGCCGGCGATTCTGTCCGAGGAGACGCAGCGTCTTGCCGCGGCGTTTGCCGACGCCGCCCCGCTGCCGCTCGCCGATCTGAAGAAGGCGCTGCGCGAATCGGAAAGGAACGACCTCCGTGCGCAGCTGGCGCTCGAACGGGAGCATCAGCTGCGCGCGTTTCTCTCCGAAGACGCTGCTGCCGGCATGGCCGCCTTTTTCGAGAAACGCGCGCCGCGGTTCCGCGGGCGCTGATCAGAGCTCGGTCGCCGAGTCGTCGAAGAAGAACTGGACGCCGTGTCCTTTGCGCTTCTCCATCGGCGTTCCGTCGACCGGACAACGGTAGCTCTCCTCGGCCTTGTCCTTCGGGACACGGAGCGTGGTCTGGTCTTTCGGACAGACGAATACCGTCCGCGGGCTCCGCTCCGGAATGGAACGGAACCGCGGCAGCGCCTCGAACCTGTCGAGGTCGAGACCGTCGACGGCGATGCGGTCGCGATCGGGGCCGATCACCAGGCTCCGGCTGCCATCGGCCGAGAGCCGGCCGATGAGGATCCGCCCGCCTTCGCGTGTGATCGTGAGGGTCTCCGTTGCTGCGGCTCCGTCGATCGCAACGCGCGTGGTGTCGCCGTCGCGCCGGACGGTGATGGTCCGTCCGTCGTCCGTGATGGTCTTCGTCTCGCCGTCGCGCATCTCCGACGGTTTGACGGTCAGCGTACTCGAGCTCTGCGCATGGAGCAGGGCTCCGGTGGCCAGGACCAGAAGGGAGAGTGTCACCGCCAGCGACGTACGTTTCATCGTGTCCTCCTTCCGGATAGACGAACGGGGGGGATGGCGGTTACGCCGCGGCGCCGGCTTGTAACAGAGCGGGTCAGGTGCGGCGCGCGATCACGAGGGTCTGATCGTCCTTCTGCGGCGCCTCGCCGACGAACTCCTCGACGGCTTCGGCGATCCGGTCGCGCAGCTCGACGGCGGTGGCGGAAGAGTGGCGTTCGATGAGCGCCTGCAGCCGGTGGTCCTCGAACTCGTCACCGGCCACGTTCTCCGCTTCGGTGATGCCGTCGCTGTAGAGGAGAACGCGTGAGCCTCGCGGGAGCGGACGCGTCTGGGTCATGTAGCGGCTCTGCCCGAGAATACCGAAGGGGAGGCCCTGGGACTTGAGCATCTCCAGCTTGCCGTCCACGACGACGTAGCCGGGATTGTGGCCGGCGTTGACGTATTCGATCGTGTCCGATTCCTGATCGATCGAGGCCATGATCATGGTGATGAATTTGTTCTCGGCCGACCAGCGGTGGAGATGTTTGTTGAGCTCCGTGGCGATGTCGCCGAGAGCGCGACCTTCGGCGAACAGGAGCTGGACCGCCGCATGGAGCGCCGACACGAGGAGCGCCGCCGGCATCGACTTCCCGGCCACGTCGGCGACGACGATGGTCAGGAGGCCATCGCGCTCGACGAAGGCGTGGTAATCACCGCCGACCTGCCGCGCCGGCCGTGACAGCGCCGCGAGCTCGAGTCCCGGAACGACGGGGATGGCCTTGGGAAGGATGTCGCGCTGGATCGTCGCGGCCAGCTCGAGGTCGCGGTCCATGGCCTGTTTCTCGAGGGCTTCCCGGTGCAGCCGGGCGTTCTCGAGTGCGATCGCGGCCTGGGAGGCGAAGAGACCGAGAAGGCGAAGCTCGTTCGGCTCGAACTGGCCGATGGTGCCATCGCGGCTCTCCCGATCGGCCGCTGCGAGGATCCCCACCATGCTGTTGTTGCCGCGAACGGGAACGGCGACGAACGCGGAGCAGCCGGGGAAGATGCACTCGAGGTGCTCCTCGAAGCGGATGGGTTGCCCTTCCTTCATCAGCGCCGAAGCGAGGTCCTGATCGAGGAAGTCGCCGCGCACGGCGCCGAACGAGCGGAAGAGCACGAACCGTTCGCCCTGGCGAAGGAAAAGCGCGGCGCGCCGGGCGTTGATCAGAGAGATCATGCGGAAGAGGATCTCGTCCGCGACCTCGTCGATGTTCAGCGTCGAGGCGATGGAGAGGCCGATGTCGTACAGCGACTCCAGCTCCCAGAGGCGGTACTTGAGCTGAAACTCCCCTTCCCTCGTTTCCTGCAGCAGGCGCTGGTTGGCGATGATCGTGCTGAGGTAGTGGCCGGCCGCGCGAACGAGCGCCACATCATCCTCGCTCGGTTCCTCCGGTCCGCGGCGCGTGAGCGCGAGCAGTCCCAGCTCCTCGCGATGACTGATGAGCGGGAGAACGAGGTGCGGCCGTGGCTGGAACGGGAGCTCCCCGCCGCTGCGATCGAGAATCTCCGGGGCGACGAGCTGCTGGGACTTCACCGCCAGGCGCATCGAGCGTTCGCGGCCATCGCGCAGATACAACGCGCTGATCTCGAAGGCCGTGTGACGGGCGAAAGCCTCCACGATCTTCGACGCCTGCGCATCGATGGACGTGCGGTCGATCTGCTGCAGGTCGGTCAGAAAATCCGCGAACCGGTGCACCTGAGGCATGGGGACGAGAATATCAGTCCGAGAGCGGATCCTGCTCAGCGCTGGAAGCCGAGGTCCTTGGTCGCCGCGTCCTCGGTGTCGTAAATGGCGGCGTAATTGGCCAGCCCCATGATCTGAAAGGTCTTGTGGATGACGGGGGTGAGGCAGCAGAACGAGATACGGCCTCCCTTCTCCATCATCTTCTCGATGATCTCGATGAGGATGCTGATGCCGATCGAGTTGACGATCTTCGTTTCCTTCAGGTTCAGCAGCAGGGTCTGGACGCCGTCATCCATCAGCTCGTAGGCGCGGTTGGCGATCTCCTCGCCACCGACGTTGTTGATGTACCCCTTGGTGTAGAGGATGGCTCCGGCAGGGCGTCGTTCGACAGCGACTCTCAATTCCTCGGTCATGATGTTTTCTCGACTGCGGGATTCTCGAGCTTCACCATGTGGATGGTGGTGCCGCTTTCCCCGCTGATGATCTCCACCTCGTCCATGTGCGCTTCCATGAGCTGGATGCCGCGACCTCGTTTGTAGGCGGGGCCGAGCTTCTTCCGGCGCGTGCGTGCCTCGGCCAGATCGAATCCGCGACCATGGTCCGTGATCCAGACGTCGATCCGCGGATTGCCGTCGCCCTGGTAGGTGCCGACGAATCTTAAGTAGATGCGCTGATCGGCGCAACAGGAGTGTTCGCGGGCGTTGATGCAGGCCTCGATGATCGCGTGAGCCATCTCGTCGATCTTCTCGGCGCTCATCCCCACTTCCCGGGCCAGATTGCCGGCCGCGCGCGCGGCTGCGATCTCGATGTCCGGAACCATCGGGAGGGTGAGCTCCATCTGCCGCTCGGCGGTCATGGTCATCCGAGTGTCCTGCGGGCGCGGGGAGAGCTCAGAAGGCGAGGAAAAGGGCAGCGGCCGTCTTGATCCAGTGCGGGATTCCTCCCACCCGGTCGAGCGCGAAGAGCGCCACGGTGTTCACAGCCAGCACGGACGGCAGAACGTAGCTGGCGCTGAGCAGCGACTCGGTTTTGGCGCGGGCTTGTGCGTAATTGCTCATCGGTTCCCCCCTCATTCGTCGAGGTCACCGTTGAGCAACGCGACTGCCACCCATGCCGGATCAGTCCTGTCCCTCCTAACCTTCTGACCATGCGTAGTTTACACGAGACTGGCTCACGCAACCTCTGAGACAGCCGTTGGGTCAATTCGCCACAACATCTGCTGTGACAGGAGTTTTGGACCAGTAATTGCTGAATACACAGCGGTTACTAGTGAACGTCCCAAGATTCCCCAGATGTGCCTAGATGGGACAGTTCTGCCCGTTTCCGGTAGAGGGTCTTCCTGTCGATCCCGAGGATCTTCGCCGCGGCCGACATGTTCCCCTTCGTGTGCGCCAGAACCCGGGCGATGTATCGGTTCTGCAGCTCTTCGAGCGGGGGGAAGTCGCCCGTCAGTTCCCCTCCGTCGGTGCCGGCCGCCGACTCCGGCAGGAGCAGATCCCCCGGATCGATGACCGGATCCACGGTCAGCGCCAGAGCCCCTTCGATGAGGTTCTCCAGCTCGCGCACGTTCCCGGGAAAGGGGTATCGCATCACCTTCTGGAGGGCCTCCTGCGTGATGCGCACGTCTTTGAGACCTTCGCGGCGCCCGTACTTCTCGAGGAAGAAGCGGACGAGCCGGGGAATGTCCTCCCTCCTCTCGCGGAGGGGCGGCAGTGTGATCTCGACCACTTTCAGCCTGTAATACAGATCCTGGCGGAAGTCTCCCTTCTCGATCATCTCCTCGAGGCCGCGATGCGTCGCCGACAGGATGCGGACATCGATCGGGATCCGACGCCGCCCGCCGAGCTTCTCGACCTCCCGTTCCTGGAGCACGCGAAGCAGTTTGGCCTGGAGAGCGAGAGGAATGTCGCCCACCTCGTCGAGGAAGACCGTCCCGCCCTTCGCCAGCTCGAACTTGCCGGGGCGTGCCTCGACGCCGGTGGCCACGCCACGCTCGATGCCGAACAGCTCCGATTCGAGCAGCGTCTCCGGCAGCGCGGCGCAGTTGATGGCCACGAAGGGCCGATCCTTGCGCGACGAGTTGCCGTGAATGAGGCGCGCCACCATTTCTTTCCCCGTTCCCGATTCGCCGCGGATGAGAACGTTGGCTTGACTGTTGGCGACCCGTGCCACCAGATCGATCACTCGCTGCATCTTCGGCGATTCGCCCACCATCAAGCGGTCGCTGTACTCGCGCAGCATCCTTTGCTTGAGGGAACGATTCTCGTCTTCGAGCGTCTCGCGCACCAGATCGAGCCTGTGGAAGCGCCGCGTATTGTCGACGGCGGCGCCTCCGATCGACGCCAGCGAGGCCAGAAAGCGGAGATCGTCCTCCACGAAGCTCCCGCTCTTCGCGCCGCGAGCCTCCTTGCCGCCCACGCCGATCACGCCGACGATCACGTCGCCCGACACCATGGGCGCGACCAGCAGATCGTTCGCCTGTTCCCCCAGGAACCGCGTCACGGTGACCGAGATCGGCTCGCGCGCGGCGAGGACCTGCCGCACCGGAGGCTCGGCCAGGATGGCATCGGCGCGGGGAGGCTCGGTAGGAAACGTGAAGAGGTGCTGGATGTTGAGCTTTTCATCCAGCGAGAAGATGAAGCCGGTCGTGGCGTCGAGCACCGCGATGGCCCGGTGCATCAGCTCCTCCAGGAGCTCAGCCTCCGGCCGCAGCGTGTTCAGCGCCCGGCCGAGGTCGTGGAGCGCCTCGAGTTGCAGCAGCTTTCGGCGAAGTTCGAAGTTCGATGCCGGCATCTAATCCTTCCCCAGCGCCCTCCGGCACTCTCCCAGCAGGAAGTCGCAACTCCAGCTGCCGTAAAACGTCCGATCGGTCTCGTAGATTCTGACCAGCAGCCCGGCAGCCTCATCAAACCGCCCGGTTTTCATGTACGTCCGCGCCAGGAAGTACATCCCCTTCAAAGTCTGCGGCGCTTCCTCCCCCGCATCGACGATCGAGCCGAATACCCGTTCCGCCGTCCCGAAATCACGCTGCTGGTAAGCGCAGAGGGCGCGCGAATAGTCGTCCGGCAGGCCACAGGTGGTCGGCGGCGCGGCCCGGAGCGGGGCCGCAAACAGTGCGAACGCGAGGACGAAGCGTTTCATGACAGACGGTTCACGGTGAACGGTTCACCGTGAACCGGTTACTCTAAGGATACGATGCGTCTCGGCATTCTTGGTGGCGGCCGCGCGGCATGGGCCTGGGGGACGGCATGGCTGCGGATCGGATGGCCGTTGTCCGGCGTCTGGTTGCGGCCGGAGTCGGAAAGCCGCCTGCCGGAGCTGCTGGGCGCTCGCCGCCGCGACGTCGACCAGCTCGCCGCGGAGGCGGAACTGCTGCTCGTGGCGGTCAGCGACAGGGCGGTCGATGGGATCGTCGCGAAGATCCCCTCTGGCGAAGCGATCATCTTCCACTCGAGCGGCGCGCTGGCGGCGCCGGCCGGGGGGTTCTCGCTCCATCCGCTGAAGGCGCTGCCACCGGTCGGCGAGCCATCCGATCTCGCCGATACGCTGCTGGTATTCCAGGGGGAACACCCGAAAACGGCGAGACTCATCACCACGGCGGTCGGCGCGCGGTTCGCCGAGGTGACGGCCGAGCAGAAGCCGCTCTACCACGCCGCCGCCGTCTTCGGTGCGAACTATGTCGCCGCGGTGCTCGACGTCTCGGCCGATCTGATGCGCCGCGCGGGCGCCGGCGATGTCCGCCGGGACCTGGTCGCCCTGGCCGAATCGGCCATTCAAAACTGGAAAGCTCACGACGACGCCCGGCGCTTCACCGGACCGGCCGCACGAGGGGACGAGGAGGTCATGGCGCGGCACGTCTCCGCGATCGGCGATGACGCGCAAGTTGCAGAACTGTACAAACTTCTCGCCGCCTGGATCACCTCGGCCCGCCTTGCGACCCCGAAGTAGCGGGTGCTACCATCGATCGCTGCTTCGCACCGGGTCCCGGAGCCTGTTCGGATGGTCTTCTTCAATTACGCGACGATGCAGATGGCGGCCAAGATCGTGTATTACGGTCCTGGTCTCTGCGGGAAAACGACCAATCTCCACCACATCTATGCCAAGACCTCACCCGGAAGCCGCGGGGAGATGGTCAGCCTGGAGACCGAGACGGACCGGACGCTTTTTTTCGACCTTCTTCCGATCGACGTCGGCGTGATCGGCGGCTTCAAGACCCGGCTGCAGCTCTACACCATTCCGGGACAGGTGTTCTACAACACGACGCGCAAGCTCGTGCTGAAAGGCGTCGACGGCATCGTCTTCGTCGCCGATTCGCAGCAGGCGATGTTCGACGCGAACATCGACAGTTTCAGGAATCTGCGCGAGAACCTGGCCGAGATCGGGCTCGTGCTCGACGAGATCCCGCTGATCCTCCAGTTGAATAAACGCGATCTGCCGAACGTGGCCACCGCCGAGTCGATGGTGCAGGCTCTCGATCCGGAGGGGAAATACGAAGTCGTGGAGTCGGTGGCGTCGATCGGGACGGGCGTGTTCGAGACCCTGAAGCTGATCTCGAAGCTGACGCTGCGAACGCTGCGCCGCCGCATGACGGGCGATGAGCCGGCCCGGCCGACGGCCCGGACGCTCGGCGATGTGGCGCAGTTCCGCATGAAGGAACAACCACGGCCCGAGGCTGCCGGAAAACCGGAAGCATCGGCCAACGTCGTCACACCATCGTTCGGCGGCGGCGATCGCGCGCGGGCGGTGGAGGAGCTCATCGAAGAGCTCAGTGAGAGTGAAGAAGCGATGGAGCCGGTCGGGGCGGGCGTCGCCTCCGGACGGACGGAGGAAAAGCGGAGCGGCGATGCAGCGGTGGAGCCGGTGCCCGAAAAGCCGCCGGTGAAAACGGTGAAAGTGCGGTCGACGATCGACGTCATGGCCGAGCTGGAGGCGCTGCGAAAGCGCGCCACCTCTTCGTCTCCCAAGCTCAAGAAGAAGAAGAATGCCGCTCCGAAGCCCGACATCCCGCGCGGCGTCGGCCGGGAGATTCAGAAGGCCATCAATCTGGCCGTTCCGCCGGAGACGCTCTCGGGCGCCCGTGCCATGCGCGTTACGGTATCCTTCGAGAACGGCGACGACGTCGTCCATGAGCAGTCGGAGCGCGTCGAGCTCGGGGATACGGCCGATGTTCACGCCGTATCGGTCAACCTGCGGGTCGACCAGTCGTAGCGGTCCTTCAGAAGTCGACAGCCGAGGGATGGGGAGGGGGATGATGGACAGACGATGGCTGTTGCCGGTGGCGCTGCTGTGCGTCTCGTGCGTGACGGCCACCCCACCTTCATCGGATCCGCCGCGCGCCACGCCGGCCGATCCGGAAGTGCTCCGGAGCGACCTCGAGCTGGCCTGGGGCGGCATCGTCGCCCGCGAACAGCACCCCGGATCAGGACCGGAGGTCGACGTCGAGGCAGCCGCCTCGATCCCGATGCCGGATCATCGTTCGATCCACGGAGCCGTCCAATACTTCTCCACGTCGTTGCGGGACAAGATTCAGACTTCGCTCCTTCGAGCAACGCGCTACCGCAGCATGATCGACGCCATTCTCGATGAGCACGCACTGCCGAAGGCGCTCGCCTACCTGCCGGTCATCGAGAGCGCTTACATCCCCACTCTCACCTCGCGCGCCGGCGCACACGGGCTGTGGCAGTTCATGCCCGCGACCGCGCGCGAGTACGGCCTCCGTGTCGACTGGTGGATCGACGAGCGCGCCGATCCCGAGAAGTCGACCGCCGCGGCGGCCGCCTTCCTTACCGATCTGTATCGCGAGTTCGGCGACTGGTCCCTGGCGCTCGCCGCATACAACTGCGGCCCCGGCCGGGTGCGGCGCGCGCTCGAGAGCACCGGCGCAACCACCTTCTGGGAGCTTCTGGAAAGGAGCGCGCTGCCGAAGGAGACGCGGGGATACGTTCCGACGTTCTACGCCACGCTGCACATCGCCGGGGATCCCGAGGCCTATGGTTTCCGCCTCGAGCCTCACGCGCCCGCCGATCTGGGGACCATCACCGTCGACGGACCGCTCTCGCTCCGATTCCTGGCCGGGTCGGCCGGCCTCAGCGAGAGCGAGCTGCAGGAGTTGAACCCGGCGCTGCACCGCGGCCTGGTGCCGCCGGGCCGGCGAAACGTGACCGTCCCCGCCGCTGCGGCCCCTCTCCTGGCGGAAGTGGCCGCGACGCTCCGAGAGGACGACACGGAGATCGACGTCGCCGCGCTCGTCGTGCGCAAAGGCGATACGGTGACCAGACTGGCCCGCAGGTTCGGCACGCAGCCCGGGACGATTCTCGAGATGAACGATCTCCGCCCCGGTGACTCGCTGCGCGCCGGCCGCTCGATCTACGTTCCGGTAAACGCCCGCCGCCTGGGGACGCTCCTTCGCCACGCCGACGACGAGGACGTCTTCCATACCGTGCGCAAGGGAGACACGCTGTCCGCGATCGCCAGGAAGCACAAGCTCAGCGTCGGCGACCTCTGCGAGCTGAACGATCTGCGGAAGGACGCGATACTCCAACCCGGCCAGAAGCTGCGCGTAACGCCGCCGCGCGGCCTCACCGCCGGCGGCATGTAGCCTTGAAATAGGCACCTGCCACTGCTAGTTTGGCCGGTCACCATGGCCGTATCGAGCAGTAGCGACTACAAGAAAACACTCAATCTTCCGCAGACGTCGTTCGCCATGAAGGCGAACCTACTGCAGAACGAGCCGAAGTGGCTCGAACAGTGGCGGACGATCGGTATCTACAAGCTCCTTCGCGAGAAGTCGGGCGGCCGTCCGAAGTTCGTGCTGCACGACGGTCCTCCGTACGCAAACGGCAAAATTCACATCGGCCATGCACTGAACAAGATCCTCAAGGACATGATCGTCAAGTCCCGGACCATGATGGGTTTCGACTCTCCTTACGTTCCCGGCTGGGACTGCCATGGCCTGCCGATCGAATTCGCCGTGGAAAAAGAGCTCGGCGGGAAGAAGAAAGAGATGAGCGCGGCCGAGTTTCGCCGCGCCTGCCGTCAGTTCGCGGCGAAGTACATCGACATCCAGCGCGACGACTTCATCCGCCTCGGCGTCCTGGGGGACTGGGACAACCCGTACATGACCATGGCCTTCGACTACGAGGCGGACATCGCCGGCGCACTGGGCCGCTACTTCGAGACGGGCGCCGTCTACAAGGGACTCAAACCGGTGCACTGGTGTACGTACGACCAGAGCGCGCTCGCCGAGGCGGAAGTCGAATACGAGGAGCACACCTCGCCATCGGTGTACGTCCGTTTCCGCCTGACGGACGAGGCGGTACAGAGCCTCGATCTGCCGATCGAGAAACCGGTCTACGCCGTCATCTGGACGACGACTCCGTGGACGCTTCCCGCCAACCTTGCCATCGTCGTGAAGCCGGACTTCGAGTACGCCGTCGTCGAGCATGACGGTGCGAACCACATCGTGGCCGCCGACCTCGTCGCCGGCGTGACGAAGAAGTTCGGATGGGGCGAATACAAGGTGGTGAAGGTGTTCCGCGGCTCCGCGTTCGAGCACCTCCGTTACCGCCACGCCTTCCTGCCACGGGAAGGAGTCTTCCTCCTCGGCGACTACGTGACGCTCGACCAGGGCACCGGCCTGGTTCATACCGCGCCGGGACACGGTGCCGACGATTTCAACACCGGCCGCGGGTATGGTCTGGAGATCTATACGCCGGTGAACCATCGCGGTCAGTTCACACCCGACGTGCCTCTCTGGGCCGGCATGCACGTGTTCAAGGCCAATCCGCTGATCGTCGAGCATCTCCGCGAGCGCGGCGTGCTCGTCTTTTCCGAATCGCTCACGCACCAGTACCCGCACTGCTGGCGCTGCAAGAACCCGATCATCTTCCGCGCCACCGAACAGTGGTTCATCAGCATGGAGGAGACGAAGCTTCGTGAACGGGCGCTGGCTGAAGTACGCAAGGTGAAATGGGTGCCGCACTGGGGTCAGGAGCGGATGACCGGCATGCTCGAGAATCGCCCGGACTGGGTCATCTCACGGCAGCGGCTCTGGGGTGTTCCGATCACCGTTCTCTACTGCGAGCAGTGCAGTGAGCCGGTGACGACCCTCGAGCTGTTCGGCAGAGTGACGGAACTGTTCCGCGCCGAAGGCGCCGACGCCTGGTTCGAGCACGACGCGAAGGAGTTCCTCCCGGCCGGCCACGCATGCAGGTGCGGCAGCACCTCGTTCCGCAAGGACCTCGACATCCTCGACGTCTGGTTCGACTCCGGTTCGTCGCACATTGCCGTCTGCAAAGCTCGCCCGGAGCTCGGCTGGCCGGTGGCCGTCTACGTCGAAGGGCACGATCAGCATCGGGGCTGGTTCCAGTCCTCGCTTCTCATCGGCGTCGGCGTCGAGGGGGGCGCGCCGTACGAGCAGGTCATCACCCACGGCTTCGTGGTCGACGAGAAGGGGCGCAAGATGTCGAAGTCCCTCGGCAACGTCGTCTCGCCGCAGGACATCGTCAAGCAGAATGGCGCCGACATCCTCCGCCTCTGGGTGGCCATGATCGACTACCGCGACGACATGGCGCTGGGAAAGGAGATCATCGCCCGCATCGCCGAGGCCTACCGGAAGATCAGGAACACAGCGCGGTATCTGCTGGCGAATCTCTACGACTTCGACCCGGCCGCGGCGCTCCCGGTCGAGCAGCTTCTGCCGATCGACCGCTGGATCCTCGATCGCGCGGCACGGGCGTTCGAACGCTGCCAGAAAGCGTACGGCGACTACGAGTTTCACGCCGTCTACCACCGCATCGTCGACCTCTGCACGGTCGACCTCTCCTCGGTCTACCTCGACGCGTCGAAGGACACGATGTACTGCGAGGGACCCGCCTCGCTGGCGCGCCGGTCAGGGCAGACGGTGATGTACCGGATTCTGCGGGGACTGGTGACGACGCTGGCTCCGATCATCAGCTTCACGGCCGAGGAGATCTACGAGGCCATGCCCGGTCAGAAAGAGAAGTCGGTTCACCTGGCCGACTTCGAGAAACTCGAAGGAGCGAAGCTCCCCGACGCCGACGTCGAGGCCTGGCAGCGCATCTTCCGTGTCCGCGAGACGGCCACGAAGGTGCTGGAGCGCGCGCGCGCCGTGCAGCAGATCGGGCAGTCGCTCGAGGCGGACATCGTCCTGCACACGAGGATGTCGCCGGAGGCGCTGCTCGGAAGCGTCAACGTCGACCTGGCGAAGCTCCTCATCGTCTCGCACGTCGACTTCCGGCCGCCGGACGACAGCGCGACCGACGCCGTCGACATCGAAGGACTGGGCCGGATCGCCGTCTCGATGAAGCCGGCGCGCGGAAAGAAGTGCGGCCGCTGCTGGCAGTACCGCGAGGAGGTCCACGTGGAGGGAGCGGTTTGTGCGCGTTGCCAAAGTGTCCTCGATGAGCTCGTCACGCCCGCGACGGTTTAGGAGTCGGGGCTCGGGGCTCGGCGCTCGGGGCTCAGACCCCACCGCCCTCCCTCTTGCCTGAGCCCTGAGCCCCGAGCCCCGATTCATGCGCTACGCAGATCTTCACACGCACACGCACCACTCCGATGGGACGCGCACTCCGCGCGAAGTCGTCGACGTGGCGCGGAGCCATGGAATCGACATCGTCGCCATCAGCGATCACGACAACCTGGCCGCGTACTTCGAAGCAAAGCCGTACGCTGACGGCATCGGGGTGACGCTGATCCCGGCCATCGAGCTGTCGTGCGCGTTCGAAGGAGTCGACGTCCACATCCTCGCCTACGCCTTCGATCCTCACGATGAAGCCATCGATGCCCGTCTCCGCTCCTTCCGCAGCATGCGCGAGCGGCGGAGTAGAGCCATGGTCGAGAAGCTCCGGACACTCGGCTACGACATCGCCCACGAGCGCGTGGATGAACTGGCGGCAGGAGGAGCGGTGGGGCGTCCGCACGTCGCGCGAGCGCTGGTCGAGCGTGGACACGCCCGCTCGGTCGCCGAGGCGTTCGACACCCTCATCGGAACCGGAAAGCCGGCCTATGTCGAAAAAGAGCGCTTCCGCATCGCCGAGGCGGTGTCGATGATCCGGAGCGCGGGCGGCGTGACATCGGTGGCGCATCCTTCTCTCTATCCCGATCACGCCCGCCTGGTGGCGAAGGTTCTCGACTCCGGCGTCGACGCGGTGGAAGCGATGCATCCCGACGTACCGGCCGGCGATCGCGACATGTACCAGAACATGGCCCGGTTTCGCGGCAAGTTCATCACCGGAGGGTCGGACGATCACGGTTCGGCAAAGGCTTCCGAGACGCTCGGCACGATCAAAGTTCCGGAAAATCTGATCGGCCCGATTCTCGAGCGGGTGTCATGAAGATGCCTTCATGATCCTCCGAGTCCTCTTCGTCGTTCTTCTCCTTCTGGCGTTGCTCGGCGACGCGCGCATGTTCCTCTTCGTTCTGAACCGCATCGTCTTCGGCAGCCACAAACACGAAAAGAGTCCCTGGACATGGCTCCTGTGGGTCGTACCGCCACTCCTGCTGGTGATGACGGCGCTGCTGTGGCCTCTCCATCGCTGGATCGACTGGATGCTCCGGACGGAAGCGCTCGACCGGATCACGCCGGAGGCGGTGGAGCGGGTCGACTGGGATGCGACACTCGGGCAGATCGGACTGTGGTGGCTGCTCTTCGCGGCCGGTGTCGGCGTTTACTGGATCGTCGACACCATCCGGCTGCGCATGAAACACGAGCGGGCCCCGGCGGGTGTCCGGACGCGGCCCGGCGAAGTGATCCGGATCCGGCGTGCGCACATCCCGTTCGCCTGGCTGCGCAGGCTCGGCGCGCACAACGACGTGTACGACATCGAGATCACGCGGCATGAGGTGTTCATCGACGGGCTGCCGGCTGCGTTCGAGGGCTACCGGATCGCGTTCCTCACCGACACGCACGTGGCGCGCTTCGTCCGCCGGAGGTACTACGAGGAAGTGGTGGCGCAGACGAACCGCGCCGAGCCCGACATCATCCTTCTCGGCGGCGATTTCGTATCGTTTCACCGCGACATTCCGCTCATGGCGAATGCGCTGATCGGTGAGCTCCACGCACGCGATGGCATGTATGCCGTCCTCGGAAATCACGATTACTGGGCCGGCGGCGATGACGTCAGGAGCGCCATGACGGACCGCGGTGTGGAGTTCATCATCAATCGCTCGGTGATGCTGCGGCGAGGAGGAGCGGAGCTCCCGCTGGTCGGCATCGACGAGGTCTACCGGGGAGAGCCCGATCTCGACGCCGCCTTCGCCGGCCTGGCTCACGGACCGCGGATCGGAGTGACGCACCATCCCGATCTGATCGGCGATCTCGGCGACTGCCGCCTCGACCTTCTGGTGTGCGGACACACGCATGGCGGCCAGATCCGGTTTCCGTTCTTCGGTGCGGTGGTGGTGCCGTCGCGATACGAGGCCAGGTACGCTTCAGGATTTCACCGCGTGCGCAACGTGTTGATGTACGTCAGCCGCGGAATCGGCGCCGTTCCGCCGCTGCGGATCCTCTGCCGCCCGGAAATCGCGACCTTCACGCTCCGGCAGAGCGGCCGCTCGAAATGATGATCACGAGACTCTCCGAGGTCTGGCCTTTGCTGGAACGCGCCGCGCGCGAGGAGGGGGTCGTCCGCCTCGGGGCCAGCGACCTGATCGACCGGCACGCGGAGATGTTCGAGGAGTGGATCGACCGCGGCCATCACGCCTCGATGGCCTATCTCGCGAAGAACCGCGAGGTCAGGCTCGATCCGCGGCGCCGCTTTCCGTGGGCGCGCTCGATCGTGGTCATGCTCGTCCCCTATGCCTCCGAGCGGCCGCAGGCACCGGCCGGAGCGCTGAGTCATCATGTCGCCCGTTATGCGCTGGGCGACGACTATCACCAGGTCCTGGACCGGATGCTGCGGCGGTTCGAGGAGGAGATCGGGCGCCTGGCACCGGAGGCGAAGACGTGGCGCTATGTCGACACCGGTCCGCTCTCGGATCGCGCCGCGGCGGCGCAGGCCGGCCTCGGCTGGATCGGCCGAAACGGCATGCTGATCGACGAGACGAACGGATCGTATCTCTTCATCGGCACTCTGCTGACCTCGCTCGAAAACGATATCGATGCAGCGCTGGTCGCCGATCGCTGCGGCACCTGCACCCGCTGCGTCGACGCATGTCCGACCAGCGCCATCCTTCCGAATCGCACCGTCGCGTCGGGAGAGTGCATCAGCTACGCGACGATCGAACATCGCGGTGCACTGCCTGAAAACGTGAGTACGCACCTGGAGGGAAACGCCTTCGGCTGCGACATCTGCCAGGAGGTTTGTCCCTGGAACCATGCGCCGGCCGCGGCGCATCCGGCGTTCCGCGCGCGCGACGAGTATCGCGCGACGCCGGTCACCGACCTGCTGAAGTACGAGCAGGCCGCGTTCTCGCGGCTGTTCCGCAGGAGCGCGGTGAAGCGCGCGAAACTCGCGGGAATGCGCAGGAATGTGTCGGCGCTGACCGGGTCAGCCGAGGTGGAAGGCTCGCCCGATCAGAGTGGCGTCGACTGAGCGGTCGAGGTACTCCCAGACCGCCAGCGCATCGGGGTGATCGGCGATGAGGGGCGCGGCGCTGCGCGTGGCCGGATCGTTGATGATCAGCCGCGCGCGACGGTACCAGTGCATGGCCTCGTCGGGATTGAGCCGCAGCTCCTCGCGGACACCCTCGATCAGAAGCAGCAGATCCGGCGGAAGGTCGCTCGTGTCCGCCGGCCTGTCCTTCGATGCGAACTGCCGTGCGCGCGCCCGCATGATCTTCAGCTTCAGGCCGAGCGACGTCGTATCGAGCGTGGCCCGCCCCTCCTCACAGAGCTGAGCGATCGAGAGGCGCATCAGCTCCGGCTTCGTGGCAATCAGAAGACCGGCGCGCCAGGAGGAGGCGCCGCGGCCGTTGATCGATTTGACGGCCGTCCACATCACCGTCGCACTCACCACGACATCGTGCGTCGTGTCGGGCACGCGGAAGGCGAGAGGAAGCGACGTCCCGGCGGCCGGCTCCTTGCGCATCTCGATGCGGGCTCCGCGCGCTGACAGGTTCTCGATCCATGCGGAGTCGGCACCGAACCGCCCCTCGAGAGCCGGCGCCACGAAGAACCGGTCCGCGGCGCGCAGCTCCTCGATCCGATTCGATCGATTGGAGGTCTGCAGTTGCGCGATCAGCGCATGGACGACGTCGGGCGCTCCGTACGTGCGGACGCCGGAAAGGAACTTTCCTTCTGCCGGCTGCGTCCAGACGACGACCGCCTCGAGATTCAGCGGCGACGCCCGCCCCTCCATCGAGATTTTGAGGATCGCCTTCCGGCCGGTCTCCAGCGGGGCCTCATGACGGAAGCGGGCGCCGCGAGCCGAGATGTCGGAGATCGATACAGGGTACGTCCCGAACTTGGCCGTCAGCGGCGGGGCGAGCAGAAACCGCTCCACCGTGCGGAGGTTCCGTGCGGATGCTTCGTGCATGTTCGGACCACGGACAGCTTAAGCGACGAGGTAGCCGTCCGCAATTGCCGTACTGTGATGTATCACCCGCCGGAGGGGCACCGTGTGACCTGGCTCACCGCGACCATCCCTGCACCATAATCGATGTATGTCATCGCCATTCGAAGTCGTGACCTTCGACTGTTACGGAACCCTGATCGACTGGGAGCGAGGGATCCGCGAGGCGTTCCGCCGGGCCGCCGCGGAAGACGGCATCGAGATCGATGAAGAGCGGCTCCTCGAGACCTATGCCGCCGTGGAGCGTGTGGTGGAGCAGGAGAGATACCGGCGCTACCGCGACGTCCTGTGGGAGACGGGGGCGCGGGTGGCACACGCAGTCGGCTGGCCGCTGGAGCGGCAGCGCGCCGGGTTTCTCGCCGACAGCCTCCCCTTCTGGCGGCCCTTTCCCGATACGAACGGCGCGCTGGAACGGCTCCGCGACGCCGGCCTGACGCTGGGAATCCTTTCCAACGTCGACGACGATCTGCTGTGGGCGACGCGCCGCCATCTCACGGTCGAGTTCGATCTCGTCGTCACCGCGCAGCAGGTCTCATCGTACAAGCCTGAACGCGCCCACTTCGACGCCGCGCGGAAGCAGGTCGGCGGGCGGCACTGGCTGCACGCCGCGCAGAGCAACTACCACGACATCGTGCCGGCGAACGCCCTCGGCATTCCCACGGCATGGATCAACCGGCATGGCGGTAAGGCGCTGCCCGGCGGCGAGCCGTCGATGGAGTATCGCGAGCTCGACGGCCTGGCCGCCGCGCTGGCCGCCTCCTAGAGCGTCTCCACGATCATGGCCGTCGCTTCGCCGCCGCCGATACAGATGGCGGCCAGGCCACGCTTGAGGCCACGGTCCTGCAGCGCATGGATGAGCGTGACGAGGATCCGCGCGCCGCTCGCGCCGATCGGATGGCCGAGGGCCACCGCTCCCCCATGGACGTTCAGTTTCTGGTGCTGGATCCCGATGTCTTTCATCGCCGCGAGCGCGACCGCGGCGAAGGCCTCGTTGACCTCGAACAGATCGATGTCATCGACCTTCAGCTTCGAGCGCTTCAGGACCATTTCGATGGCTTTGCCGGGGGCCGTCGTGAACCACTCCGGGTCCTGGGCGTGGCTCGACTGGGCAATGACGCGCGCGATCGGCTTCAGGCGGTTGCGCTGGGCGTAGTCATCCGAGCAGACCACCAGCGCCGCCGCGCCGTCGTTGATCTTCGATGAATTCGCGGCGGTCACGGTACCGCCGTCCTTCTGAAACGCCGGCTTGAGCGTCCCCATCTTATCGAGCGGTGCCGAGAACGGCTCCTCGTCGTCGATCACCACCGAGCTCCCCTTCTTGCCGGGGACGTCGACGACGGCGATCTCCTTCTTGAACTTGCCGTTCTTCACGGCCTCCTGTGCGCGGCGGTACGACTCGCGCGAGAACTCGTCCTGCTCTTCGCGCGTGAACGAGTACTTCGACACACAGGCCTCGGCGCAGTTGCCCATGTGCTTGTCGCCGTACGGGTCCCATAGACCGTCGTGAACCATCACGTCGATCATCCTGCCGTTGCCCATGCGATAGCCGGTGCGCGCCTGCGGGAGTGCGTACGGCGCGTTGGACATCGACTCCATACCGCCGGCCACCGCGATCTCATAGTCGCCGCAGCGGATGTCGTTCGCCGCCCACATGACGGCCTTCATGCCCGAGCCGCAGACCTTGTTGACGGTGATGGCTCCGGCGCTGGTCGGAATGCCGGCGCCGATCCCTGCCTGCCGCGCCGGCGCCTGGCCGACGGCAGCCTGCAGCACATTGCCCATGATCACCTGCTCGATGGCATCGGGCTGGACGCCGGAGTTCTCCAGCGCGCATTTGATGGCAACCGAACCGAGCTTTGGCGCCGGAAGCGCCGAGAGAGTTCCGAGGAACGACCCGATCGGGGTTCTTGCGCCGCCGAGGATGAGAATGTCTTTCATGTGATCCCTGTCTCCTGAAGGAAAGCCGGGGTCTTTGGTAAGATCCACCGCCTGCAAATCAGATATCCGTGCAATACGGATGTCAACCTGCATTCAGGAGCCAGCATGCCCGTTTCCTCCATCACCGATCGTCGTGTCCACGTGCAACCTGGCGAGGTGCATTCAGTGCTGTCGCGCCACATGCTGGCCGACGGTTACGAAATCGTCATGGATCTCCGGAAGTCCCGCGGATCGTGGGTTTTCGACGCCAAACGCGGCCGCAACGTTCTCGATTTCTTCACCAACTTCGCGTCGATTCCCATCGGCTACAACCACCCTCGCCTCGACACGCCGGAGTTCCGCGAGAAACTGGCCGAGGTAGCGCTGAACAAACCAGCCAACTCCGACATCTACACGACGCACATGGCCGAGTTCGTCGAGACGTTCTCGCGCGTCGCGATTCCGGCGACCCTCAACAAGCACATGTTCTTCATCGAGGGGGGCTCGATGGGCATCGAGAACGCCATCAAGGCCGCCTTCGACTGGAAGGTCCGGAAGAACTTCCGTAAGGGATACAAGGAGGAGAAGGGGGCGCAGGTGATGCACCTGCGGGAGGCGTTTCACGGCCGCAGCGGCTACACGCTCTCCCTCACGAACACCGCCGACGCTCGCAAGACGCAGTACTTCCCGAAGTTCGACTGGCCGCGCATCGACAATCCCAAGCTGCAGTTCCCGATGACCGGCGAGGCGGCGGCCGATGCGGAGCGTCGCGAAAAGACCGCCATCGAGCAGGCCCGGCGCTTCATCCAGGAGCGGAAGGACGACATCGCCGCGTTCATCATGGAGCCGATCCAGGGGGAAGGCGGCGACAACCACTTCCGCCCGGAGTTCTTCCGCGCCGTCCGCCAGCTCTGCGACGAGAACGAGATGATCCTCATCTTCGACGAAGTGCAGTCCGGCGTCGGCATCACCGGGAAGATGTGGGCCTTCGAGCATTTCGGCATCGAGCCCGACATGCTCTGCTTCGGCAAGAAGACTCAGGTCTGCGGCTTCGCCTCGAACGACAGGATCTTCGACATCGACGAGAACGTCTTCACGGTCTCGTCGCGGATCAACTCGACATGGGGCGGCAATCTCACCGACATGGTGCGCTCGCAGCGC
>DATLFC010000016.1:0-2264 GCA_035525015.1 Thermoanaerobaculia bacterium | reverse complement strand
ACGACCTGCTCGCCGGTCATGGCCTGCCGCCGCGGGTCGCCTGAATCGAGCTCGACGTATTTCTCGCCGAGGAGCCCGAGGTTGGCGATGCGGGCACTGGCGTTCTCGAAGAGCGGCACGTCCGCATCGATGGTGAGCGTGGCGAGCGCCTTCCCGTCGGGACGCAGCTCTATTCTGGAGACCGTGCCTTTCCGTACGCCGGCGACGCGCACGGCGGAACGCTCGTCGAGGCCGGCCACGTTGTCGAAGAGAACGCGGACCTGGCGCTGTTCGGCTCCGCCGAGGTGGATGTCCTCGATCTTCAGAACGAAGTATCCGAGGATCGCCAGGATCACGAGCATGAAGGCGCCGACTTTGGCAGCTGATGACATTGCGTCTCCTAGTATGTCATTCCGAGCGTCGCGAGGAATCCGGGCGGGAGGGGGCGCGATGATCGTCCCGCCAACCCCCGGATTCCTCGCTACGCTCGGAATGACAGCGGGTCGATCCCCGCCTTTCGCAGCATCTGAAAAAGAAGCGCAAGAGGCAGTCCAACGACGTTCGTATAGCTGCCATGGATCGAGTCGATGAACATGCCGCCGATCCCCTGCGCCGCGTACGCTCCCGCCTTGTCGAGCGGCTCGCCGCTGGCGACGTACCACTCGATGTCCGCTGCCGAGAGAGGCAGCATTCTCACTTCCGTTTCGGCGACGCGCGTCTCGCGATACCCGGACTCCGCGTTCTCGATCGTCACACCGGTGTAGACGACGTGAGTTTTGCCGGCGATGGCCGCCAGCATCCGGGCCGCGTCGCCGCGATCGGCCGGCTTCTCCAGCAACTGCTCGCCCAGCATGACCGTCGTGTCGGCGGCGATCACCCATCGTTGGCGATGCTGCCGGGCGATCGCCGCGGCCTTGTCGCGCGAGAGCCGGGCCACGTACTCCTCGGGCGCTTCGCCGGCCTGGTGCTCCTCCGGCACGTGACTCGGAATCACCTCGAACTCTACCCCGATCGATGCCAGCAGCTCGTGCCGTCGCGGCGACGACGAGGCGAGAATGAATTTCATGACGCCACCCTGACGATGGCCAGGATCACGACGAATCGTGCCTCGGCCATGATCCGGTAGACGATGCGGAGATTCTCCGCCCGGGCGCTCCAGAGTCCGCGCAGCGGCTCGTACAGCGGCGCGCCGATGATCGGATCCTCGTCGATCTTCATCAGCACGTCGCGGGCGGCGGCGCGCTCGTGTTCGGCCAGGGCCTGCCATTGCGCCTCGACCGATTCGACGATGCGCAGGCGGTCATTCCCCAAAAAGATCCTCCGGAAGGAGCAGCTTGTTCTGGCGGATCTCCTCGTCCGTCCGATCGAGCATCGCCCGCAGATCGGCGTCGGCGGCGATCTCGATGGTCTCGCGAAGAGCCAGATATTCGTCGAACGAGACCAGGATGGCCACCGGCCGGCCGTTCCGCTCGAAGATGGTCTGGCGCCCGGTCAGCTCACACTCGCTGACGAGCTCTTTCACCGCGGGCGGTGCGTCCGGAATCTCCAGCCGATTCTGATTCGCTCGCTTTTCCATCTCCGAACAGTTCCTGAAGATACGCCGCGAACTCCGTTCCCAGCGCCGGATGTCTCAGCGCGTAATCCACGGTCGCCTTGAGGTAGCCGAGCTTCTCGCCGGCGTCGTAACGCCGTCCTTCGAAGACATACCCGTAGAAGTCGCCGCCCTGTACGAGCTGGCGCATGGCATCGGTCAACTGGATCTCACCACCCGCGCCGCGCTCGGTCGTCTCCAGCATCGGGAAGACCTCCGGGGGGAGGATGTAGCGGCCGATGATCGCGTAGCGCGACGGTGCCTTGCTCTTCGGCTTCTCGACCATGTCGGAGACGCGGAAGCGCCGTCTGCCCATCAGCTCGCCGGCCACGATTCCGTAGCGGCTGGTCTCCTCCGGCGCAACCTCCATGAGAGCGACGACCGGGCGGCCCGTCTCCTCGAACACGCGCCGCATCTGCAGGAGGCACGGCTCTTCGGAGAGGATGACATCGTCGGGGAGCAGAACGGCGAACGGCTCGCTGCCGACGGCGTGCTGCGCGGTCAGGACGGCGTGGCCGAGGCCGAGGGCGTCCTTCTGGCGGACGGCGATGAGGTCGACCATGGTACTGACCGTTTCGACCTCGGACAGGAGGTCGAGCTTCTGCCTCTCGCGGAGTGACCGCTCCAGCCCTTCCGAGCGGTCGAAGTGGTCGATGATGGTGTCTTTTCCCTGGGAGGTGACGATGATCAGCTT
>DATLFC010000002.1:0-8626 GCA_035525015.1 Thermoanaerobaculia bacterium | reverse complement strand
GATGTACGTCAGGCCGATCTCGACCCGCTTGTTGAGTGGAAGATCCACACCCGCGATACGTGCCATTGATGAGCTCCTGCTTCCTTAACCCTGCCGCTGCTTGTGCTTCGGATTCTCACAGATGATCCGAATCACGCCCTGGCGGCGAACGATCTTGCACTTGGTGCAGATTTTTTTGACGCTTGAACGGACTTTCATCTCTTAGCTCTCAGCTCTCAGCTGTCAGCTCTCAGGCCTGTCACCCTCGCGCTCATTCCTGAGAGCTGAGAGCTAAGAGCTGAGAGCTTCAGCCTCATTTGTATCGATAAATGATTCTTCCCCTCGTCAGATCGTACGGCGACAGCTCCACCAGGACCTTGTCTCCCGGAAGAATACGGATGAAGTGTTTGCGCATCTTGCCGGAGATGTGCGCCAGCACCTTGTGCTTGTTGTCCAGCTCGACCTGAAACATGGCGTTGGGGAGTGTCTCCAGCACCGTCGCAGTCACTTCGATCGCTTCTTCTTTCGACATAGTCCTCTTCGTTCTTATCTTCCCAGCACCCTCGGCCCGTTGGCCGTCACCGCAACCGAATGCTCGAAGTGCGCGGCCAGCGCTCCGTCGAGCGTCCGCGCCGTCCAGCCGTCGGCATCGGTCTTCACGTCCTGAATCATCCCGCCGCTGCCGGCCCGCTCCAGACGCGCACGCAGCTTCGACCCGATCTCGCAGAGCATCGGCTCGATCGCCAGGACCATTCCTTCCCGCAGTTCCAGACCCCGTCCCCGCTTGCCGTAGTTGTAGACCTGCGGTTCCTCGTGCATCTTCCGGCCGATCCCATGGCCGACGAAATTGCGGATCACGTGGAAGCCGCGCGATTCGGCATGGTCCTGAACCGCCTCCCCGATGTCGCCGAGATGCCTTCCGGGACGCATCTCCTCGATGGCCAGATCGAGGCACTCCTTCGTCGTCCGCATCAGCTCCTCGGCGCGCGGCGTCACTTTCCCGACCGGGATCGTGATCGCACCGTCGCCGACGAAGCCCTCGAAGATCGACCCGAAATCGAGCCCGAGTATGTCGCCTTCCTGCAGCCTCGCCCGGTTCGGGATGCCGTGGACGATGACGTCGTTGACCGAGGAGCAGACCACCGCCGGATAGGGCGGAAGCCCCATCGGCGAGTAGCCCTTGAACGGCGACTTCGCGCCGCGCCGGGCCAGCTCCTCCTCGGCCATGGCGTTGAGCTGGGCCGTCGTCGCACCCGGCTTCACCATCGCCCGCATCATCTCCAGGATCTCGAGCACGATCCGGTTCGCGCGCTCCATGGTCTGGATCTCGTCGCGCGTCTTGAGCACCGGTCCTTTGATCTTGTCGAGCATCAGCGTTTCAGTTCAGAGCGTTCTGGATTCGTTCAAAGACCGAATCGACGGGACCGATCCCGTCGATCTCGCGAAGCCACTGCTTCGACTTGTAGTACGTCGCCACCGGAGTCGTCTGCCTGTGAAACGCCTCCAGCCGCTTCCGGACGGCCTCCGCGTTGTCGTCCGGACGCGCGATCACGCTCCCGCCACACCGGTCGCATACGTCTGGTTTGGCGGGAGGCTGGTTCTCGAGGTGGTAGATCGCCCCGCACTCGGCGCACGTCCTCCGGAGGGCGATCCGGTTGACGATGGCCTCGTCCGAGACGAGCAGCTGGAGAACAGCAAGCCCCCCCTGTCCATTCCCGGAGACAATCGTATCGAGCTTCTCCGCCTGGACGAGCGTGCGGGGGAACCCGTCCAGAATGAAGCCTTTCTGCGCATCCGGCCTGGCCAGCCGCTCGCGAATGATCCCGATCATCAGATCATCGGGGACCAGCTGACCGGCAGCCATGATCGGCGCCGCCTTCTGCCCCAGCTCGGTTCCGTCGGCGACCGCTTCGCGGAGGATGTCCCCCGTCGAGATGTGGGGGATCCCGAACCGGCCGGCCAGCCGCTTCGCCTGCGTCCCCTTGCCGCTGCCCGGCGGCCCGATGAAGATGATTTTTCGCATGCCTTCCTGGTTCAGCCCCTGCGTCCCCTGATGCGGCCCTTCTTCATGAATCCGTCGTAGTGCCTCATCACGAGCTGCGACTCGATCTGGTTGATCGTATCCATCGCGACGCCGACGATGATCAGCAACGACGTGCCGCCAAAGTAGAAGTTCAGTCCCATCCCCTCGGTGAACCAGATCGGCAGCCAGGCGTCGAGCCGGGCGCCGACCCACGGCAGCTGCGCGACGCGGAACCCGCTGATGAGGAACTCCGGCAGCAGACACACCGACGCCAGGTAGACCGAGCCGACGAACGTGATCCGCGTCAGCACGCGGTCGATGTACTCGGCCGTGCGCTTGCCGGGGCGGATGCCGGGGATGAAGCCGCCATATTTCCGCATGTTGTCGGCCGTGTCGACCGGGTTGAAGACGATGGAGGTGTAGAAGAAGCAGAAGAAGATGATGCCCGATACGAGCATCAGGTAGTAGAGCGGCTGGCCCATGGAGAGCTGCGTGCCGATCGCCTGCGCCCACGGCGCCTGAATCATGCCGGTGAGAGTCTGCGGGATGACCAGGATCGACGACGCGAAGATGACCGGGATGACCCCGGCGGTGTTCACGCGGAGCGGCAGGTAGGTATTGGCCCCGCCGTAAACCTTCCGGCCGACGACGCGCTTCGCGTACTGGACCGGAATGCGGCGCTGGGCACGCTCCATCATCACCACGAAAGCCACGACGGTGACCATGAAGATCACCAGGAAGAGCATGGAGAAGATGCCCCGCTCCCCCGTACGGATGTCACCGACGGTTCCGATCACGGCCGACGGCAGTCCGACCACGATGCCGGCGAAGATGATCAGTGAGATGCCGTTGCCGATGCCGCGGTCGGAGATCTGCTCGCCGAGCCACATGACGAAGGCCGTCCCGGTGGTCAGGGTCAGGATCGTCATGATCGGGAACCCGAGCCCCCAGAGGGCGTCCTGCACGTGCGACGGCACGAGCGGCGCGCCGCCCGGAGCGGTCTGCGAACGGAGCCAGAAGGCCACGCCGAGCGACTGGATGATGGCCAGCACGATCGTCGAGTAGCGGGTGTACTGGTTGATCTTGCGCCGCCCCATCTCCCCTTCCTTCGAGAGCTTTTCGAGGTACGGCCAGACGACCGTGAGGAGCTGGAGAATGATCGACGCCGAGATGTACGGCATGATCCCGAGCGCGAACACCGACAGGCGGGAGAGCGCCCCTCCCGAAAAGAGGTCGAGAAAACCGAAGACCCCGCCGCCGATCGCCTTGAAGAACTCTGAAAGCGCCACCGGATCGATGCCGGGCGTCGGAATGTGCGAGCCGAGGCGGTACACCGCGAGCAGCGCAAACGTGAAAATGATCCGCCTGCGCAGGTCGGGGATGGTGAAGATGTTGCGGAAGGTGTCTACGAAGTTCAACTTACCGGGTCTCCTGGCAGGTACCACCCGCCGCTTCGATGTGCTTGCGCGCCGACTCCGAGAACTTCGTGGCCTGGACGGTCAGCTTCTTGGAGAGCTTCCCGTGGCCCAGAATCTTGATCCCGTCCTTCTTACCCTTGACGAGACCGGCTTCGCGGAGCGACGCCTCATCGACGGTGGCCCCGTTGTCGAAGCGATCGAGCTCCGACACGTTCACCACCGCGTACTCCTTCTTGAAGATGTTCGTGAAGCCGCGCTTCGGCAGGCGGCGGTGCAGAGGCATCTGCCCACCCTCGAAGCCGAGCTGCCGGGAAAAGCCCGACCGCGACTTCTGACCCTTCTCGCCGCGCCCCGCCGTCTTGCCGTGACCCGATCCCGGACCGCGGCCGACGCGTTTACGGGTCTTCCGGGCGCCCTTTTTCGGTTTCAGATTATTGAGTTCCATTTGCGTGACTCCGAAGGATGAAGGATGAAGGATGAATGCTATGCGGCAATCAACCTTCATCCTTCATCCTTCATCCTTCATCCTTTCGATTACTCGACCACTTCCACCAGATGCGGGATCTTGGCAATCATCCCCCGCACCTCCCTGGTGTCCTTCCGCTCGGTGACCCGGTGCATCTTTCCGAGTCCGAGGGCTTTCAGCGTCTCGCGCATCTCGACTGGGCAGCCGATGCCGCTCCGGATCTGCCGGATGCGGATCGTGCCGGCGTCCTTCTTGCCAGCCTTCCTGCCAGCCTTCTTCGCGCTCATGCTTCACCTTCCGCCGCCGCCTCTTCGCCGCTGCCGCGAAGGGCCTTGTACTGCTCCTCGCTCCGAAGCTGCTTGAGGGCCTCGAACGTCGCCTTGACGACGTTGTGCGGGTTTGCAGTCCCGAGCGACTTGGTGAGGATGTTCTGGATCCCCGCCGACTCGAGGATGGCCCGGACCGGACCACCAGCGATGACGCCTGTCCCTTCCGAGGCCGGCTTGAGCAGCACCTTCCCGGCGCCGTAGTGGCCGAGGGTGGCGTGCGGAATGGTCGTGCCGCTCATGGAGATGGAGATCATGTTCTTCTTGGCGATCTCGATCCCCTTCTTGATGGCGGACGGCACTTCCTTCGCCTTACCGGAGCCGAAGCCGACGCGGCCCTGCCCGTCGCCGACGACGACCAGCGCGGAGAAGCTGAAGTTCTTGCCGCCCTTGACGACCTTCGTGACGCGGTTGATGTGGACGACCTTGTCGATCATCCCGCTTTCGGATCTCTCGTCGCGGCGATCGCCGCGCGGTCCGCCCTGACCCTGACGCTGTGGACGCTGCATTCGCTCTCCCTAGAATTCCAGACCGTTTTCACGCGCCGCATCCGCGAGCGCCTTGATGTTCCCGTGATAGAGGTAGCCGCCGCGGTCGAACACCACGCGCGTGATCCCCTTGTCCTTGGCCTTCTTCGCGATGAGCACGCCGACCGCTTTCGCCGCCGCCGTGTTCGACCCCTTCGTCGCCGCGTCCTTTTCCCGGCTCGACGCCGACGCCAGCGTGGTTCCGGTGGCGTCGTCGATGACCTGCGCGTAGACGTGCTTGAGGCTGCGGAACACCGCCAGGCGCGGCCGCTCCGTCGTCCCTCTCACCTTCCGGCGGATCCGCTGCCGGATCCGGCCGCGGGCTGTCACTCGTTCTTTGGCTCTGTCCATGTTGTTTTTCCTGTTTGCCGAGGCTTGGTACCCGGCTGATTCGTGGGTCGTTGGTCGTTGGTCGTTGGTCGTTGGTCGTCCCGCCCCGACCAACGACCAACGTCCAACGTCCAATGTCCAACGTTTCTCCTACTTCCCTGCCGCCTTACCCGCCTTCCGGCGAACCACTTCGTCCGAATACTTGATGCCCTTCCCCTTGTACGGATCGGGCTCGCGCAGGGCGCGGATCTCCGCGGCCGTCTGCCCGACCTGCTGTTTGTCGATGCCGGTGACGGTGATGTGCCCCGACTTGGCGTCGACGGCGATCTCGATCCCCTTGGGAATGGGGAAGCGGACGGGATGCGAGTATCCGAGCTGGAACACCACTTCCTTCCCCTTCACCTCGGCGCGATAGCCGACGCCGACGATGTCGAGCTCCTTCTTGAAGCCCTCGCTCACTCCCCGGACGTTGCTGGCCACGAGCGCGCGAATCAGGCCGTGGAAGGCACGGGTCTTCTTCTCCTCGTCCCTCCGCGTGAACTGCACGACATTGTTCTCGACCTTCACGTCGATGCCGTCGATGAGCCGGGTGGAGAGCGTGCCCTTGGGCCCCTTCACCGTGACGGCGTTCCCGTCCTTCTTGACTTCCACTCCCCTGGGAAGCGGAATCTCTTTCTTACCGATACGCGACATTGCGAATCTCCTTACCAGACCTGGCAGAGCACTTCGCCGCCCACGCCCGTCTTGACCGCTTCCTGCCCCGAGAGGACGCCGCGGGAGGTGGAGACGATGGCCAGACCGAGGCCGCCGAGGACGCGGGGGATCTCCTGCCTGTTGCGGTAGACGCGGCGGCCGGGACGCGACACGCGCTCGATGCCGTGGATGACCGGTTCGCCATCCTCCGAGTACTTGAGATAGAGGCGAAGAATGCCCTGGGGCTTCTCCTCCACCAGCTTGTAATTGCTGATGAAGCCTTCGCTCTTGAGAATGCGCGCGATCTCGACCTTCAGCTTGGAAACCGGCAGCTCGACGCGATCGTGGCGCGCCTGAATACCGTTGCGGATCCGCGTGAGCATATCCGCGATGGGATCAGTCATCGACATAGTGAGTCCTCAGTCCTTCGAATTACCAGCTGGCTTTCGTCACGCCGGGGATGTAACCGCCGAGCGACAAGTTGCGGAAGCAGATGCGGCAGAGCTGAAACTTGCGGAGAAATCCGCGCGGGCGGCCGCAGACCTTGCAGCGGTTGCGCTTGCGCGTGGAGAACTTCGGCGTGCGCTCAGCCTTGACCATCATGGATCGTTTAGCCATTTGTATGTCCTCTTCCCTACAGATCCTTCGCCGCTCTCGCGGCTCAGGATGAACATCGCGCTACGGCGCGGTGTTCACTTGCCGAACGGCATTCCCATTTCACGGAGAAGGAAGCGAGCCTGCTCGTCGTCCTTCGCCGTGGTGACGATAGTGATGTTCATTCCCTTCGATTTGTCGACCTTGGTGATGTCGATCTCCGGAAAAATCAGGTGATCACGGACGCCCAGCGTGTAGTTCCCGCGGCCGTCGAAGGACCTGGCGGGAACGCCGCGGAAATCGCGGACGCGCGGCAAGGCGGTGGAGATCAGGCGGTCGAGGAACTCGTACATCTTCTCGCCGCGCAGCGTGACCATCGTGCCGATGGACTGTCCCTCGCGCAGCTTGAAGCTGGCGATCGACTTCTTGGCCTTCGTGATCACCGGCTTCTGGCCAGCGATCTGGCCCAGCTCGTCGGTCGCGGCGTCGAGAACCTTGGCGTTCGAGATCGCCTCGCCCATCCCCATGTTGATGACGATCTTCTCGATCTTCGGAACCGCCATCGGGTTCCCGATCTTGAACTCGTCCTGGATCTTCTTCCGGACTTCTTTCGTGTACAGCTCTTTCAGTCGCGATGCCATGTCTTTAGCTCTCAGCTCTCGGCCCTATTTGCCCAGATTCGCCTTGCACTTCCTGCAGAAGCGCACGGCGCCTTCGTCCGTCCGGTTCGATCCGAGGCGCGAGGCCTCTCCGCAGCTGGGACAGATCACCTGGAGCTTGTCGATGCCGATCGGCGACTCGCGCTCCAGAATGCCTCCCTTGACGTTCTTCTGCGGATTGGGCCGGGTGTGCTTCTTGAAGAAGTTCACCCGCTCCACGATCGCGGTTCCTTTGCTCGCATTCACGCGCAGGACCTTCCCCTGCTTGCCACGGTCCTTCCCCGCGAGGACGACCACCGTGTCGCCTTTTTTCACGTGCGATTTGCCGTGATGTTCTTCGGTGTGTTTTGCTTTTCCGTACATGTCTTTTCCTAAATCACCTCAGGGGCCAGCGAAATGATCTTCATGAACTTCCGCTCGCGCAGTTCGCGGGCCACCGGGCCGAACACGCGCGTGCCGACCGGCTCCCGGGCATCATTGATGAGAACGGCGGCGTTGTCGTCGAACTTGATGTACGACCCGTCGCGCCGGCGGCTCTCCTTCACGGTGCGCACGATCACGGCCTTCACGACGGCGCCCTTCTTCACGGTGCCGTCCGGCGACGCTTCCTTGACCGACGCGGTGATGACGTCGCCCAGGCGCGCGTACTTGCCGGCCGTCGATCCGCCCAGCATCTTGATGCAGGCGATCTTCTTGGCCCCCGTGTTGTCTGCAACCTGCAGAATCGTTCCCATCTGGATCATGACTAGACTCCCCGCTCGTTAGCTCGCGCGCTCGAGTACTTCCCTGACGTTCCACCGCTTCCGCTTCGAGAGCGGCCGGGTCTCTTCGATGACCACGCGGTCGCCGATGTTCAGCGGGTCGTTCGCGTGCGCCAGGAACTTGCTCGTCCGCTTGATGTACTTCTGATACATCCCGTGCTGGACCAGGCTCTCCACGGCCACGACGACGGTCTTCTGCATCTTGTTCGAGACCACCACGCCGATTTTCGTGCGCTCGTTGCTCGTCTTCGCTTTTTCTGTCTCTGCCATTTTCATCAGCTCTCAGCTCTCGGCTCTCGGCTCTCGTTCAGCAACGTCCTGATCCTTGCAATCTCCCGCTTCACCTCGCGGATCTTCATCGGGTTCTCCAGGCGGCCCGTCGACCGCTGGAAGCGGAGCTTGAAGAGCTGCTCGCTCAGCTCGCGCTGACGCGTCTCCAGCTCGTTCTCGGTCTTGTTCCGGAGCTCGGCGATCTTCACTCACCCACCTCCATCATCTGGCGCGTCACGAAACGCGTCTTGATCGAGAGCTTGTGCGCCGCCAGACGGAACGCCTCCTCGGCCACTTCCCGCGTCACGCCCTCCATCTCATAGAGGATGCGGGCCGGCTTGATCACGCACACCCACTCCTCCGGCGCGCCCTTTCCCTTCCCCATGCGGGTCTCCAGCGGCTTCTTCGTCACCGGCTTGTCGGGGAAGATGCGGATCCAGATCTTGCCGCCGCGCTTGACGTGGCGGGTCATGGCGATACGGGCCGCCTCGATCTGGCGGGCCGTCACCCAGCCCGCCTCCAGCGCCTGCAGCGCGAAATCACCGAACGAGACCTTGTTGCCACGAGTGGCAAGGCCTCT
>DATLFC010000312.1:0-5218 GCA_035525015.1 Thermoanaerobaculia bacterium | reverse complement strand
CCGACGGCCTTCTGCAGCTTGCGGCGGAGACGCGTCACGTGCGTGTCGACCGTGCGGCTGTTGAGATTGAGATCGACGCGGTAGTTCCAGACGCGCGAGAGCAGCTCGTCGCGCGGCACGACGCGCTCCTTGTTCTTGAAGAGGTACATCAGGAGGTCGAACTCCTTCGGCGAGAGCTTCAGCTTCTGGTTCGCCGCATGGGCCTCGCGCGTCGACGGGTCGAGGCGGATGATCTGGTCCTCGCAGACCGTCTTGGCCTGCGTGGCCATGTCGCTCCGGCGCATCACGGCATCGATCCGCGCGAACAGCTCCTGAACCCCGAACGGCTTGGTCACGTAATCGTCCGCGCCGGAGCGAAGGCCGCGGACCTTGTCCGTTTCCTGGCCGCGCGCCGTCAGCAGGATCACCGGCGTCTTGGACACCTTGCGGATGTGATCGAGGACCTCGAACCCGCTCTTCTTCGGCAGCATCAGATCGAGCAGCACCAGGTCGGGCTGTTCGGAGTGAAAGAGCCGGATCGCTTCCTCACCGTCCGGCGCCGTGGCGGTGTCGTAGTTCTCGTGCCGGAGGTTGATCTCCAGGCCCTGCCTCAGCCCCGCCTCGTCCTCAACGATCAGTATCTTGGTCATCCAGGTCTCCCTCAACCGCTGCTGATTCTACGAATTACGGTGTAACGGGTTTCGACTGCCCCACGATTCCGGCAAGCGCGACGCGCTCCTCCCCCGACGCCCGGGGGAAGAGGAGCCGGAATACCGACCCCGCTCCCGGCTGCGATTCGACCTCCACACGGCCCTCGTGCGCGCCCATGATCTGCTGCACGAGCGTCAGGCCGAGGCCGGCCCCGCGCCGCGTCTGCGTGTCGGAGAAGCGGGCCCGGTAGTAGGGATCGAAGATGCGCCGGAGATCGTCGGGGGCAATGCCGACGCCGCGGTCGCGCACTTCGAGCACGATGTGACTCGGCGTCTGCCGTACGGCCACGACGATCCCGAGGTCGTCGCTCGAGTATTTGATGGCGTTGTCGATCAGGTTGAGCAGAGCGCGCGAGACGGCATCGCGATCCCACATCTGCGGCTCGACGCCCTCTTCGATCTCCACCGAGAGCGTGAAGCCCTTGCTCTTGACCCACGCCCCGTACGTGCCGACCAGAGTCGTGACGAGATCGCGCGGAACCACCGGCGTGAATGCCAGGGCCTTGCTGCGGCGGTTCTGGATGCGCGCCACGTCGAGCACGTTCTCGACGAGGTGTGACAGGTGGAGCGTCTCCTGGAGAATCCGATCGTGAATCTCCTCGCGCTCCTTCTCCCTGAGCCGCGCGCCTCCGCGCTGCAGCGTCTCCGCCCCGAGCCGGATCATCGCCAGCGGCGTGCGGAGCTCGTGGGACACGTTCGCGATGAGCGCGCTGCGCAGGCTCATCGTCTCCGCTTCCTTCCTGATACCGCGCAGGGCCAGGAACCCGCCCAGCGCCATCAGGAGCACGGCCGCGAGACTGACCCAAAGGCTGATCAGCCTCTGGTTTTCCCACCCCGAGCCGACGTAGGCGGTGCGGACGATGGCGCGGACCGAGTACTCGGCCATCGGTGAGACGAGCGGTGAGTAGAACGCGAAGCCGTCGGCCAGCCGCACGAGCCCGCGCGTGTGCGGCGTGTAAACGACGGAGACGTCCGCCTGCGGGTCGACGTGCAGCGTGTCCGGCGACGACGAACGGACCAGCGGCTGCTGGCGGCTGACCTCCGCACCGACGCCGGCGATGAGCCGGGCCGGGTCATACGAGAACTTGACCGTGCCGGTCGACGTGAAGAACTCCCGCTGCACGAGCCGGCCGCTGCTCGTCGTTTCCGGCTCGGTAGCGAAGATCGAGCTGGCCGGATCGTGATCAGGGAGGTAGATGGCGTTGACGATCCACGCCTTGTCCTGCATCCACTCCTCGAGCGAACGGCGCGTCGGCGCGTCGACCCCTCGCTCCACCTGCTGCCAGTCCTCGACGGCCCTGGTCAGCTCGGTCCGCACGGCGGCATCCATCCGGCGGGCCGTGATCTCGGCGGCATAGCCGGCGTACTGCACGGCCAGCGTGTTCGCACCGCGCTCCATCCGGACCGACAACACGTACGAGCGCCAGGCCAGGGCGCCGAGCGCGACGGAGATGATCAGGAGCGCCAGCAGCACCGAAGCGCGGCTCGACCGCTCGCCCGTGAGGGAGACCGGTCGGAACTTCGCGGCGAACGTTCGGAGCATGGCGTTTTGTCGGCTAAGGTTCCGCTCCCGCGGTCGCCGGGTGAGCCGTCGACATATGCGCGGAGATGACCTTTTCGATGTACTCCTTCGGGTACGGCTCGAGCCGTGCCTCGACTTTTCTGAATGCGCCGCGCCGCTGGATGATCAACCAGACCTTCCCGCTGCCGCCCGTCTCGGCGAGATACTGCTTGAACCGGACGGCGTTGGCCTGCGAGAGAGATCGCCCGTTGACCGCGATGAGCATGTCACCGGGTCGCAGCACATTGACCGCCGGGCTGTCGGGCAGCACATCCCTGACGACCAGGCCCGGCTTGATCTCGACGACCTTGAGGCCGAGATAGCGGCGTCCCGCGAGCATCTGCCGGATCTGCTGCGCACACTCCCGCGCAGCGGCCATGCAATGGCCTTCATCCGCACTCGCCTCACCGCCACCAGTGACAGTGAGAGCGAGTGCCAGCGATATCAGAAAACGGAGTCTCATGACCGAAAAACGCGGTCCCTGCGGACCGGTGTCCACTCTAGCCCCTCAGACGCGGCGGTGCGAATTACAAATCAGAAAATGTCGGATGAATTCCCCCCTCACGCGCCGAACGCGAGCGTCCCGAACGCCGCCGTCAGGTGGAAGTCGGGCGGCGTCAGCAGCGTCGGCCGCCAGGCGCTGTACTCGTCGCCCCGGTTGGGGTGGCGGTCGATCCGGAAGAAATTCGCCCTCCAGCTCTCCCCCTCCTTCGGCGCCGCCGCGCCAAGCGAGGCGAAGGGGACGCGCAGCAGCGTGTCCACCGTCATCGTCCCGTCCCGCTCCGTCACGTTTCGCACCGCCGCGAAGGCGCCGGAGTCCCACGATCGATCGGCGCGCATGGTCCGGCGCGATCCATCCGGCGAGACGATGCGCGCGTCGAACATCGTTCCGATCGGGCTGACCTCCATCTCGTAGTACTCGTCGATCGAGCGCGGCGCCAGGAACACCTCCACCACGTCCTCGTCGTAGAGCGGATCGTCGTGCCCCCGGTACGAGGCCACGAGATGGTCATCGGCTCCGGAGAAGAGGATGGAAAGGAAGTGGTCGTCGTAGTAGACGGCGACGGTGGTGGCGAGGTGGGGAGCGCCTCCGTCGATCGACCGGCGGAGCCGGGCCGGTTCGGCGCCGGCCGGGCTCCGCCAGGGATCCTCGATCGAGAACTCGCTCCGCACGGCCACCAGAGAGTCGGGGCGCATGGCGGGCATCATATTGCCCGCCTCGCGGCACACGGCATGCAACGGGAGCGGCCAGAATGGCGGCGAATACGGTGGATCCGGAGCTCGATGCGCTCAAGCGCGAGTTTCTTACGGAAGCTCAGGAGAAGGTGCGCGAGATCGAGGGGCTTCTCGACGGCGACTCGCTCGACCGCGTCGCCTACATCGCCCATCAGCTCAAGGGTTCGGGTGGGAGTTACGGGTACGCCCGGATCTCCGCTGAGGCCGCCGAGATCGAGCATGCCGTGGAGACGAGCGACCACGGCTCGGCTCACGACCGCATCCGCGATCACGTCTCGAGACTGCGGGAGGAGATCGACCGCCGCTCCGGCGAGCTCTCGGCCTGATCGTGCTGCACCTGGTTCCGCCCGTTTCGCTTGGCCCGGTAGAGCGCCTCGTCCGCCGCGACGATGAGCTCCTTCGGCGTGCGAATCGCGGTCCGCGGCACGCTGGCCACCCCCAGGCTGACCGTCACGTGCAGCGTGCCGGCCTGCGTCGGCATCGGCGTCGCTTCGATCGTTGAGCGGATCTTCTCCGCGAACGCCAGCGCGTCGTCCAGCGCGGTCTCCGGCATCATCACCGCGAACTCTTCGCCGCCGTAACGCGCCACCAGGTCGGTGCTGCGAACCGACTCGCGGTAAAGGCTGGCCACCCGGATGAGGATCTCATCGCCGACGGCATGGCCGTAGGTGTCGTTCACATTCTTGAAGTAGTCGATGTCGATCATGGCCAGCGACAGCGGCCTGTGGTAGCGCTCCGTCTCTTCGAACGCCCGCGCGAGCTCGTCCTGGAAATGGCGATGGTTGTGCAGCTTGGTCAGGCCGTCCGTGATCGACAGCAGCTCCAGCCGGCGGTTCTTCTCCATCAGCTCTTTCTGCAGGTCGACGATCCGCTTGCCGGCCCGGATCCGGGCCAGCAGCTCCGGCGACTGAAACGGCTTGGTGATGTAGTCATCGGCCCCCAGCTCCAGGCCTTCGATCTTGTCCTGCTGCTCGTCCTCCCCCGTCAGCATGATCACGTAGCGCGATCGGAGGGTGGGGTTGGCCTTCAGCTCCTGGCAGAGAACGACGCCGTCCATGTCGGGGAGGCGGCGGTCGAGAATGGCCAGATCCCACGCATCCTCCGGGAGATGCTCCCGCGCCTCCTGCCCGGTGGTGTACTCCACCACGCCATAGCCGGCCCGCGTCAGATAGAGACGGACCAGGCGGCGGATCGCGCTGTCGTCGTCGACGACGGCCACGGTGAAGTCGTGCTCGGGCATCGGCTCTACGCCGGGCGCAACGGTTGTGCCAAGGGACCGGGCCTCGGGGCTCAGGCCTCGGGCCTCGGATGTCAATCGCAAGCCCGAGGCCCGAGGTCCGAGGCCCGGGAAGGGCGTCAGGTGATCCGCATCGAGATATCGAGTGCCGTGACGGAATGCGTCAGCGCGCCGATCGAGATCCGCTCGACGCCGCTCTCGGCCACCTGCCGGACGTTCTCCAGCGTGATCCCGCCGGAGGCCTCGAGCGGGACGCGCCCGCCGACGTGCTCGACTGCTGCGCGGAGCTCCTCCGCGGTCATGTTGTCGAGGAGGATGAGGTCGGGTCCGGTCTCCAGCGCCTGCTCCAGCTCCTCGGGATTGCGGACCTCGATCATCAGCTTCTGCTCCATCCGCTTCGAGCGGATGCGATCGACGGCGGCACGGATCGAGCCGGCGCGATCGATGTGGTTGTTCTTGATGAGAAACATGTCGTGGAGGCCATGCCGGTGATTC
>DATLFC010000297.1:0-22351 GCA_035525015.1 Thermoanaerobaculia bacterium | reverse complement strand
AATGTCACTACGGGCCTTTCACATCGTCTTCATCATCGCGTCGGCGATCCTCTGCATCTACCTGGGGCTCTGGTGGATGCGGCAGAACGTCGCGCTGGCGCTGTTCTTCTTCGCCGGCGCGGGGGCGCTGGTCGTCTACGGGACGAAGGCCTTCCGGAAGTTGAGGGAACTGTGAGCTGGGTCGAGATCCTCGCCTGCACGGTCTGCATGGGCGCCCCCGGCGATCCGCTGGTGAAGGGAGCGAATGCGGGCATCTGGGTCCTTCTCGGGATCATCTTCGTCGTGCAGATCGGATTCGTGTCGCTGTTCGTCGGTTTCTGGCGGAGAGCTCGGGCGCTGAAAAGGTTTCGTGAGCAGTTCCATGTGGTTTCGGCCTCAGTTTATCCCGAGCGCAGCGAGGGATCTCCGGTACCACCGGCAGGGACGATCAATCAGGCGGCGCGCGAGCCCCGCCTGTGGGCAACAGTCTCGCGGTGGTTCCGGAGATCCTTCGCTTCGCTCAGGATAAAACTGCGAGGAGCTACTTTGGGAGGGCAACGATGAAAGAGTTCCTGGACAAATACATGCCGCCGAATTACTCGGCGCACGGAGGGGAGCTCGACGCCATCAACCTGTATGTCCACTGGCTGATGCTGGTCCTCTTCGTGGTCTGGGGGGCGCTGTTCGCGTTCATGCTGTGGCGGTTTCGGGCCAGCCGGAATCCGCGCGCGAATTACCACGGGACGAAGTCGCATCTGTCGACGTACGGCGAGGTCGGCATAGCCATCGTCGAGGTCGTGCTGCTGGTCGGATTCTCGATCCCGGCCTGGTACCGCTGGACGCAGCGGCCGCTGCCGGAAACGAATCCGCTCGAGGTCCGCGTGGTCGCCGAACAATTCGCCTGGAACGTTCACTATCCGGGACCCGACAACGTCTTCGGCAAGAGCAACATCCTGCTCGTCTCCAGCTCGAACCCGCTCGGCCTCGACCCCGACGATCCGGACGGGAAGGACGACATCGTCAGCATCAACCATCTGCACCTGGAGGTCGACCGGGCGGTCATCGTCCGCATCTCGTCGAAGGACGTGATTCACAGTTTCGCCCTCCAGGAGATGCGCGTGAAGCAGGACGCCATCCCCGGGATGGAAGTGCCGATTCACTTCACGCCGACCAGGACCAGCGAGCAGGATCGGCCGTGGGAGATCACCTGCGCGCAATTGTGCGGGCTCGGTCATTACCGGATGCGGGGGATGTACAGCGTCCACTCGAAGGAGGACTTTGCGGCCTGGATGAGGCAGAATACGCCCGCTGGCGACAGCCCAACCCCCGCCGCCGGCTCCTGAACCAATGACCCGCCACATTCCTCGAGAATCTTCGACCCCCGTCTGGCTGCGCCGCTTCACCAAGCTCGTCGCCGCCTCGACGCTCTTTCTGATCTTCGCCGGAGCGATGGTCACGTCGACCGGTTCCGGTCTGGCCGTTCCCGACTGGCCGCTCTCCTACGGCATGCTCATGCCGCCGATGGTGGCCGGGATCTTCTACGAGCACGGCCACCGGATGATCGCCACGACGGTCGGACTGCTGACGATCATCCAGGCCATCTGGCTGCAGCGGCGCGAGCCGAAGCGCTTCGTGCGCCTTCTCGGCTGGTGGTCGCTCGCCGCGGTCATCGCCCAGGGACTGCTGGGCGGCCTGACGGTGATCTTCCTCCTGCCGCAGGCCGTCTCGGTCAGCCACGCGGCGATGGCCGAGATCTTCTTCGCCATCAATATCGCCATCGCCTTCTTCACGTCCCGTTGGTTCGAGCGCCTGAGAGCTGAGAGCCGAGAGCCGAGAGCCGGTTCGGTGTCGGGGCTCACGACCCTTTTGGCAGCCGCCGCGTTCGTGCAGATTTTTCTCGGTGCGGTGATGCGTCACCTCGGAGCGGGCCTGGCCATCCCCGACTTTCCGTTGTCGTTCGGGCGGATCATTCCGCCGATCGAGACGGCGGGGGTGGCGGCGAACTTTTCGCATCGCGTCGGAGCTGTGGTGGTGACAACGCTGATCATCATGCTGGCTGTCCGCGTCTTCCGCTCCGGGCCCTCGGCCCTGCGCAAGCCGGTTGCGGCGCTCTGCGCGATCGTCTGCGTGCAGATCTACCTCGGCGCGCGGGTGGTCTGGGATGCCTCGGAGAATGTCCGGATCTATCACTCGCTGGCTGGAGAAGAGGCCGTCCGCCACGCCACGGTGACCAGTGTTCACGTCATGACCGGCGCGGCCACGTTCGCGCTGGCGGTGCTCGTGGCGCTGGCCGCGCGCTGTCATTCCGAGCGTAGAGAGGAATCCGGGTGGGCGGGGGCGCGCAGCAGTGAGGTCCCGGCATGAGCAGCGTCGCCCTTCCGCTGGCGGCCGGGCGGCATCCCGTTCGCGATTATCTCGAGCTCTCCAAGTCGCGCATCGTGCTGATGGTGCTGATCACTGCCGCGGCCGGATACGTCATCGCCGCCGCGCCGTTCAGCGCCGTGGCGCTGCTGCACGTTCTGTTCGGGACGGCGCTCGTCGCGGCCGGGACGAACGCGCTGAACCAGTATGTCGAGCGCGATCTCGACGGCCTCATGCAGCGGACGTCACGGCGCCCGCTGCCGGCGGGACGGATCGCCCCCGCGGCCGCCCTGTCGTTCTCCGCCGGCATCGCCGTGATCGGTACCGTCTACCTCTGGGTGGCGGTCAATCCGCTGACGGCACTGCTCGGAGCGTTCACGCTGACGAGCTACATCTTCGTCTACACGCCGCTGAAGCGGATCTCCACCGCCTGTACCGTGGTCGGCGCAGTTCCCGGCGCGATTCCGCCGCTGATGGGATGGGCCGCGGCGACCGGATCGCTCGGCGCGGGAGGCTGGATCGTGTTCGCGATCCTCTTCTTCTGGCAGCTTCCGCACTTCATGGCCATCAGCTGGACGCACCGCGAGGACTACGGACGGGCCGGGTTCGCCATGCGCTCGGTGCGCGACGGCGACGGCCGGAGCGTCGCGCGCGAAGCGGTGCTCTACTCCGCGCTCCTCCTCGCAGTCAGCGCCGCCCCCTCGTTTCTCGGCATGGCGGGAGCGGCGTACCTGATCGGCGCGACGGCGGCCGGCGCTGCGCTGCTGCTCGCCTCGATCCGCTTTCTGCGCGAGCGGAACACGGTGCGGGCGCGCGCCCTCTTCATGACCTCGAACATCTATCTCATCGCGATGATGCTCCTCCTTGTGACCCTGGTCCGCGGCTGATGCGCCGGCTCCTCCTCCTGCTGCCGCTGTTCTTCTTCGCCTGCCGGCACGAGGGCTCGCTGCCGAAGCTCTTTCCGGTGCCGAACGCGTCGCTCATCGACGAAAACGGACAGGCGGTGGCGCTCGACTCGATGAAGGGCTCCGTCACGGTTTACGACTTCATCTTCACCAACTGCAGCGGGATCTGTCCGATCATGTCGAGAAACATGGCTCTGCTCACCGGGAAGATCGCGGGCGACGCGCCGGTGAAGTTCGTCTCGATCAGCGTCGATCCGGAGCGCGACACGCCGGAGGTCCTGCGGGAGTACGCAAAGCGCTACCGCAACGACGAGCGGTGGACGTTCCTGACGGGCGATCGCGACGAGATCATCCGGCTCTCCGTCGAAGGGTTCAAGCTCGCCGCCGGAGATCCCGTTCCGGGCGGCGAGCCGCTTCTGCACAGCTCCAGATTCGCCGTCGCCGACCGCGACGGCGTGATCCGCCACTACTACGGCGGCACGGACGGCGACGCGCCCGAGCAGGTCGCGTCGACCGTGAAGGAGCTGCTGCGCGAGTGAGTTACTTTCCTGCCTGGAACGCATTCCTCAACGCTCTGTCGGCCGTGCTTCTGCTGACCGGCTACGTGATGATCCGGCGAAAGCGGATCGACATCCATCGCCGCTTCATGCTCGCCGCCTGCGCCACGTCGGTGCTCTTCCTGATCTCCTACGTCACGTACCACACGCTGCGCGGCGGCATCGTCACGACGTTCGAAGGGACCGGCTTCATCCGCACGCTCTACTTCACGATCCTGATCTCGCACACGATCCTGGCGGTCGTGATTCTGCCGCTGGCGATCGTCACGGTCTGGAACGGCCTCAGGATGCGCGTCCCCCAGCACCGCCGCGTGGCCCGCTGGACCTTCCCCCTCTGGATCTACGTCTCCATCACCGGCGTCCTCGTCTACTTCTTCCTGTATTGGGGTCAGGCCTTCCCTTTTACCTTTCTCTCCGGCCTGTAGAGCTTCGGATGCATGCGACATATGCTCTACAGGCCGGAGAGAAAGGTAAAAGGGAAGGCCTGACCCCAATGAAAGAAGACGATCTGCATCCTGATCCGATCGTGCAGTTCGAACTGTGGTTCGGTGAGGCGAGGGAGGCGCAGCCGGAATTTCCGGAGGCGATGACGGTGGCGACGGCGGGCGTGGATGGCATCGTCTCGTCGCGGGTCTGTCTGCTGAAGGGCGTCGACCGGCGGGGATTCGTCTTCTACACGAACTACCAGAGCCGCAAGGGCGATCAGATCCACGAGAATCCGCGCGTCGCGCTCTGTTTCTACTGGCCGAAACTCGACCGGCAGGTGCGGGTGGAGGGTGTCGCCATCAAAACGACCGAGGAAGAGTCGGATGCGTATTTCGCGACACGGCCGCGGGGGAGCCAGATTGGCGCCTGGGCCTCGCACCAGAGCCGCATCGTGATGGGGCGCGGCGATCTCGACACCAGCTTCAGTGAGCTGGAAGCGGCCTACCGCGATCGCGATGTGCCCCGCCCGCCGCACTGGGGCGGCTATCGCATCATTCCGACGTGGGTCGAGTTCTGGCAGGGGAGGGCTGACCGTCTCCACGACCGCTTCGCATATCGGCTGCGGGATGCGAAGGACTGGGTGATCGAAAGGCTGAGTCCGTGAAAAAGCGAATCCTTTTTCTCTGCACCGGGAACGCGGCGCGCAGCCAGATGGCGGAGGCGATCGCGACGGCGTTTCACGGCGAGGTAGTCGATGCCGTCTCGGCCGGCTCACGGCCGGCGGGCTTCGTCCATCGCTCCGCGATCCGGGCGATGGCCGAGGTGGGGGTGGACATCGCCGATGCGGAATCGAAAGGGGCGGACCGCTTCCTCGATCAGGCATTCGACGTGGTCGTCACGGTCTGCGATTCGGCGGCGCAGGACTGCCCCCTCTGGCCCGGGGCGACGCGGCTCGAGCACTGGCCGATCGAGGATCCCTCGTTCGCCGGCTACGACGGCTTCCTCGAAACGAGGAAGGAGCTCGAGCGCCGGATCGGCGAGCTCGTGAAGACGCTATGAAACGGTTGCTGATCGCGGCGGTTCTCGCCGCTGGATGCGCCACGGCGCCGCAGCCGTTGTTCGTCGAAGGAGCGCAGGGGCGCCTGCACGTCTATGCCGGCGGTGAAGGGACGGGCACCCCGATCTTCTTCATCCACGGCGGCGGTGGGAGCCTCACGCAGTGGGGAGCGCAGCTCGGCCACTTCTCGAGATCGCGCCGTGTGATGGCGATGGATCTCCGCGGCATGGGGAGATCGTGGGTCCCCGTCGACGGCGTGTACACGCTCGAGGCCATGGTGAGCGACGTTCACACGGTGGCGAACGCGCTCAATGCCGACCGGTTCGTGCTGGTGGGGCACAGCTACGGCGGCAGCGTCGCCGCCGCGTACGCCGCCGCGCACCCCGAGCGGGTGGCCGGCGTCGTCTACGCCGATGCCGCGGGGCGCGTTTTCGCCACTCCGGAGCAGTGGGACCGGTACCTCACGGCGCTTCGCATGGACAAACCCGAATTCGTGAGGAACGCCTATGCGCCGATGCTGAAGACGGCGTCCGAAGAAGTGAAAGCCGCTGTTCTCGGCGCGGTCGACCGCACCTCCGTCGAAGCCTACGCCGGCGCGATCGAAGGAATGCGCGAGTTCGACGTGGAGCGCGCCGTCCGCGCCTACGACGGCCCCGTTCTGGCGATCGCCGCGATGGAGACCCCGAGCTCGTTCCACGTGCAGTTTCCCGACGTCCCGCTGCGCAGGATGGAGGGGGTGGGGCACTGGCTGATGATGGAGCGCCCGGCCGAGTTCAACGCGATCGTGGAGGAGTTCCTGTCAGATGTGGATGGCGCCGGCGGGCAGCAGCACGCGCAGTGAGCGCGGCCGGATCGCGAGGTCGAGCTCGGCCGGCAGCGTGACCGGCTCGCCGTCGATGTGCGCCGGGCCGGCTGCCGCGCGGCGCACGTGCACCTTGCTGCCCTGCACCACGCGCACTCCGGGCGAGCGGTCGAAGGTGCCGTTGAAGAGACGCAGCAGCATCCGCGGTGCGGCCCACAGCGGCGTCCGTTCGATGGCCACGACGTCGAGCAGTCCGTCCTGCAGCGAAGCCAGCGGCGCGATCCGCGCGTTGTTCCCGTACTGACTCGAGTTGGCGATGGCCAGGATCACGGCGCGACAGCTGTGCAGCGTGCCGTCCACTTCGATGTCGTACTCCTCGGGCCGGTATCGCGCATACGCCGGCAGGCCGACGCGAACATACGTTCGCAGACCGCGCACCCTGCTCGATGCGAAGCGGGCGGCGATCACGGCATCGAGCCCGATACCCATCACGCCGAAGTACGGCCTCCCGTTGACGACCGCCGTGTCGATCGCGGCGATCACTCCCTCGCGGCAGGCGGCCAGCGCTTTTTCGATCGCCATCGGGATGTTGAGGTGCCGCGCCAGCCCGTTCCCCGATCCCGCAGGGACGATGCCCAGCGCCAGCGGCGTCTTCATGACCCGTTTCGCGATCTCGTGCACCGTGCCATCGCCGCCCACCGCGTACACCACTTCGAATCGGTCTCGCACAGCATCGTCGATGATGGCGTCGAGCGTCTCCGGGTCGTCGCAACGGACGATCTCGAACGGCTCGCCGCAGTGGCTGCGGATCGCGGCGGTGATGTCGATCCGCCGTCGCAGGCCCGACCGCGGGTTCACGATGAAGAGCGACTTCATCGTACGGCGAAGGCGGTCGCGGGGTGGCCGAGGAACATGTCAGGTGGCCTTCAGGATATCGATGAACACGGGGCGGATGCCGTTGATGATGAACTGGATGCCGATCGCGCCGAGGAGGAGTGCCATGATCTTGGCGAAAACGGCGCGGCCGCGGTCTCCCATGATGCGCGACAGCGGCACGGCCGCCAGGAGCACGACGTAGCAGGTGAGGCCGACGGCGAGGATCGATCCGATGACGGCTGCCTTCTGCTCGACGCTCGGGTAGAGGTTGACCAGCACCATCACCGACGTGATCGCGCCCGGGCCGGCCAGCATCGGAATGCCGAGCGGCACGACGGCCACCGAGGAGGGATCGAGCTCCGCCTTCTGCACGTCGCTGTCCTCGATGCGTTTGATCCCGCCGACGTCGGAGGCGCGGCTCTTGTCCTCGAGCAGCGTGCGCAGTGCCCGCGACAGGAAGATGATCCCCCCCATGATCTGGAATGCCGGGACGGTGATGCCGAACAGTCGGAAGACGTAGTTGCCGGCCAGGAGAAACGTTGTGAGCGCGACCACGCACGACATCGACGCGAACAGCGCCACGGAGGCGCGCCCCCGCCCCGAGGCACCGTCGGTCAACGCTACGAACGACGGCACGACGGCCAGCGGGTTGACCATCGTGATCAGGGCGGTAAAGGAGACGACGAAGACGTCAGCGAGGGGCATTGCCGCGAGGATTGTACTTTCGGAGTGTGGCGGCTTGCCGCCGCACTCCGAAAGCTAGACCGTCAACCGTTCGTCGGCGTCTACGTCGATGTACCAGCGCCAGCCTTCGCACGGGCGGGCGGTCATGGCCTCGATGGCGCGGCAGTAGCGCGCGACCTGGTCGCGGTCGGCGGGCAGGCGCTCGTCGCTCGACTGGCCGCTCTTGTAGTCGATGACGATGTCGCGGCCATCCTCGCGGATGAGACGATCGATCCGTTTCTCGACGAGCTCCCCCTGCTCGCCGGCGAAGCGGATGGGGATCTCGCGGCCGACGGTCGTAGCGCGCTCGATGCGGAGGAAGGTCTCCGAACGGCGCAGCGACGCCACGCGGCGGCGGACCGTATCGACGACCGCCGGCGCCGCCGCCATCTCCGCGGCCAGCTTCGCCAGGAGCGCGCCGGAGTCGTCATCGCTCTGCCATCGCTCGAGGAAGCGATGCAGCAGCGTTCCCGCGGCGCGGCTCTTCGACGAGGCCTGGGCCATCGCCGCTTCGGCGGGAATCAGGGGGGGCTGAATGGCCGCCTCGACGAGCTCGCCGGTGGCGAGACGCTGTTCGAGCGCGGCGTCGTGCAGCCTCCCCATGCTGCGGCGCGTGACGTCGCGGATGGACATCTTTTCGAACGCCAGCGGAATGCCGTCGGTCCAGACGTGCACGCGCCGTCCCGGCTCCTCCGGCCACATCGACGCGAACGAATCCTTGTCGAAGCCGAACGTGCCGGCCAGGCAGGCGAAGAAGCCGTCCTTCTTGAACGACGCGGTGTTGCAGACGAACACCACGCCGGAGATCGCGCGGGTGACGGCGACGTAGAAGAGGCGCCGCGTCTCCGCTTCCTCCCGTTCACCGCCCACCGATTTCAGGCGCGTCCCCCGCGGGGTGAAGCGGAAGTGTGCGGAGAGCGACTGCGCGCGGCCGGTCATGACCAGGCTCCGCGGGTTCTCGACGACGAAGAGCTGCTGCTTGTCGCCGCCGCCTCTGGTCGGGAAGACGAGGTCGGGGAGGATCACCGTCTCGAACTCGAGCCCTTTGGCGGCGTGCACGGTCATGATGCGGACGGCGTTGCTGTCGTCGTCGGCGAGGCTCGGCTCGATCTCGTCGGGTTCTTCACGGCGGCGCTCGATCTCATCGATGAACTGGCGGAGCGAACCTCCGATCTTCTGGTCGTACTGGAACGCGAGGGTGCGGAGGTGCTCGAGATGCCGCCGCGCGCGCCGTCCATCGAGCAGCGCGTCGCAGGTGGTCTCGATGGCGGTCGACTCAATCAGCAGATCGAGCGTCTGCGAGACCGTGCGGTGCGCGGCGGCGTCGCGGTAAGCCTCGAGCGCGGACTGGAAACTCGACCAGGCCTCGGGCCTCGGGCCTCGGGCCTCGGGATCGGACAGGATCCCCTCCACGATCTCCTGGTCGGTGAGCGCAAAGTACGGCGTTCTTGCCGCGGAGATCTCGGCGCCGCGATCGAACGGCCTGGCGATGGCCCGCAGGACCGCCACGGCGTCGACCGGTGCGCGGCGGTCGAGAAACGACTTCGTCGGCGGCAGGACGTACTCGATGCCGTAGCGGTCGAACGTGTCGAGGTAGTCGTCGAGCTTCGTCGTCCTGCGGAAGAGGATGGCGAAGGGTCGGAGGTCTCTCCCGGCACGGTCGCGGTTCGCCTCGATCCATTCGGCGATCGCTTCCGCTTCGCTGAGGTGCCGGTCGGATTTTTCGTCGTGCGAGGCGTGGAGGAACGTGAGGCGAGGATCATCGCCCGCGCGGTCGCCCGCGTCCGGCCGGGCGGCGCGCAGGGGGCGATAGGGGGGGCGGAAGACGTTCGGATCCGAGTCGGCGTCGGCGAAGACGCTGGTGAACATCGCGTTGATCGCCTCGAGCAGAGGGGGATCGCTCCGGTAATGATCGAGGATGATCTGTTCGGTCGCGCCGGCTTCGAGCAGCCGGGCCGTCATGGAGCGGTACGTCTCCGGATCGGCGCGGCGGAATCCGTAGATCGACTGCTTCGGATCGCCGACCAGGGTCACCTTGCCCGGCACCCAGGCGCCGTGGCGGTCGGTGCCGAGCTTCTCGATGATGCGGGCCTGGGTCCGGTCGGTGTCCTGGAACTCGTCGACGAAAATGTGGTCGAACTGCTGCCGGACGTGGTCGAGGACACGCTCGTTCTGCAGCAGTTCCAGCGCGCGGAGCAGGAGGTCGTCGAAGTCGACGACGCCGAGCTTCCGCTTCTCGGCGTCGAGGAAGTCGATGAACCGCCGTGTCAGCGCATGCATGGCCAGCGTGGAGCGGTGGCGGAGCAGGCGCTCATGGATGGAGCTGGTTTTGTCGCGATCGGTCCGCAGCGTCACCAGCGCCTCTTTGAGCGCCGGATCCTTCGGCAGGTTCGCCTTGCGCAGCGGCACCGCGACCGGCGAGAAGTAGTCGAGCCAGGCGTCGATGGAGCCGCGCCGCGGCGGCTCCACTTCCTGGATGTAGCGGAAGAGCGTCAGCGCATGTCCGTCGGTCACACCCGAGAGGTCGCTTCTGCGGATGACGGTCAGGCTGCCGGACAGCTCCCCCTCGATCTCGTCGAGGCTGCCGAAGTCGTACTCGGCTTCCATCAGGAGGTCGCGGCGCGCGAGCAGCGAGAAGACGAGGTCGCGGATCTGGAACAGGTAGCCGACGTGCGCGAGGAGGAACTCCCACTCCTGCAGCGTCCGCGGATTCGGGTCGACGCGCGTCTCGTGGTCGAACCAGGCGTCGTAGAGCTGCCCGTAGAGCAGCGACCGCTCGAAGCCTTCGATGATCTTGAACTGCGGATCGAGTCCCGCTTCGATGGGATGGCTGCGCAGAAGCGACTGGCAGAACGAGTGGATGGTCTGCGAGCGGATGGTGTCGATCCGGGCGATCTGCTGCGCGCAGGCGCGGCGGTAGACGTCGCGCAGCCCCTCGGGGACGACGAAGAGCGGGTTGCTCGACCCGACCGGCCACGCCACGCGCTCGTCGTCGAAGTGCAGCTCCAGCTCGGCCAGCGCGGCGTGGATGCGGTCGGCGATCTCTCCCGCCGCCTTCTCCGTGAAGGTCATCAGGACGATGCGCTCCGGTGCCGCCGTCTCTTTGCCCAGCAGCAGCTTCAACACCTCGGCCACGATGGCGGTGGTCTTTCCCGTTCCGGCACCCGCCTCGACGACGAGGTTCTGCCGCGATGGAGGCGTCGCCGCGGACGCGTTGAAGCGGAACGTCTGCTGGAGCCCCGTCACGCCGGCCCCTCCAGCATCGTGCGCGGGTCGCGCGCTTCGAGCGCCGCGCGGCGCTCATCACCGTCGTGCCTGGTCCGGCAGGAGTGGCTCACCGGGCAGTACTTGCACGACTGGAAGTCCTTGTCGGAGTCGCTGGGGAAGGCGGGGAAGGCGCCGCGGGTGATCGCGGCGACGAAGATGTCGAGCGTCTCGCGAAGGCGCGCCTCGCTGTCGCCGAGGTCGAAGGCGAACTTGTCGGGATCGGCGTCGCCGCGGACGAGCGGCTTGATGGTGCCCGAGACCGACGCGGCCGGCGCGCCGAAGAACGAGGCCACGGCCATCGCGTAGAGCGGAAGCTGCAGCCGCACGCCGCGCTCGATCTTCGCGGCGAGGTCCTGGTGCCGGAGGGCTTTGCCCGACTTGTAGTCGACGATGCGGTAGCGGGGCTCGGGGCTCAGGGCTCGGGGCTCGGTGTCGATACGGTCGATCGTTCCTTCGACTCGGATCGGGATTCCATGGCTCTCGATGATGAAGGGGTCCGGATGGTCGGGGTCGCGGCGGTGTTTTTTGCCGAAGCGGTATTCGAAGTGCGCCGGCATGAGGTCGCGATCGAGGAGGTCGGCGAGATCGGCGGCGACGAAATCGCGGAGGATCCGTTTCGTGGCGCGGCGCTCCATCGACCGCATGGCCCGGTTGAAGGCCGGGATCTTCTCCTCGAGCCGGTCGAACTCCTCGTCGATGACCTGCTCGAGCCGGTCGGTCAGCAGGGCGGAGAGCCGCGGCAGCGCGCCGGCCGACTCCCGGATCTCGGTCGCGGAAGTCTGTCGATAGAAGCGCTCCAGGATCGAGTGATCGACGGTTCCCTTCTCGCGATGGTTGATCTGCACCTCGCGCTCCGGGTTGTCGATCTCCGTGACGCCGAGGATGTGCTTGAAGAGAAACTTCTGAGGGCACTCGCCGAAGTCTTCGAGCTGCGTCGGCGAGATCGACTGCAGCGCGGCGCGCGTCCGCTCGTGCAGAAGCGGCGTATCGACGTAGCCGTCGAAGACGCTGCGCGTGCCGGAGCGGGTGAGGAGCTGGAGAGCGCGTTGGACGTTGGTCGTTGGACGTTGGTCGTGGGAGGAGAGACGACCAACGACCAACGACCAACGACCAACGCAACTCGAGAACCTCTTCAGGATCTCCGCCTTCCTCTCCGGCTCCTGTTCGATGGCGAACGCCTTCAGGCTCTGCGACGGGCGGAGCGGCCTGCCGAAGCCGTCGCTCGAGGCATAGCTGAAATGCGTGACGGTGCTGCCGCGCATCAGCTCGAAGAGGAGCGTCTCCTCGTCGCGGCCGTCGCCGATCTCGCGGATGCCGAGCTGGCGGCGGTCGGAGTCGGGGAGCAGAGGATCTTCCGTGCGGCGCTGCGGCAGCACACCGTCCTGCATGCGGACGGCGAAGAGCTCGTCGAAGGTGCGGCCGCGAAGCCGCATGACGTCGCCGAGCCAGACGAGCGGCAGATCGCCGGCCGGCGGCGGCGCGTCGAGGCTGGCCTGCTCGATCGCGTCGAGCACAGCATGGAGATCGAGGGGGCGGCTCCACGCCGCGGCACGGACGAACATCGCGGCGATCTCGTCGAGGGCCTGGACGGCGGCGAGATCGCTCGCGTCGCGGATGCGGAATCGCTCGACGAGGCGCGAAAGCGAGGAGGCGTCGATGCGGTCGGTGAGCGCTTCGAGCTCGGCTACGAGCGCGACGTAGTCGGCGAGCACCGGCGACTTCTGCGCGCGGTGCTCGAGCGCGCCGCTCCCGCCGCCGGCGATGTACGCGCGGCGCGTCTCGACATCGGCCCTGTCGGCATGGATGCGGGTGGAAGTCTGCAGCCCGGCGCGCACCAGCTCGAGAACGTCGCCGCGGGGGAAGTCGCGCTCGCGAAGTCTGACCAGCATCGTGACGCCGCGGCCGATCCGGTGCGCCGGGAGGGGGACGGCGGTGCGGGTCGAGAACGTGAAGCCGTGCTCGCGGGCGAAGCGTTCGAAGAGATGGACGTCGTACGGCTCCAGCGACCGGGCCACGACGCCGATCGCCGTCGCGGCGGCGCCGCCCGCGAGCCGTTCGGCGATCGCCGTGCAGACCGCGCGCGCTTCTTCCTCGCGCGTACGGTGTTCGGAGATGGTGGATTGCGGTTTGCGGATGGGGAGGGCGTGGGCCTCGGGCCTCGGGCCTCGGGGCTCGGATTCGGAGGCGAGCCGCTGGACCAGCGGAGTGGCGAAGGCCCAGTTCTGCGGTCTGTGGGGATCCATGGGGATGTAGATGCTGTCGAGCTTCTCTACTCCTCGTAGAGTCTCCACGAGGGCGAATTGCGCGCCGGTCATGTCGTAGAAGCCGGCTACGATCTGCGGGGGAAGCGAGGCGCCGGCGGCGATGAGGCGGGCGGCGGAGGCGAGAAGATCGGCGGGATCGATCGCGCCGAGTCGGGTGATGAGGCGCTCGTACTCTTCCCAGGCGCGAAGGATCGCGCGCAGCCGTTCGCGATTGCGCACCGGCTCCGATCTCGACCGCGCGGCGGTTGCCGCCACGGTGAGGCCGCCGTCGCGCACGTCGCGGTAGGAGCGCTCGAGCATGGCCGCGGTGCCGCGCATCTCCATCATCGGATGATCGACGCTGCGCGCGGCCGTGCGCATGGCCAGCCGCCGCTCGGCGGGTGTGGCCAGGCGCGGATAGTGGCCGGCCTCGTTCAGCAGGCGTTGCGCGAAGGTCTCGATCGTCTGGAGACGGAGCGCGGCGACGCCGCCCGGAAGAATCGCCGCCAGTTGTCCGGCGATTGCGCGGCCGACACCGCTCGAGGCGACGATCACTTCGACCTGCCACAGGGCCAGCGGATCGATGGGTCGACGGAGCGAAGCCAGCCGCTGTGCAATGGATCGGGAGAGCTCGTGGTAAGGCTGGAGATGGAGCGGGGGAAGAGGCATTAGTTATTGGAATTGTAGCGGTTCGGCTTGACCTAGCACGATTCTGGCAATTGGCGTCGGCGGGCTGATGCGATTGATCCAGGTTCGTTCCGCGATAATGCGCGCACATGGGAAAGCGGGAAGTCCATGTCATCCACGTGTCGAAACGCGTGACGATCCTGCTGCTCGTCCTCGTTTCGGCGGCGATGGTGGCGCTGCTCTACTTCCTGTCCGGCAAAGCCTACGCGCGCGAGTCGCACGCGGTGACCGAGCTGGTGCTGCGCCTGCTGCGGCGCGACGATCCGCCGCGTACCGCCGTCCTTGCGGCGCTGATGCCGGTCATCGCCAATGCACTGTTGTTCGCGCCGTGGGGCTTCCTGACATTCATCGCGCTCGATTCGCCGCGCCGGCGGCGGTTTCACACTTACCTGCTGACCTTCCTCGCGGCGGCGGTCTTCGCCACGGCCGTGGAGCTCTGGCAGATCTTCCTCCCCATGAGGGTGACCAGTCCGGTCGATGCGATCGCCAACGCTCTCGGAGCGCTGGCCGGCGCGGTCCTCGGCCATCTGCGGAAGGAAGTCCGCATCCGGTTCGAGCATTGAGGGAAACGTGATTCTCGTCGTCGAGGATGATCCGCAGGTCGCCCGTCTGATCTCGCTGGTGCTGCACCGCAACGGCTACCAGTCGGAGGTCGTGTCCGACGGGCAGGAAGCGATGAAGCGCGCGAGCGAAGTGAAGCCGGAGATGATCTTCGCCGATCTCAGCATCAAGGGGATGGGAGGGCAGGCCCTCTGCAGCGCTCTCAAGGAGAGGACGGAGACGAAATCGATTCCCTTTGTGGTCGTCTCAGGGGACCGCGATATTGCGGAGAAAGCGCGCGTGTGCGGGGCCGACGACTACATGGGCAAACCTTTTGAGTTCGAGGACCTCGTCCGCCTTCTGAGAAAACATGCAAAAGCTGACCGCTGAGAAACCTGTGGAGTCGCCCGAGGGGATGGATTGCGTTACGCGTCTGATGCAGAGGCTGCGCGAGGAGGGGTTCTCGTCCGACCTGGGCGACGGGGATGACTGGCACGCCCATGACGAGGTGATCTTCCGCCGCGAGGAGAAGATCACCTTCGCGCGCGGCGAGACGGTGTTCATCTTCACGAAGATCCCCGAGCTGAACGAACGGATCCTCCGCCAGACCTCGGAATCGGTGGTGCAGCTCTACCGCGCCAAGAACGCGTTGCAGAAGGCGCTGTCGGTCCTGCAGTCGACGACCGTCTTTCACTGCCTCGTACCGACCAACGATCAGCCGCACAACGAGATACTCAACGAGTACGTCACGCGCAGCGGTGGCGCGACGTTCATCCCCGTGGTGATGGTGCCGGCCATCAATCAGGTGCTCTACCCCAGCCTGGAGGAGAGAGTGGGAACGGTCCGCCCGCGCATCGAGTACCTCCAGTACCTCCTCAACGAACGGCGCGAGACCGTGAACATGCACAAGCAGACCCTGCAGGCGTTTTACATCTCCATCGCGGTGCTGGCCGTGGTGGTGCTGGCGGTGGTGTTTTCGCTGTTTGCGTGAGGGCGTTCACGTTGGTCGTTGGTCGTTGGTCGTTGGTCGGCCCACCCACCAACGACCAACGACCAACGCCCAACGCGCTACACTCGCCCCGCGATGGCCACCACCGAGTTCCCCTTCCGTCCGCGCGACATCTACGAGGAGATCCGCAAGAGCGTCGTCGGCCAGGACGACGCCATCCGCGAGCTGAGCGTCGCGCTGGTCAAGCATCTGGTGGGGCATCCGGCGCCGAACATCCTGCTGATCGGCAATTCCGGCTCCGGCAAGACCACGCTCATGCGTGCGATCGAGGGGTACCTGTCCAGCGCCGCCGGCCTCGGTGAGTACGCGAACGTGGTCCGGCTGAACGCGAACGTGCTGGCCGAGGAGCATTCCGGGTACGGCCGGACGGTGCTGGCGCGGCTGTACGAGAACGCGCGGCGGAGGCTCGGCGATCGGGCGGACATGGACCGCGTCATCGGTCTCGTCGAGCACGGCATCGTCTTCATCGATGAAGTCGACAAGATCCGCGCCCAGGTCAGCGGCGCGCCGAACGTGCGGGGAATCGTGGCGCAGGAGGCGCTTTTGACGCTGATGGAGAACGAGCACGTCACGTTCTCCGCGGACGGGTTCGAGCACGCGGTGAACTCGTCCGGCATTCTCTTCGTGGCCGGCGGCGCGTTCGAGGAGCTGTACGAGAGCGTGCTGCGCCGGGCCACCATCGGCCAGGACGTCGCGCCGCTGCAGCCGGTGGTCGTCGTCTCCGCCTCCGGCGAAGTGCGCGAGGAACTGCCGTTTCACCTCCGCGACTACCTGAAGTACGACGACCTCTTCCGCTACGGGATGACGCCGCAGTTCGTCTCCCGCTTCGAATCGATCGTGGTTCTCAACGATCTGGCGGAGGGGGACCTGGCCAGGATCTTCGTCGAGCCGGACGGCTCGATCTTCCGCACCTCGCGCGACTATTTCAAGCGGTTCGGGGTCGACCTGCAGATCACGCGCGGCGCGCTCATCAACATCGCCTGGGATGCGTCGCGGCAGAAACGCGTCGGGGCCCGCGCGCTGCGCGAGATTTTCCGGCGCGTGATTCGCAGTCTCGAATTCGAGCCCACCGCCGGCGTCGTCGTGGTCGATGAGGAGATGGTGCGGAAAGCGATCACCCAGCGCGAGCAGGGAGGGCGCCGGAAAGGCTGAAGGATGAAGGATGAGAAGACCTTCTTCGACAAGCTGAAGCGCGGCTTGTTCATGACCCACACCGAGATCATCGAGAAGGTGAAGGAGTCGATGACTCCCGACCTTCCCGTCGACCGGAGCGCGATCGACGGCCTGGAGGAAGGGCTCCTCGGCGCCGACGTCGGCGCGGAGCTGACCATGGCGCTCGTCGACCGGCTCGAGGAGCGGGTCCGGACCGAGAAGATCACCACGATGGACCGGCTGACCGCCGTGCTCCGTGAGGAGACCCGCGCGCTCATCCCCCAGCGCGCGGCCGTCCCCGTCGATCTGACGAAGGCGAAGCCGTTCGTCATCCTCGTCGTCGGCGTGAACGGCACCGGGAAGACCACCACGATCGCCAAGCTCGCCGCGCGCTGGAAGAGCGAGGGGAAAAGCGTGATCGTCGGCGCCGCCGACACCTTTCGCGCCGCCGCGATCGAACAGCTGCAGATGTGGGCCGACCGCGTCGGCGTTCCCGTCGTGAAGCACAAAGCGGGATCGGATCCGGGAGCCGTTGCCCACGACACCGTGACCGCCGCGAGATCGCGCAACGCCGACGTCGTGCTCATCGACACCGCCGGGCGCCTCCACAACAAAGCGCATCTGATGCAGGAGCTGACCAAGGTCCGCCGCGTCATCGAAAAGGAGATGCCCGGCGCCCCGCACGAGACGCTCCTGGTGCTCGACGGCACGACCGGCCAGAACGGCGTCAGTCAGGCGGCCGCCTTCCTCGAGGCCGCCGGCGTCACCGGCATGGTGGTGACGAAGCTCGACGGCACCGCCAAAGGCGGCGTGATCCTCTCGATCATGCGCCAGTTCGACATCCCCGTGAAATTCCTCGGGGTGGGGGAGTCGGCCGAGGACCTGATCCCGTTTGATCCGGCCGCCTATGTGGAGATGCTGTTTGAGTGATGGCCGACAGAGGAAACATCGTGGCTTCCCTTATAGTTAAACCAGCGATGGCTCGTGGACTTCCTCTGATTCTGATCGTGGTCGCCTGCGGCGGGGAGCCGGACGCGGCGCCCGAGCGAGGCGTTCCGCTGGTGGAAGCCGTGGAGGCGCGGAGCGGGGGGCTGCCGCAGAGCGAGCGGGTCAGTGGGCGGGTGAAGGCGGCGAACCAGGTGGCGATCCGGGCCGAGGTGGAGGCGCCGATCGTCGAGGTGTACGTCCGGAGCGGGGAGCAGGTGGCGAAGGGGCAGCCGCTGGTGCGGCATCGCGACGACGAGCTGCGGCAGCAGCTCAGCCAGGCGGCGGCGAACGTGCAGCTCGCCGAGGCATCGGCGCGCGAGGCGCAGGCGCGCGTGCGGGAGCTGGGGGCGCAGGTCAGCCGGACGCGCGCGCTGGCCGAGGAGAAGCTGATCAGCGCCGTGGATCTGGAGACGCTCGAGGCGCAGGTAGCGGGGGCGCGTGCCAGCGCCGACCAGGCCGTGGCGCGCATCGCGCAGGCGCGGGCGACCGAACAGGAGCGGCGCTCCGCGCTCGCCAAGGCCATTCTCCGGGCCCCGGTGGCCGGATACGTCGGCCAGCGGAACGCGGAAGTGGGGATGCTGGCGGGGCGGGACACGCTCCTTTTCATACTCGGCGATCCGAGCGAGCTGATCGTCGAGATTCCGCTGACGCAGGAGATGGTCGGCCGCGTGCAGAAAGGGGATCCCGTCGTGATCGCGGGTGCGACGCGCTCCGAGATCTCCCGCATCTCGCCGTTCCTCGAGAGCGGCGCGTTCAGCACCATCGCGGAGATCGACGTCACCAGCGCAGGCAGCCGGCTCCGCCCGGGAATGTTCGTCCCGGTCGAGGTTCTCTACGGCGAGAGCGAATCGGCGACGCTGATTCCGTTGAGCGCGCTGTGGGAAGACCCGCAGAACGGGACCGACGGGGTGTTCGTGGTCGGCGCGCCGGCGGACGGCGATGCGCCACAACCGGTGAGTCATCGAAACGTGGAGATCGTCGGTCAGGGGCACGGGATGGCGGGCGTGCGCGGCGTGGAGCCGGGCGAATGGGTGGTGACGAACGGGCAGCACCTGCTGGCGCGCGACCAGGCGAAGGTGGCGCGAGTGAAGCGAGCGACGTGGGAGCGCGTCGTGCAGCTGCAAACGCTGCAGCGCGAGGACATGGTCGAGGACTTCCTCGCCATGCAGCAGCGAATCGCAAGGACGTCGGGCGCGGTGCCTCCCGACAGCAGCGAGTATCTCCGCGGCAAGGCCAACTGAGAACCGACCATGGCTTCGATCACTGATCTCTGCATCCGGCGTCCTGTAGCCACATCGATGGTCTACCTGATGCTGATCGTGATCGGCATCGTCTCGTTCCGGAGCCTGCCGGTCGATCTGCTGCCGCAGATCGAGTTCACGCAGCTCACGGTCCGGGTCGGCTATCCGAACGTCGGCCCGGAAGAGATCGAGCAGATCATCACCGACCCGATCGAGAACGCCCTGTCGGGTCTGCCGAACCTGACGCGCGTCGTCTCGCAGTCGGAGGAGGGATCGTCGCGGGTCCGCCTCGAGTTCGCGCGCGGCACCAACATCGATGAGGCGGCGAACGACGTCCGTGCCTCGCTCGAGCGGATCCGGGACGATTTCCCGGTCGAAGCGGGCGCGCCGGAGATCTTCAAGCTCGACCTCGACCGCATCGAGGTGATCAGCCTCTTCGCCACGTCGACGCTGCCGCTGATCGACCTGACCGAGATCCTGCAGGAGGATCTGGCGCGCCGCTTCGAACAGATACCGGGCGTCGGCACGATCCAGCTGCGCGGCGGAATCACCCGCGAGATCCGCATCGATCTCGACCGCGACCGCCTGGCCGCGGCAGGTTTGACCGCGCTCGATGTCCAGCAGTCGCTGGCGGCGGAGAACGTGACGCTCCCCGGCGGCAACGTGAAGAGCGGTTTCGCCGATCTCTACGTTCGCGGCATGGGCGAATTCCGTTCCGTGGACGAGATCGCCCGCACCGTGATCACGACGGTGAACGGGCTGCCGGTGCGCGTGCAGGACGTGGCGCAGGTCCGCGACACGTTCGCCGACGTGCGGTATCTGGCCACGGTCAACGGCGTCCCTTCGGTGACGATGGGCATCCAGAAGCAGAGCGGTGCCAACACCGTGAGGGTTGCCGAGGAGATCCGGGAGGAGGTCGCCCGGATCAACGCCGAACGCGACGACGTCGAGCTGACGGTCTTCTCCGACCAGAGCAACTTCATCCGGCAGTCGATCGATGCGGTGCAGACCTCCGCGATCTGGGGATCGCTGCTGGCGGTCGTCGTTCTCTACTTCTTCCTGCGCAACCGCGCCAGCACGGCCATGATCGCCGTCTCCATCCCCATCTCCGTCATCTCCACGTTCGGACTTCTCTACTTTGGCGGGCTGACCCTGAACCAGATGACCTTCGGCGGACTCGCTCTCGGGGTGGGGATGATCGTCGACAACGCCATCGTCGTTCTGGAGAGCATCGTCAGGAAGAGGGAAGAGCAAGGAGCCGGCGCGGCGCAGGCGGCGAGCATGGGAACGCGCGACGTCGGCGGGGCCATCATCGCCTCGACGCTGACCACGTGCGTGATCTTCGTGCCGGTGGTCTTCACCCGCACGACGAGCGGCGCGCTCTTCCAGGCCCTGGCGCTCGTGGTCGTCTTCGCGCTTCTCTGTTCGCTGCTCGTTGCGCTGACGCTGGTGCCGATGATGGCGGCGCGGCTCCTCCGCACCACTTCCGGCGGGGCGAAGTCCGCGACGTTCACGACCCACCTGGAGCGGTGGTACACGAAACGGCTGCGGGCCTCGATCCAGCATCGCCGCCGCGTTTTCGCCGTCGTGGCCGTGGCGGTCCTGGCGGCCTTCCTTCTCTGGCCGCTGATCCCGGTGGAGCTGGCCCCGCACACGGAGGCGGATGAGATCGACGTCGAGCTGGAGATGGCCCAGGGGACGAACATCGCGGTGGTGCGGGCGTATGTCAACGAGCTGGAGATGCTCGTCCGCGACGTGCTGGCGCCGGGAGATGTGGATCTGGTGTCGATCGAAGTGCGCGGCGGCGATGCCGAGGTGGAGCTGAAGCTGGCGCCGCCCGATCAACGGAGCGTGAGCGCCACGGTCCTGGCCGACCGGCTTCGCCAGGCCCTGGAGGGGCGCATTCCAGGGGGAGAGATCCGCGTCGACGCGCAGCCGGGGCTGTGGATTCTCCGCCGCATCTTCAGCTCGGGGTCGGGTGAGGATGCGGTCGAGATCGAACTGCGCGACTGGGACCTCGATCGGGCCGACCGCACCGCCGCGGCGATGCGCACCCGGATGGAGCAGGTGCCGGGCGTCGCGGACGTGCGCGTCAGCCGCCGCGAGGGGAGGCCGGAACAGAATCTCATCTTCGACCGCGACCGCATCTCGCAGCTCGGGCTCACGACGCGCGAGGTCGCGCGGACGCTGCAGGCGAACGTCGGCGGCGTGGAGGCGGGGCGCTTCCGAGACCGGGGCGAGGAGTATTCGATCATGGTCCGCCTCGCTCCCGACGACCGGCTGACGCAGCAGGATCTGCGCAACATCACGCTGCGGACGCCGGCCGGCGACGTGGTGCCGCTCTCGTCGGTCGTGCGATGGGAGCGAGGGCGCGGGCCGCTGGACATCAATCGCGTCGACGGGCAGCGCGTTACCTACGTCAACGCCAGCCTGGAGAGCGGCGTGGCTCTCGGCGACGCCGTGGAGCGGATCCAGGCCGCGCTGGGCGAGTTGGAGATGCCGCCCGGCACGTCGCTGCTCTTCGGCGGCGAGTATCAGGAGCAGCAGGAAGCGCGGCGCGATTTCGTCATCGCCATCGTCATGGCGCTGGTGCTCGTCTACATGCTCCTGGCCGCGCAGTTCGAGCGGCTGGTCGATCCGCTCATCGTCATGCTCTCGGTGCCGGTGGCGCTGATCGGCGTGGTGCCGGCGCTGCTCCTCACCGGAACGACGCTGAACATCCAGAGCGTCATGGGATTGATCATGCTGATCGGCATCGTCGTGAACAACGCCATCGTGCTCGTCGACGCCATCAACCTGCTGCGCCGCGAGCGCCACATGCCGACCGCCGAAGCGGTGGTGGAAGCGGGGCGCCTGCGCCTCCGCCCCATCCTGATGACCTCCACCACCACGATCCTCGGCCTGCTCCCGCTGGCGCTCGGAATCGGCGTCGGCGCCGAGATCCAGGCGGCGTTCGCCCGCGTGGTCATCGGCGGCCTGCTGGCCTCCACGCTCGTCACGCTGATCCTCATCCCGAACGCCTACATCAGCGCGACAGGGACGATGGCGCGCGTCCGGGCGTTCGTCCGGCGTTGGAGGGTCACCGAGCGCGAGGACGATCGGGCCACGGCGTAGGCGGCTCCTGAGGCCGGGGCGATGTCATCCTGAGCGCCGCAGAGCGCGAAGGATCTCCCTCGATCGGGGGGGATCCTTCGCCGTCTTCGCGGCTCAGGATGACACGGGTTCCCTTCCGGCTTTGACTTCCCCCTGTGACCCCCGCACACGGACCGGTGTGTGCCGCTACCGCGACACGATGTCGCTCGGCGTGAGACTCCGTTGCAGATCAATGCAAAGGAGATCGCGATGGCCGAGAAAACCATAGCCGACCATCTCATGGCCAGTGGGGTCGACCGGCGGGACTTCATCACCTTCTGCAGCAAACTGATGGTGGCTGCACCTTTCGGACTCGGGATCACGAACTATCTGAGTGTCGATGCGGTGGCGGCGGAAGTGGGAGCCGCGCGCCGCCCCTCGGTCATCTGGCTGCACATGCAGGAATG
>DATLFC010000289.1:0-2079 GCA_035525015.1 Thermoanaerobaculia bacterium | reverse complement strand
TGCAGATCCAGAATCTGCCGCGCCATCTCGGCCAGCACTCCGGCGGGATGGTGATGGCGAAGGGGCGCCTCGACGAGGTGGTGCCGCTCGAGCCGGCGTCGATGCCGGGCCGCGTGGTCATCCAGTGGGACAAGGACGACTGCGCCGATCTCGGTCTGATCAAAGTCGATCTCCTCGGCCTCGGCATGCTGGCGGCGATCGAAGAGGCCATTCCGCTGATCCGCGACCACGAAGGGGTGGAGGTCGATCTCGCCCATCTTCCGCCCGACGATCCGCTCGTCTACAGGATGCTGAACGAGGCCGACACGGTCGGCATGTTCCAGGTGGAGAGCCGTGCGCAGATGGCCTCCCTCCCGCGCAACGCGCCGAAGAAGTTCTACGACCTCGTCGTGCAGGTGGCGATCATCCGCCCGGGGCCGATCGTCGGCGGGATGGTCCGGCCGTTCTTCGACCGCCGTCAGGGGAAAGTTCCGGTCGAGTATCCGCATCCCTGTCTGGAGCCGATCCTGGAGCGGACGCTCGGCGTGCCGCTCTTCCAGGAGCAGCTCTTGCGGATCGCCATGGTGGCGGCGAATTTCACCGGCGGCGAGGCGGAGGAGCTGCGGCGGGCCATGGGCTTCAAGCGGTCGATGGAGCGGATGCACGAGATCGAGAAGCGGCTGCGCGACGGCATGACCAGGAACGGCATCGGCGCGGCGGCGCAGGACCAGATCGTGAAGTCGATCACCTCGTTCGCGCTCTACGGCTTCCCCGAGTCACACGCCGCGAGTTTCGCCCTCATCGCCTACGCCAGCGCGTATCTGAAGGCGCGGCATCCGGCCGCGTTCTACGTCTCGCTGCTCAACGCCTGGCCGATGGGCTTCTACCATCCGGCCACGCTGGTGAAGGATGCGCAGCGGCACGACACGCCGGTCTTCCCGATCAACGTGAACCATTCCGGATGGATGTGCCGCTGGGAGAAGCGCGGCGTGCGGCTCGGACTGCGGTTCATCAAGGGACTGCGCGAGGCGTCCGGAAAGGCGGTCGAGGCCGCACAGCCGTTCACGTCCGTCGATGATCTGGCATCCCGCTGCCGGCTGCGCGATGACCAGATGACGAAGCTCGCCTACGCCGGCGCGCTGGGATCGCTGGGGCTGACGCGGCGCGGGGCTCTCTGGCAGGCGTCGAAGGCGGCGAAACCGGCGGGAGAGCTGTTCGAACGTGTCATTCCGAGCGTGAGCGAGGAATCTGGGCGGGAGGAGGAACGAGCACCGAGCCCCCGCCCGCCCAGATTCCTCGCTACGCTCGGAATGACATCCCCCCTCCCCGAGATGTCCCCGCTCCAGGAAACCGCGGCCGACTACAACGCCATGGAGCTCACCACCGGCCGGCATCTGCTCGAGCACTACCGGCCCGTCCTGAAGCGCGAGAACATCATCACCGCCGCCGGCTTGAAGAACATCCCTACCGGCCGGCGCGTGGCGACGGCGGGGGCGGTCATCGTCCGGCAGCGCCCGGGAACGGCGAAAGGGTTCGTCTTCCTGACGCTCGAGGACGAGACGGGGATGTCGCAGGCCATCATCAGCCCTCCCCTCTTCCGCGAGCATCGCTCCACGATCCTCGGCCACTCCGGCCTGATCGTCGAAGGGATCCTGCAGAACACCGGCGGCCAGTGCTCGATCAAGGCGGAGCGCTTCTGGCCGCTGCAGGGCGTGGAAGGCGTCGCCAGCCACGACTTTCACTGACCCATAAATATGGTAATCTGGGTCCGTGAAGACCACTCTCGAGATTCCCGACGAGCTCTTCCGCGAGGCAAAGGCGACGGCGGCGCATCGTGGCGAGACGCTCAAGGAGCTCGTCAACGCCGCTCTCGAGGCTCACCTGGCGGAGAACCGCCCCAGATCGGGCCGCTCGGGTTGGCGCAGCGTGTTCGGCCTCGCCGATCCGAAACAGGTCGCCCTGGTCGATCGTGTCGTGGCCCGCGAGCTGGAACATGTCGACCCCTCGGAGTGGGAGTGATTCTCGACACGAATGCGGTCTCGGCGCTGTTCGCGGGAGATCGTGCACTGGCCGACATCCTTGCCGGAGAGAATCGACATC
>DATLFC010000288.1:0-2831 GCA_035525015.1 Thermoanaerobaculia bacterium | reverse complement strand
TGGCGTCGGGTCCGGAGAAGGCGTACGAGCGGGAGGACTTCCTCAACGACTCGAAGAGGATGTTCGCCGTCGCGCGCATCCCCGTTCTGCTGCTCGGCCTCGCCGGCGGCCTCTTCGTCTTTCTCTGGTCGCGTCAACTGTGGGGCGCGTGGGGCGCGGCGATCTCCACGCTGCTGTACGCGTTCGATCCGTCGCTGCTCGCCCACAGCAGCGTCGTGACCACGGACGTCGCCATCGCCACCTGCACTGTGGCCACGCTCTACTTTTTCTGGCGGACCTCGCAGCGGCTGACCGCCGGCAACGCGGCCGGATTCGTGATCGCCTTCTCGCTCGCGCAGACGGCCAAGTTCACCGCTGTGCTGCTGGTTCCCGTCGTCATCGCGCTCGCGTTGTGGCACCTCGTCAGGCATCGCCGGACGGGAGGACGAATGTTGGGTCTGATCGCGGTCGCGGGCGTCGCCTCGATCGTCGTCCTGTGGGGCGCGTATGGATTCCGCTTCGCCGCCGCAGCCGATGGTTCGGGCGGGTTCTTCACCGCGAACGTCGTTCGCGAGTGGCAGGCCAAAGAGGACATCCGCCGGCTCGGCCCCGATGCCGCCGAGGAGCAACAGCTGTGGGCGCGCCGCAGCGCCACGGCCGGCGGCGCGAAATCGCTCATCCTGGTGGCGAAACGATACCGGCTGCTTCCGGAGGCCTATCTGCATGGCGTGGCGTTTGCCGGAGCATCGACCGTCCTGCGCACCGCGTTCCTGAACGGCGAGTTCTCGAGCTTCGGCTTCGCCACTTATTTCTTCTGGACGTTTCTCTACAAGACACCGTTGCCGGCGATCGTCGCGATCGCCGCCGGATTGTTCTTCGCGCTCCGCAGGCGGCCGGCGGGCATCGAGTTCCTGCTCGTGCCGGCGGCGATCCTGCTCGCCGTGGCCGTGCTCTCCCGGTTCAACATCGGCCACCGCCACATCCTGGTGGTGATGCCGCTTCTCTACATCCTCGCGGGCTCGCTCGGCGCGCTGTGGGACCGGCGGCGGGCCGTCTGGATTCCGGTTGCGGGCGCGGTCCTCGCGCTCTCCTCGTCGATCGTCTTCGCCGGCCGTCCTGCGCTGATGCCCGGCAACCACATGGCCTACCTCAACGAGATCGCCGGCGGGCCGCGTCGTGGATACGTCCGGATCAACGACTCGAACTTCGACTGGGGACAGGATCTCGCGCGCCTCGGCCGATGGGTGCGCGAGCACGGCGTCGCCGAGCCGATCCAGCTCGCTTACTTCGGCACGGCCGATGCGCGGGTCTACGGCATCCGCTTCCGCCCCGCCTCCCCCGTCGCACCGCTGCGCCCCGGCTATCTCGCCATCAGCACGGTCGAATACATCGGCCTCTACGCGCCGCCGGCCGAGAGGGATCGCTGGCCGCGCGCGCTGGAGCGCGCGAACGCGCAACTCTTCGATTCCGCCGGCTACTCGATCCTGATCTTCAAGCTGCCGGATCGCGGCCCCTCATCCCAGTGACGCGATGGCCGCGGTGAGCCGCCGCTTCGCGTCGGCAGCCACTTCGGCCACCGCCGGATTGGAGACGATACCAAGCATGGCGTCGGGATCGACGGCCGACACCACGGTCTTCCCTTCGCTTTCGTAGACGATCACGTTGCAGGGCAGGAGCAGGCCGATCTCCGGCTCCGCCTGCAGGGCCTTGTGCGCAAGCGGCGGGTTGCAGGCGCCGAGAATCAGGTAGTTGGGAAACTCGACATCGAGCTTTTCCTTCAGCTTGGCTCGGATGTCGATCTCCGAGAGGACGCCGAAGCCCTGCTCTTTCAACGCCTCGGTGATTTTCACGACCGCCTGGCCGAAAGGAAGGGAAACGATTTTTCGGATGCCATAGCTCTGTCGGACGTCTGGCAGGTTCATGACTGCCTCCTCCTGCAAATGTCGGCCCCTCGGCACGATCGCGATACGACGGCTGTCCATCGTCAGTCGTGATGAAACGCGGCGCCCGTCACGTGGATCACTGCCACGCCCAGCACGATGAGGGCAATCTGCGCGGCGGCCACCCACCGGCCGTGGCTGTGATGGAGTGACGGGACGAGATCTGCGAGGGCGATATAGATGAATCCTGCAGCGGCAAACGGGAGGAGCCAGACGATGGCCGTCTCGAAGCTCGATGACCACAGCCAGCCCGCGACCGCGCCGGGGATGACGGTCACGGCCGACAGGTAGTTCAGCAGCAGCGCGCGCCGGCGGGGCATGCCGCTCTGGAGCAGCACCGCGAAGTCGCCGATCTCCTGCGGCACTTCGTGCGCAAAGACCGCCACCGTGGCGATCATGCCGAGCTCGGTGCTCACGCTGAACGTGACGCCGAGGACCAGCCCGTCGATGAAATTGTGCAGCGCATCGCCCCACAGCAGGACCTGCGCCGTCGCCTCGGCGTGATGGCGCTGCTCATCCTCGTGCAGGTGCGTGTGCCGCCACCGGATCGCCCGCTCCAGCGTGATGAACAGAACCAGCCCCCCGACGAACACGAGCATGACCTCGTCCGCCGGCAGTGACTCCAGCGCTTCCGGCAGCAGATGAAGCGAGGCACCACCGAGAAGAGTCCCGATCGCGAAACAGAGGATCCAGACCGCCGCCCGCTCCGCGCGCGAGCCGAGCAGGAGGATGGACGTGCTGCCGATGATCGCGGCGGCACTCACGACGACGGCAGCTGCGATGGGCCAGAACGGCATGAATCACTGACTCCCCGGTGACCGCTGCACTTGCCGGTGGCGCCCAGCGGCCGAAAGCTCTCATCGTAGACGAAAGAGGTCTTCCTTATGACGACCAGTTGGTGCGGCGCCTCCC
>DATLFC010000287.1:0-7447 GCA_035525015.1 Thermoanaerobaculia bacterium | reverse complement strand
ACGTCGGCCAGTTCCGCCACGACGTCGCCTCGCTCACTGCTGAGCTCGAAGCAACCGCCAGCCGGCTCGAATCACGACTCGCCGCATCTCCGCAGATGTCGCAAGCCGCGCTTTTCGGCCTGCTGCGGTCGGAGGTCCACGCGGCGCTGCGCGGGGCCAGGGTTCTCGCCGCGAACGGCGAGCCGGAGGCGTGGTGGGGCGAAGACCTCCCCTTCGACGAAGAGCGCCGCTACCTGTTCGACACGACGAACCTTTACATCGCCTCCACGAGAAGCATCGGCGAGCGGCGCGTGCAGTCGTTCGCCCGCATTCCGAACCAGCCGGTGCCCGAACAGGAGATGCACGGGCGCGACGCCTGGATCACCTCGATCATCTTTCACGGCGGTTTTCTCCGGCAGGCGCCCGGATCGCACCGCTTTCTGATCGAACGGCGCCCCGAGTCGGCTCTCTGGGTCGACCTGAAGACCGAGTCGCAGAGAGAGGTGGTCGCCGCGGTGCAGTCGACCGGCACGACGATCACGGCCGCGCTCATCGCACTCTTCGTGCTCCTGATTCTGGCGAGCGGACGCCGGTCGATCCCGACGGTCCCGGCGGCCCTGCTGATCGCGCTCACGCGGATTGCACTTCTGGCGATCGAGGTGCCGAACGATTCGCTTCGCATCTTCGGGTTCGAGATCTTCGGCTCGCGGATTCTCGGGCCCTTCAGCCGCTCGCCGGCGGATCTTCTTCTCACCGGCCTGGCCATCCTGGCGATCGTCGTCTGGGCGAAGCCGCTGGTGGAGCGGATTCCGATCGCGGGGCGATTGATCATCGCCGCTGCCGGACTGGCCGGCTTCGTCCGGCTCACCGACAACCTGGTCGACAACTCGCGCATCTCCGCGCTCCCCGAGCACATCGTGCCGATCTCGGCGGTGCAGGGAGTGCTGCTGGCGGCGCTGCTCGTCCTGGCGTTCGCGATCACGCGCATCATCTGGCCGTCCGCCACGCTGCGATCGGCGGTGCTGCGGGCGATCGTCGCCGCGGCGATCGTCTGCATTCCGCTGCCGGCGTTCGAGTGGGAAGCGCAGCGGAGCTTCATCGTCGACACGTACGCGCCGCTGGTCACGGGCGAGGCAGGGCAGCTCCGGACGATGATCGAGGACACGCTGCAGAGCGAGTTCACGCGCGCCGATATCAGCACGATCCTTCCCGACGACTACCGGCACATGAACCTCGAGGACCTCGCCTACGCGCTGTGGCTGCGCTCCGACCTGTCGAAGTGGCGCGTTCCCGCGGTCATCACCGTGAAGGACGAGTTCACCGGGACACCGATCAGCCGCTTCGGCGTCGGACTCCCGCAGTTCGAAGAGCTCGGCGACGAGGGCGATGACGAAGTGCTGCAGGTCGGCAGTCTCGAGCGCGTGCTGATCCATCACGAGTTCCAGCTCACGGCCTGGGGAACGACGATCGCCGAAGGGAGCGTGCACGTCGTCAACCCCGCCGAGCCGGGGGCGACGGCCTTCGCCGACATCTACCGCGACTTCTTCGAATCGGATCCCGTCGTGATCGGCGGACTGCAGCCGCAGCCCTCCCCCGCTGTTTACGACAGCAGCGGCGCTGCAAAGACGTCGACCACCGTCCGGCTGCCGCAGAAGCCGGCCTGGTACTTCGCACGGCTGCAGCCGGGAGAGGGAACGTGGACGAGATCGCCTTATCGCGACGCATCGATGATCTACGTGCGGCGCGCCGGCGACGCGCTCTACGCGTTTCCGCTGCAGCTCCCGACGGTGACGAACCAGATCCGCCGCGCCGGCGGCGTGGCCATCTGGGCGCTCATCGCCGCGGCGCTGGCGCTTCTCTCCCAGTCGCTTCCGGCTCTGACGTCAGCTCTGCGCCGGCTGCGGTACGGCCGTCTCAATTTCCGCGCCCGCACCTCGCTCTACCTGACCGGCGTGATCATCCTCCCGCTGATCGTCTTCGTGATCTTCGTGCGCGCCTACCTCGCCGGGCGTCTCGAATCGGAGTACGTCGATCGCGGCCAGACCGCGCTCAACTCCGCGCAGCGGGTCATCGAGGATTACCTCGCCTCGCAGCAGGCGCCAGGCCCCCCCGAGCAGGTGCTCGACGACGCCATTCTCAGCTGGCTGGCGCGCGTCATCGGACACGACCTTCATCTCTATCGGGACGAAACGCTCGTCTCCTCCAGCCGGCGTGACCTCTTCGCCGCCCGCGTCGAATCGAAGCGGCTCCCCGGCGACGTCTACTCATCGATCGTCCTCGGCGGGCAGCAGCTCGTCCGCGCCGAACGCACCTCCGGCGCGGCGCGATTCATCGAGATCTACAGCCCCATCAACCTCGTTCCCGAAGGCTCCTACATCCTCGCCCTCCCCTTCATCGTGCAGGGACGGCAGATCGAGTCGCAGGTCAACGACCTCGCCACGTCCATCTACATGCTGCTGGTCTTTCTCGCGCTCGCGGCGATCGCCGTGGCGTTCCGCATCGCGCGCGGCGTGACCAGACCTGTGCAGAACCTCGTGGCCGGAGCACAGGCGGTGGCGCGCGGCGACTTCGACGTCGACATCCGCGTCCCTTCCGATCCCGATATCGGCCTCCTCGTGACCACCTTCCGCGACATGGCGCACTCGATCCGGCGGCAGCAGGACGACCTCCGCCACGAGCGCGACCGCCTGCAGACGCTTCTCGAGAACATCAACGCCGCAGTGGTGGTACTCGACGGCAACCGCGAGGTCGTGGCGGCGAATCTCGCGGCCCGCAACCTCCTCGAGCCGCCGCTTCCCGTGCTCCGCGATTTCATCGCCGCGCACGAGTCGCGCCGCGCGGCATCGGAAGAGATCGAGCTCGTCCTCGACGGCCACGCGCGCACCTTCCGCGTCTCCATCGTCCCGTTGCCCGACAGCGAGGAGGAGATGCTCATCGCCGAGGACGTGACGGAGATCCTCCGGTCGAACAGGCTCGAGGCCTGGGGTGAGATGGCCCGGCAGGTGGCGCACGAGATCAAGAATCCGCTGACGCCAATCCAGCTCACCGCCGAGCACCTCCGCGCGCTCGCCGAACGCAACGATCCCGCGCTTCCCACGGTCGTGCGCAGCGGCGTCGAGAACATCCTCCGCCAGGTGGTCACGCTGCGGGAGACGTCGAAGGAGTTCGGCGACTACGCATCGCTCCGCCAGGTGCAGCGCGCCCCGCTCGACCTGCGGAAGCTCCTCGAGGACATCGCCGCCGGCTACAGCGGCAGCAGCGAGCGCGGCATCGCCTTCAAGGCCGACATCGAGCCGAGCACCCCGAGCCGCTTCGCCGGTGACGCCCGCCTGCTCCGCGGCGCCATCGCCAACCTCATCGAGAACGCCTTCCAGGCCGCCCCGCACGGCCGGGTCCGGCTCGGCAGCGAGACCGTCGACTCCCGCGTCGTCATCTCCATCGAGGACAACGGCCCCGGCGTCCCGCCGGAAGCCCTCCAGAAGATCTTCGACCCTTACTTTTCAACGAAATCAAGCGGTACCGGCCTCGGCCTCGCCATCGCCAGAAAAGCGGTCGAGGAGCACGGCGGAACGATCACAGCCGAGAACCTGAACCCGGGGCTGCGGATCTCGATTGAGCTGCCGGTGAGGTGAGGGCTCGGGGCTCAGGGCTCGGGGCTCGGGGCTCGGACCCCCTCCCGAGCCCTGAGCCCTGAGCCCCGAGCCCGAATAAACCGCATACAATCCACGTTTTGCGCCTCACCTATGAACCGGCTGACGGCAGTGATCGTGGTGGTGCTGATCATCGGCGCGCCTCTCGCGCAGGGTGGTGGTCCGCGCGATGAAACGCGGCTGACGCTTCGTCACGACATCCTCCGGATGATCAATCGCGACCGCGCCGCGCACGGGCTGTCGCCGGTGCAGCTCGATGCCGGAATCTCGGTGCTGGGCGACGCCTACTGCGAGCGGCAGATCCGCGAGGGGACCACCGGGCATTTCGCGACCGACGGCCAGCCGCCGTACATGCGCTTCTCCTTCGCCGGCGTGCAGGACGGGATCAGCGAGAACGCGGCCGCCTGGTCGGCCAACTACACGTTCAGCGCGCGGGCCCTCCACGAGATGGCGCGCCGTTCCCAGGCGGCCATGATGGCCGAGCGGCCGCCGCACGACGGTCACCGCCGCACGATCCTCGACCCGCACGCCACGCACGTCGGCATCGGTGTGGCGTGGGAGCGCGGCGAGTTCCGCCTGGTGCAGGAGTTCGTCCGCCGCTACGTGACCTGGACCCGGCCTCTGCCGCGCGCCGCGGCGGCCGGCGACTCGATCGTCGCCAGCGGCGCGCCGATTCCCGGCTATCGCGTCGAGGCCATCAGCGTTCACCACGAGCCGGTTCCGCAGACGATGCCGGCCCACGTCGCGAATGCGTTGGACACCTACAGGCTCCCGAAGAACCGCCGCGACTATCTGCCACGGCTCCGCAGCTTCCTCCGCCACCGCAGTGACGGCACGTTCGCCTATGTCCGCGAGGAGTACACCGACGGCCGCCGCGGCGACTTCAACCTGCGTGACGACGGCTCCTTCCACTTCAACGTACCGCTCCACGACGGCCACGGCGTCTACACGGTCGTGGTCTGGGTGACGAAGGACGGGCAGAAGACACCGATCGCGGCCAGCAATGTCTCCATCCGCGTCAGTCATTCCGAGCGCAGCGAGGAATCCGGGCGGCTGGCGGCGCGGTAGTCGTGCCCGATCAGGCAACCTACGACTGCATCATCATCGGCGGTGGTCCGGCCGGTCTGACCTGCGCGATCTTCCTCGGACGCTACCGCCGCCGCGTCCTTCTTCTCGACAACGGCAGGCCGCGCAACTACGCCGCGCGCGCGGTCCACGGCTTTCTCGGCCAGCACGACATCGCGCCCGGCGAGCTCCTTCGGCGCGGCCGCGCCGAGGCGGAAGCGGCCGGCGTCGAGATCCGCGAGTGCACCGCACAGAAAGTCGAGCGCCTCGGCGACGTCTTCGAGGTCACGACCACGGCCGGCAAGATGCAGGCCCGACGCATCGCGCTGGCCTACGGCATCCGCGACAAGCTCCCCGACGTTCCCGACATCGAGCGTTTCTACGGCGCCAGCATCCATCACTGTCCCGACTGCGACGGCTACGAGGTGACGGGGAAGCGCGTCGGCGTGATCGGCTGGGGAAAGAAAGCCGTGGCGCTCTCGCTGAAGCTTCTGCAGTGGACCGATGATCTGACCATCTTCACCGACGGGCATCCTCGCGACTGGACCGACGAGCACACCAGCAAGCTCCTAAGCTTCAGCATCGACGTGAAGAAGGAGAAGATCGCCAGCCTCGCCGGCGAGGGCGATCAGGTGGAAGCGGCGGTCCTTGAGAACGGAGAGCGCGTCCCGCTCGATGCGATGTTCTTCACGATCGGCGTCGAGCGCACCTGCATGCTGGCCGAGGAGATCGGCTGTGACGTCGACGACGAGCACACCGACATCGTCGTCGACGACTACAAACAGACATCGGTCGAGGGCGTCTACGCCATCGGCGATCTCGTCCCCGGCTCCCAGCTCGTCATCACGTCCGCAGCAGACGGCGCGATCGCCGCGATCGCGATCAACGAGTCGCTCTTGCCGCCCTCGAGGCTGGTGTAGTGTCATTCCGAGCGTAGCGAGGAATCTGGGAGGGCGGTGGCGCGCTGAGTCCCGCCACCTACCGCCCGGATTCCTCGCTACGCTCGGAATGTCTACGTCACGATCCAGAGCGCCTGCTTCCGCGCCACGGCCTGCCGTGCGGAAAGCATCAGCTGCACGTACGTCTGGAAATCGAGCTCGTGATCGGCCGCTTCCTCGAGATAGTCGGCGGCGAGCTGCATCAGCTCGAGGTCATCGGTCGGAAGCTGCGCCTTCGCCGCGAAGCGCGTCAGCTCGTCGATGATGGCCTCCAGGCTGACCACCTGCAGCGGATCGGCCACGGCCGGCAGCGCCACGTGGTCCACCCCCTTCACCGGGCCAGGGATGAAGACCGCCTGATACGCCTCCACCTGCGCCAGCTGCGATCGGCCATCGACCATCGTGGTCATCAGGTTCTGCAGCTCCAGCCATCCGGCGGCGTGCACCGGCTCCGACTCGTACGGCTCCTCGACCGCCTCCGGCACGAACGAGTACCGCGACCGGAGTTCCTCCGCCACCGTCACCGCCAGGTCCCCCTGGAAGGCGTCGGAAGCAGTGCCTACGACGAAAGTCAGTCCCACAGGGTTGGGATTGTAAACGCCTTCGCGCGCAACCGAGCCTTCTCCCCGCTTGCGGGGAGAAGGTGCCCGAAGGGCGGATGAGGGGTTCTGCCACAGCCCCTCACCCGGCCTTCGGCCACCCTCTCCCCGCTTCGCGGGGGCGAGGGATCAATGGGGATCACCTTGAATACAGATCGATGATGCGATTGATGGCCCTGGTGCAGACCCGGCAGAACCCCACCTCGTTCCTCGTGAACATGATGCAGTCGACCTCGGGGCGGAAGAGGCCTTTCGGCTCGTAGGAAGCCCCTTCGAAGGCGCCGGCCTTCCCGGCGTACTTCTGCGAGCCGAGGAACTTCGTCGACCACGCCTGCTCGCGGCGGAAGAGGGCGTCCATCTCGCTTTCCGGCACGTTCGCCTCGCGGAGCCGGGCCCGCTCGGCCTGCGTTTCGCGCTGGTGCGCCTCGAACGTCTCCTTCTCCCACGGCGTCGGCAGCGGGACGCCGGGATCGACGAGCTCGATCCATTTCGGCCGCTCGCCGTTCGCGGTGATGTTCGGCTCCCACGGCTCGGGATGATCGGCGCCGCCGGTCTCGTACGCGACGGATGAGGTGTAGTACTCGTCGCCGAGGGCGGCAAAGTGGTGGCCGAACTCGTGGACGAAGACGTATTCGGAGAAGGCGCTGTCGACGGAGGTCGTCGCCTGGTCATTGAAGATGCCGCCGCCCCCGTACTGCTTCTCGTTCACGAGAATCTCGATAAAGTCGTAAGGCGCCGCGGATGCGGCGTCGCGCAGGCCCCGGTTGTCGAGCGTCAGCACGTACCGCTCGGAATCGAAGATGTTGTACTCGGTGCTCACGGCGGTGCGACGGTCGTCGCGCGTCCGTGGGCGATGGACGCCACTCTTCGCCGCCGGGATGAATAGCGCGCGGACGTTGAAGTCGCGGCGCCGGCTCCGGAAGGGCTCCGTGGCGAAGAGCTTCCCGACGAGGCGTTTCGCGTCCCCCTCGAACTTCGCCTGTTCGCTCTGCGCGTACCCTTCGGCGATCAGCAGCAGGTCGACTTTCTGCGAGGCCGGGCCGTTCTCGAACAGCGTGATCACGCGACCTGCCGGGGCGATGTCCGCCGGATTCACGAAGCGCGAGGAGGGATCGATGTTCGTCGACCAGATCTGCTGGAAGGCGTTCTGCGCGTCGCGCTTCTTCAGCACGACCTGCACCGGCGCCTTCGGCCAGGGGAAGCGGAGCGACTCGTG
>DATLFC010000260.1:0-3636 GCA_035525015.1 Thermoanaerobaculia bacterium | reverse complement strand
TCTTCACCCCGGAGAGGCCGGCCCGCACCGCCTCGGCGAAACGGGGACCGCGATCCGCATCCCGCCGGAGCGAGAAGCGGCTTCCCGTGACTGCTGCCGCCATCGGTGGGATTTAACCACGTAACCGCATCGTTCCAGCGGCGTCTAACCCTACGACGTAAGATTTCGTACCAGAATCGGCATGCGCATCCTCTCCCTCACCGCGACCGCTCTCGTGCTGGCGGCCTGCTTTTCGGGCTACCGCGACGATGGGGCCGGCGGCCTCGTCGTGCGGCGCGGCACGTTCAGGAGTGACGTGGTCCTCACCGGTGAGCTGGAGGCGGCGCGCGGCGCGGCGACATCCGCGCCCAGTTCGTGATCGAGTCGTTCGCCATCAGTCTGATCGGCGGCGTGTCGGGCATCATCATCGGCATCGTCCTGGCGCGGCTCGTGGCCGCGTACGCCGGCTGGCCGACGGTGATCACCTTCTCGTCGCTGGTCCTCTCGACCGGCGTCTCGATCACGGTCGGCCTCGTCTCCGGCATCTACCCCGCCAACCGCGCCTCCGAGCTGAATCCGATCGAGGCATTACGGTACGAGTAACCTATCGCCATGCACTTGCTCCTGAATCTCTCGCTGCTCGCGGCAACGACACTCCAGTTCCCCGTTCTCGACTACAAACACCGCGTGCTCGACAACGGGCTCGAGGTCTACTCCATCGAGGATCACTCCACTCCGACGGTGGCCATCCAGGTCTGGTACCGGGTCGGGTCGAAGGATGATCCGCAGGGGAGGAGCGGCTTCGCGCATCTGTTCGAGCACATGATGTTCAAGAGCACGCGCAACATGCCGTCGGAGATGCTCGACCGGCTGACCGAGGACGTGGGCGGATGGAACAACGCGTCGACGTACGACGACGCCACGCCCTACTACGAGGTCGTTCCCTCGAACTACCTCGAGACGCTGCTGTGGGCTGAGGCGGAGCGGATGGGATCTCTGACCGTGGACGAGGCGAATTTTGCGTCGGAGCGCGATGTGGTGAAGGAGGAGTTCCGCTATCGCGTCCTCGCGCCGCCCTATGGCCGCCTGTTCTACTCCATCGTGCAGAACTCGTTCGAAAAGCATCCGTACCGCCGGCCGGGTATCGGGTCGATCGAGGATCTCGATGCCGCCACGATCGAAGACGTCCGCGCCTTCCACGGAACCTACTACCGCCCGGACAACGCCGTGCTCATCGTGGCCGGCGACTTCAAAGCGGAGCAGTTGCAGAAGTGGGTCGACGAGTACTTCGGTCCGATCGCAAAACCGGAGACGAAGATTCCGCGCGTGGACGTCGAGGAGCCGCCGCGCAAGGAGGAGAAGCGCGTCGTCGACCGGGTGCCGAACGTCCCTCTGCCGGCTGTGGCCCTGACGTGGCTGGCGCCGCCCGCTTCGCACCCCGATGCGCCGGCGCTCGACGTCGCGGTGGCCATCCTGTCGCGCGGTGAGTCGTCGCGGCTCTACCAGTCGCTCGTCTACCGGCAGCGCATCGCCCAGGAAGTCGAAGCCGCCGCGGAGCTCATGGAGGACCTCGGCTTCATCGGCGTCCTGGCCATCATGGCCAGCGGGCATACGGCCGAAGAGGGTGAGAAGGCGCTCCGCGCCGAGCTGCGGGCCCTTCAGGACAAGCCGGTTCCGCGGGCGGAGCTCGACAAAGCGAGGAACCTCCTGCTGACCGACGCGCTCCGCGAACGGGAAACGAACAACGGCAAGGCGTTCGCGCTGGGAGAGGCCATCGTGATCGAGGGCGACCCGGCCGCCGTCAATCGCGGTCTGAAGGAGCTGCAGGCGGTGACGCCCGCCGACATTCAGCGTGTGGTGAGGAAGTGGATCGGCAGCGCGAAGCCGGCCGTGATCTCGTACGTGGCCGCAGAGGAAGGAGCGGAGTGATGCGCGCCAGGATCGTCGCGGCAGTTCTTCTCACCGCCGCGGTCGGACAGGGGCAGCAGACGACGCCGCCGGCACCGGCCGAGCCGCGGCAGGCCACGCTGCCGGCCGCTGTCGAGAAGACGCTCGACAACGGGCTGCGCGTGATCGTCGTGACGAAGCACGACGTGCCGCTCGTTTCGGCGCGGCTCATGGTGAAGGCCGGCAGCGAGGCCGATCAACCGTCGCTGGGAGGTCTGGCATCGCTGACCGCATCGCTGCTGACACAGGGCACCGCGACCCGTTCTGCCGAGCAGATCGCCCGCGGTGTCGAGGCCCTCGGCGCCACGCTCGATGCCGGCGCCGGCTGGGATGCTTCCAACGTCAGCGTCACCGTCCTCTCGAACCGCTTTGCGGAAGCGATGACCTTCGTGGCCGACGTCGTCCGCAACCCCTCGTTCAAGCCGGAGGAGATCGAGCGTCTGCGCGGGCAATCGATCGATGCGGTCCGCGTGTCGCTGCAGGAGCCGTTGTCGGTTGCCCAGCACGTCGCTGCGCGGATCGTCTTCCCGGGGGAGCCGTACGGACACACCGTCGCGGGAACGCCGGAGTCGCTGGAGCGGATCCAGCGCGAACAGATCGCCGCCTTTCACGAGCGGTACTACCGGCCCGAGAACGCGGTGCTGGTCGTCGCCGGCGACGTGAAACCGGCCGCGGCGTTCGCCACGGCGGGGAAGTTGTTCGGCTCATGGAGGCGGCGCAGCGGCGCGCTGGCCATCATCCAGCTGAAGAAGCCGGCTGAAGAGGCCGGGCCCCGAGTCGTCGTCATCGACATGCCGGATGCGGGGCAGGCGGCCGTCCTGGTGACGCGCCGCGGTCTGCGCCGCGTCGATCCGCTCTACTATCCCGCCATCGTCGCCAACTCCGTTCTCGGCGGCAGCTACTCCGCGCGCCTCAACCAGGAGATCCGCATCAAGCGCGGACTCAGCTACGGCGCGAACAGCTCGTTCGACCTTCGCCGGGAGCCCGGACCGTTCACCGCGGCGACGCAGACCAAGAACGAGTCGGCCGCCGAAGTCGCCGGCATCATCGTGGACGAGCTGCATCGGCTCGCCACCGTTGAGCTGCCCCGGACCGAGCTCGGGCCGCGGAAGGCAGTGCTGACCGGAAACTTCGGCCGCTCGCTCGAGACCACCGAGGGAATCGTCGGCCGCATCGCCGCGCTCGTCCTTTACGGCCTGCCGTTGAAGGAGATCGAGGCGTTCGTCCCCGCGGTGCAGAACGTGACAGGCGACGCCGTGAAGAAGTTTGCGGCGTCGCATCTGGCTGCCACGAGCATCGTGATCGTCGGAAACGCCAGCGAGTTCCTCGAGCCGCTCCGCAAGCGCTTCGGCGAGGTCGAAGTCATCCCCATCGAGGAGCTCGACCTCGAAGCGCCGGCGCTGCGCACTCTGAAGGACGCTGCGTAGCTACGTCATCCGCATCACGATGTAGGCGATGAGAGCGATTGCTAGGACGCCGATGATGATCCAGGCGGCGACGCTGTTGCCCGAGGATGTCGAGCTGACCTGCTCGTAAACCACCTTCTTCGAGACCTGATGTTCGGATTCCGGTTCATCCATGCGGAGGGGTGGAGCAACCGCAATGCCATGGCGGACGCGACAAAAAGAATGGGCCGGGAAGACCCGGCCCATTGAGGTGAGGGGGTGATGGTCCCCGGCAGCCGGGACCATCTATGGCACGTCAGCGCTT
>DATLFC010000255.1:0-7256 GCA_035525015.1 Thermoanaerobaculia bacterium | reverse complement strand
AAGCGCTGGATCTGGGAGCAGTACGACACGACGGTGCGGACGAACACGATCGCGCGCGCCGAGCAACGCGATGCGGCGATCGTCCGCGTGAAGGGAACGGGCCGCGCTCTGGCGATGACGTCGGATGTGAATCCGGTCTACTGCTATCTCGATCCTTACGAAGGCGGCAAGCAGGCCGTGGCGGAAGCGGCGCGGAACATCGCCATGAGCGGCGCCCGCCCTGTGGCGATCACCGACTGCCTCAACTTCGGCTCGCCGGAGCGGCCGGAGATCATGTGGCAGTTCGCCGAGGCCATCCGCGGGATCAGCGAGGCCTGCCGCGCCCTCGATACGCCGGTCGTCTCCGGTAACGTCTCGTTCTACAACGAGACCGAAGGGAAGGCCATCGCTCCGACCCCGACAGTCGGCATGGTGGGGATCCTCGAGGACGAGACGCGCGGCGCCGGATCGGCATTCCGCGAGGAGCGGCTCGACATCATCCTCCTCGGCGAGACGGGCGACGAGCTCGGCGGATCGGAGTGGCAGCAGATGCAGATGCCCGATGCCATGGCCGCGCCGCCCCGCGTCGACCTCGATCGCGAGCGCGTCCTCGTCGAGCTGATGCTCACCCTCCACGAGAACCGGCTGGTAAAGACAGCCCACGATCTCTCGAACGGCGGCCTGGCCATGGCCCTCGCCGAGTCGTCGATGCAGAACATCGGATGTCACGTCGATCTGACCGGGCACGCCGACGACCTCGATGCCGTGGCGCTGCTCTTCTCGGAGACGCAGGCCCGGGCCATCGTGGCCACGGCGAATGCCGATGAGGTGCTTCGCCGCGCGAAGGATGCCGGCGTCACGGCGCGCCGGATCGGTCATACAGGCGCCGGTCTCTTTCTGATCGAGCGCAACGGCGTGCCGCTCGTACGGACGACGACGCAGGAGCTGCAGCGCATCTGGACGACCGCCTTCAGCCTTCTGCTGGGCGGCGATTCGATCGACGACGTGATCCGCGGCGTCGGCGAAGAGGCCCCCGAACTGATGGCGCACTGACTACTCGAGACGGAGGAGCGCGTCGCCGGTGGCGTTGTCGAATGTGATCACGAACGGGACGACGGCGCCGCTGCCGGAAATGACTTCCACGCGGAGCTGCAGGTTGTGCAGCTCGCCCAGCGAGTCGCGCGAGCCGCCGACGATCGAGCGAACGAGATCCTCGGCAATGATCTGCTGGTGCGGGCCAAGGTTGAAATCGCGGTAGATGACGCTGCTCGCCAGCGAGCGCCCTTCGTCGAGAAAGATCCGTGCACGGACGACGGCGCTGCCGCCGCCGGTCTCCACCAGTCCCAGCGTGGTACGGAACGTTCCCGGCACGGCCGCGGCGACCGTCGATGAGGTGGAGTCGGCGAGGCTGGAGAAGATCTGCGAACGTCCGAGACGAAGGCCGCTTCCGGCCGGCAGGACCGGGACGCCGGCGCCTGTGGTGCGCGCCGTCATGATCAGCTCGCCGCTGTGCAGCGGCGTGACCACCGCGTGCGCGGCCGCGGTGCGGGCACTGGCACCGGCGTCGGTCATGGTGAACGTCGTTCCCCCCTCGACCGTGATGAGCTGCTCGCGGGCGATGCTTCCTCCCGCATCGAACACCTGCAGCCGGGCAAGGGCATCGTCGATGCCTGGATTGAAGAAAACCAGATCGGTCGTGCCGCGGGTGGAGTGCGACACGGCGCGGCGCCTTCCGCCGCCGGTGGGAGGCGGCTGCGGGTTGCCGGCGATGAACGGAACGCGCAGAGGCTCGCCGAGGCGGAATCCGCGATAGCGGCTCCAGTCGACGATCGTCCAGTGATCGCCGGTCGAGTCGTCGAACACGCGCGCATACGCCGCCACCTGACCCGATCCGAGATTGCCGATCGTCACGGTCACCGCACCGGCCGGCACGGCATCGGCCATCTCCGCGACTCCCCAGGCACTGACCTCCATCTCGTGGATGGGACCGATGGGCCTTCCCCCCTCATCGACGAAGTCGAGCGTCACGCTGGCCGTCAGCCCGCTCGTCTCCTGCAGATAGATGTCCGTTCTGCTGCTCTCCGACTTCCGCAACCCCGCCAGATAGAGCTGATCGCCGGGGAACAGCGAACGATCGGAGCGGAATACCGGCAGGGGGCCGCTGACGGTACCGTTCTCGGCAAGGCCGAGGAGTTTCGCCTGGACGACCACGTTCTCCAGGCTGGCGCTGCGGATCTGAATCGACCCCACAGCCGATTGCGCTTCGTAAACGGTGCCGAGGATGTTTGCCAGCGTCACGGAGTTCGTGGCGGGGATGGCGCTCAGCGTCGCCACCGTCGTCTGCTGGGCGGCGGCGGGCGTGAAGTAGAGGCGGAGATCGCTCACCGCTCCGGGAGAGTTGTTGAGCAGCGAAACGTCGGAAACGAAGCTCGTCGTGCCACGCACGAAGCTGCTCACGCCGGGAAGAAAGTAGGCGACCTGACCCGCTCCCGGAGGAATCGTCGATGACGACGTCGCCGGCTTCGATACATCGACGACGGTCACCTTCGTCACCGAGACGCCCGAGGCTGCGCCGCCCAGCGCGCGCGAAAGATCCGACGCGCCGCCGTCGACGTAGACGAGGCTCAGGTTGGCCACCAGCGCGCCCTCCACCCCCTGCGGACGCCGCGACCGTTCGACGGTGAAGTTCCCGGCGCCCGTCAAGCCGGGAGAGATGAACACCATCGAATCATCGGGCACGACCCATGGCTGGTCGGAGACGAGAATGCCGGTCAGCATCGAGTCGCCGACGTTGCGGAATCGCGCCTGTCCGATCGAATCGGAGCCCGGCTCGCCGGCCACTTCCACACGGCTCTCCACCGCTTCGGCGCGCACCGTTCCGGCCGGTCGCTCCGACGAGAGGAGCGACACCGGGATCAGGTTGACGGCACCCTCTCCAAGCGTCCAGATGGCGCCGTAGTAGCGGCCGGGCGGACGGGAGATCGAGCGGATGGTGACTGTTCTGCTCGCCCCTCCCTCGAGCGTGAACTGCGCGGGCTCGACCCTCGCGAAGTCCAGCCGGATGTCGAGCGTCACCGCGGTCGACAGGTCGCCGACGTTCGTCACCGTGAACTGATCCTCGTTCCGCGGGACGCCGTCGACCTGGATCAGGCCGCTCGGCGCCTCCGTAACCTCCACTTCCGGCGGTGCGAGGACTCGCGCCCCGGTCGTGGCGCTCACTGCAGCCGACGGATCGCTGACGATCAGGTTTTTCTGTTGGAACGACGGATAGCTGATCGCCGAGACGGTGAAGTAGTAGGTCGTCTCCGGCGCCAGATTGCGCACGATGATCGATTCCTCGAAGAAGTATTCGGTCGTCGCCGCCGAAACCGGCGGCCCTCCCGGCGTGGTTCTGGCCACCACCTGATATCCCCCCGGCCAGTAGTGGTTGATCCGATCCCAGGCCAGCACGGCGCTGCGGTCGGTGGTGCTGACCACCCGCAGGTTCTCCGGCGTGACCGTCTGCGGCCCATTCCCTCCGAAGAGATCCTTCTGCTCCATGAACTGACGGACCTCGGGATCGTCGATGGTGAGGGCGTTCTGATCGCTCCAGAGTCCCCGGTCGTTGAGCGCGGTCAGCCGGGTAATCTCCCGTGGGATCGGACCGCGCAGGGCATTTCTCTCGAGCTGCAGCCAGGCGACGTTCTCCAGATTCCCGATCTCCGGTGGAATGGCTCCGGACAACCGGTTGCTGCCCAGATTGAGCATTTCGATGTTGACGAGATTCCCGATCTGCGGCGGGATCGGACCCTCGAGATTGTTGTCGAACAGCCAGAGGAGCAGCAGCTCGCTCAGGTTGCCGATCTCGGGCGGAATCGGCCCGGAGAGTCCGCTCGCCGATCCGAAGACGTACTGGAGGTTCGTCAGCTCGCCGATCTCCCGCGGGAGCGGACCGCTCATGGCCGTGTAGTGGAACGAGATCAACTGCAGGTTCTCGAGATTGCGGATCGCGGGAGGGATCGAGCCGGTGACGTGATTCAGCCCGAAGCCGAGACTTCGCAGATTGGTGAGATTCCAGAGGAAGCCCGGCACCGGTCCCGTGAAGTCGTTGTCGTCGAGCGAGAGATTGGTCAGTTTCTGGAGGCCGGCAAGCCACGATGGGATCGGTCCGCTGAGACGGTTCGCGCCGAGGCCGAGCACTACCAGATTCGTCAGCGCACCGAGCGACGCCGGCGGAACACCGCTGAAATCGTTCAGGCTGAGGTCGAGCGCCACCAGCCGCGTGAGCAGGCCGAGCTCGGACGGGATGTCGCCGAAGAAGAAATTGGCCCAGAGAAAAAGGATCTCCACGTTGGTCAGGTTGCCGATGTCCGCCGGAATGACGCCGGTCAGGTAGTTCCCCACGAGATAGAGCTCGGTGAGGCTGCTCATGTGCCAGAGCTCGACCGGCACTTCGCCTTCGAGCTCGGTGAAATAGAGCCCCAGGATTTTGAGATGGGTCAGTTCGGCCAGTTCCTTCGGAATCGTTCCGTTGAAATCATTGAACCCGAGATCGAGCGCCTCGAGGTTGCGAAGCGCGCGCAGCTCGATTGGAATCGGCCCTTCGAATTCGTTGCGAGCCAGCCAGAGCTCCCGCAGCGTCGTCAGGGAAGTGACCGGTACCAGTGAGCCGCTGAGAGCGCCCCTCGACAGGTCGAGCACTTCGATCGACAGCAACTGGCTGATCTCGGGGGGAATCGTGCCGCTCAGGTTGTTGTCCGCCAGCTCCAGCGCGAGGACCGCGGTGCCGGCCTCGTTGCAGGTCACACCGTACCAGGTGCACTCGGTGCCGGCGGCGCCGAGCCAGTTCGTCTTTCCGATCCACTCCGCACCGGCGGTGCTCTGGTAGAGCTCGACCAGCGCGGCGCGCTCCGACGAGGGGATGGCGGCAGATGCCGTCGCGGCGACAAACGCCGCGATGCACACGACCCACTTGTACACGATGCGCGAAGTCTACCGCTGAATTCTCCTGCGGTACACTCTGTTGTAGTCCCCGCCTCATGTTCGACAAATTCAAAGACGAATGCGGTGTCTTCGGCATCCTCAACCACCGGGATGCGTCAAACCTCACCTACCTCGGGCTTTATGCGCTGCAGCACCGGGGACAGGAGAGCGCCGGCATCGCCTCCGTGTCCATCGGCGAGGCGTGCGGATCGACGGGGGAGGGAGAGCAGATCATCACCCCCGGCACGGTGCAGATCCATTCCGAGAAGGAGATGGGCTACGTCGCCGACATCTTCACGCAGGAGCGGCTGGCGCGGCTGCCGGGCGACACCGCCATCGGCCACGTCCGTTATTCGACCACCGGCGGCTCGATGCTCTGCAATGCGCAGCCGATCGTCGCCTCGACGAGCAAGGGACCGATCGCACTGGCGCACAACGGCAATCTGGTGAACGGCTCGGAGATCCGCCGCGAGCTGGAAGCGGACGGGGCGATCTTCAACTCGATGTCGGATACCGAGGTGATCGTGCACCTGATCGCGCGGTCGAAGGAGCCCAATCTCGAACGGGCCTTTGTCGACGCGCTGTCGCGCTGCCGCGGCGCCTGGTCGATCGTGTTGCTGGCCCCGGGGAGGATCTTCGTGGCGCGCGATCCGTGGGGATTCCGGCCGCTGGTGCTGGGGCGCTTCGAGGAGGCGATCGCCGTCTCATCCGAGACCTGTGCGTTCGATCTCATCGGCGCGGATGTGATCCGGGAGGTTCAGGCGGGCGAGGTGCTGGTCATCGAGAGAAGCACGGGTGTCCCGGACATCCGGAAGGTGCATCAGTTTGCTTCGCCGTTCGAGGCCCGCTGCATCTTCGAGCACGTCTACTTCGCGCGGCCCGACTCCATCATCTTCGGCAACAACGTGGCGGAGATCCGGCAGCGCTTCGGCGCACAACTGGCGCGGGAGCATCCCATCGACGCCGATTGCGTGATCCCCGTCCCCGATTCGGGCTTGTTCGCCGCCCTCGGCTACGCGCTGGAGTCAGGCATCCCGTTCCAGTTCGGCCTGGTGCGCAACCACTACGTCGGCAGGACGTTCATCGAGCCGAAGCAGTCGATCCGCCATTTCGGCGTGAAGGTGAAGTTGAACCCCGTCCGAGGCATCGTCGAGGGGAAGCGGATCATTCTCATCGACGATTCGATCGTCCGCGGGACCACGTCGAAGAAGATCGTCCGGATGCTCAAACAGTTCGGGGCAAAGGAAGTGCACATGCGCATCTCCTCGCCGCCGACGACGGGACCGTGCTACTACGGCATCGACACGCCGCAGCGTCGCGAGCTGATCGCCAGCTCGCACTCGACCGAGGCCATCCGCGAGTTCATCGAGGCCGACACCCTCGGCTATCTCTCCGAGGAGGGAATGCTGGCCGCGGTGCGGAATGGCGACGACCCGTCGCGCCTCTACTGCCGAGCGTGCTTCACCGGCAACTACCCGCTCACGAACACCGCCCCCTGCGAGCCGGAAGTCGTGAAGACGACGTAGGCCGGATTCAGACTCGGTCTTCTTCGCGCTCGACCGGAATCTCGCGCGGCGTGTCGCTCCTGGGGGATCCGAGAAGCTCGTCCATCAGGGCACGGTAGTGCAGCATCGATTGACGGAGCTCCTCGGTCGAGGACTTGCCGTCGCGATTGGCATCGATGGCGGCATGGCCGGAGCGGTAGTGCTCCACGACGCGAGGGTGATCGACCGAGAGATGAGAGGCGTGCTTCTCGAAGTCGCCCATCGGGTAGCCGCGGGTGCGCATGATCTCTGCGACGAGCTCATCCGCTTCGACGACGGTCGTGGTGGGACGCTCCAGAAAGCGCATCTCGATCCGGTTCCAGTCATCGCGGAATCGGGCGTGCTCGGCCGCGGTGAGCTGCCGGATCTGAAACATTTTGGCTTCCTCGACGCGCTCGATCAAATCGTTCTCGGCGCGCTTGCGGCTGCCGGCGGACTCGACCGCATGTTCGTACTCGGTGCCGTATTTTTCGCGCAGCGCTTCAGTTCGGCTGCGCCGCGCGCCACGGGCGATCAGGCCGATGACGACAAGCGCCGCAACGACGGCCAGAGCAATCCAGATCCAGATAGGGTCGACTGTCATGGCAGTACACCTCCGCCGGATGACGCCGCAAAGGATATGCCCGCACCTAAGGAAAGCTCTGCACCAGTCCGTGCCTTCTCCCCGCGTGCGGGGAGAAGGTGCCGCGAAGCGGCGGATGAGGGGAGCCCTCACCCGGCCTTCGGCCACCCTCTCCCGCTGCGGCGGGAGAGGGCACCTTATGCAGAGGT
>DATLFC010000239.1:0-11549 GCA_035525015.1 Thermoanaerobaculia bacterium | reverse complement strand
CACCGGATCCCGCAGCACGAGATTGGGCGACGCCATGTCGATCTTGGCCCGGAGGGTGCGCTGGCCGTTCTCGAACTCGCCGGCCCGCATGCGCTCGAAGAGATCCAGGTTCTCCTCGGGGCTGCGGTCGCGCCAGGGGCTCGGCCGGCCCGGCTCGGTGAGCGTGCCGCGTTGCGTTGCGAGCTCGTCCGACGAGAGGTCGCAGACGTAGGCCTTGCCCTTGCGGATCAGCCGCAGCGCCACCTCGAACATGCGCTCGAAGTAGTCCGACGCGAAGCGGGTGCGGTCCCAGCGGTAGCCGAGCCAGCCCACGTCCTCCTCGATGGCCTGGACGAACTCGGCCTCCTCGGCCACGGGGTTCGTGTCGTCGAAGCGCAGGTGGCAGGCGCCGCCGAACTCGGCGGCCACGCCGAAGTTGAGCACGATCGACTTGGCGTGCCCGATGTGCAGGTAGCCGTTCGGCTCCGGCGGAAAACGAGTCACCACGTTCGTGTGCTTTCCGCTGCGGAGATCCTCCTCGACGATCTCGCGGATGAAGTCGAGGGAACGGTCGGTGTCGACGCTGCTCATGACGAAGCGCGGCAGTCTACTAAAATCGCCCCCATGAAGAGATTCCTTCCCCTCCTGCTGGCGTGCTCCCTCCCGCTCGCCGCCGCCGATGACCTGGCTCGCTCGGTCGAGATGATGGCCAGGGTCGGTTCGGCCTACGCCCCCTCGTTCTCCCCCGACGCGACCCGCCTCGCCTACATCACCAACATCTCCGGCTCGCCGCAGGTGTGGATCATGCCGGTGGCCGGCGGCTATCCGCGGCAGGTGACGGCGCTCGACGATCCCGTCACCGGGATGACCTGGTCGCCCGACGGCCGGTGGATCGCGCTGCAGGTCGCCCCCGGCGGCGGGCTCAACTCGCAGATCCACGTGGTCAGACCCGACGGCACCGCGCTCCGCCGCCTCACCGCCGGCGGGAAGGAAAACAACTGGCTGGGCCGCTGGACACCCGATTCGAAGACGATCCTGATCGGCTCGAACGAGCGCTCGGGCGGCTCGGTCGACATCTGGCGTCTCGACGCCGCGACCGGCCAGAAGCGCCTTCTGGCCGAGAGCGGCGGCGTCAGCTGGGTCACCGACGTCAGCGCCGACGGCAAATACGCGCTCGTGACGCGTCTCCGCAGCCGCGGTGACCTCGACGTCTATCGGGTCGCGGTCGACGGCTCGGGGGAGATCCATCTCACACCGCACACGCCCCCCGCCGAATTCGAGGACGCCCGCTTCGGCGCGACGTCGGACGTGGTGTGGCTGGCGGGGAATCCCGGCCGCGACCGGCACGCCCTGCTGCGAGTCCGGATCCGCGACGGAAAGGCCGGCCGGTTCGAACCCTTCAGCTCACGCGATGATGCGGATCTGACCGGCATCGCGCTCGATCACACCCGGGGCGCCGGCTACCTGATCTGGAACGTGGCCGGACGCAACGAGCTGACCTACGTCTCGCTCGACCCGTTCCATCAGACGAGGGGGCTCTCGCTTCCGGCCGACATCGTGTCGGACATCGAGTTCGCGCCGACCGGCGGCAACTCCGCCATCGTCCTCTCCGGCTCGGCCCGGCCGATGGACATCTGGATCGTGCCGAACCGGCAGACCGTGGCGCAGGTGACGTTCAGCCCGCACCCCGGGGTCGATCTCGGCGCGCTCGTCCGCCCCGAGCTGGTCACGTACGAGGCGCACGACGGCCTGGAGCTGTCCGGGTGGCTCTACCGGCCGCGCCGTGCGGCGGCGCCCTATCCGACCGTGCTCAGCTTTCACGGCGGTCCGGAAGCGCAGGAGCGCCCGGTCTTCAACAGCACCTATCAGGCGCTGCTGGCGAACGGCATCGCAGTCTTCGCTCCGAACGTGCGAGGCTCGGCGGGGTTCGGGAAGCGGTTCGTGAATCTCGACAACGGGCCGCTCCGCACGGGCGCCGTCCGTGACATCAAGTCGTCGGTCGACCACCTCACCGGCGCCGGCATCGCCGACCCGAAGCGGCTCGGCATCATGGGAGGGTCGTACGGCGGCTACATGGTCATGGCCGGCGTGACGGAGTATCCCGACCTCTTCGCCGCCGGCGCGAACCTCTTCGGCGTGGTCAACTTCGAGACGTTCTTCAAGCACAGCGAGCCGTGGATGGCGGCGATCTCGACCGTCGAGTACGGCGATCCGGCCACGCAGGCCGAGATGCTCCGAAACCTCTCACCGATCCACAAGGTGGACCGCGTCCGGACGCCGTTGCTGGTGCTGCACGGCGCGAACGATACGAACGTGCCGGTGATCGAGGCGGAGCAGACGGTCGAGTCACTGAAAGAGCGAAACGTCCCGGTCGAGTACATCCTCTTCGCGGACGAGGGGCACGGCTGGCGGAAGACGGTGAACCGGATCAGGTCCACTGTGGCCATCGTCACGTTTTTCAGGGAGAGGTTGATCGGAGTTCCCAGTTTATCCCGAGCGAAGCGAGGGATCTCCGGAGCCGGGTGCGCCGCACATGGTTGCTGCGCCGTATTTCGCACCCGAGATCCCTCGCTTCGCTCGGGATGAACTTGGGAGGTCCACTGTGGCCATCGTCACGTTTTTCAGGGAGAGGTTAGCGGAGGGTTAAACTGCTGCCATGTCCGAGCTGGCGGGCGACCTCCGCAGGAACTACGGCCCGTACGAAATCGAATCGGTCCTCGGCCGGGGGGCCATGGGGATGGTGTACCTGGCGCGCGATCGCCGGATCGGACGGAAGGTGGCGCTCAAGACGGTTCATGTCGAGGAGCGCTTCGACGACGACAGCGAGGCCAACGAGTTCTACAAGCGGCTGCAGCGCGAAGCCGAGCTGTGCGGGGCGCTGCAGCACCCCAACATCGTCACGCTCTACGAGCCGGGATACGACAACGACACGATCGCCTGGCTGGCGACCGAGTACGTCGACGGCGAATCGCTGCGGGAGCGGATGAAGAAGCGCAAGCCGCTTCCGCTGGTCGAAGCGCTGCGGATCACGGCGGACATCCTGCGGGGCCTCGCCTTCGCGCACAGCAAAGGCATCATCCATCGCGACATCAAGCCGGCCAACATCCTTCTCACCGCGGCGGGCGAAGCGAAGATCGCCGACTTCGGCATCGCCCGTCCCGTCGATTCGAACCTGACGGCGGCGGGGGAGATGCTCGGCACGCCGAGCTACATGTCGCCCGAGCAGGTCAAGTGCACGGCCGTCACCGCGAAGTCGGACCTCTTTTCTGTCGGCACCGTGCTCTACGAGATGGCCACGGGTGTGAAAGCATTCGCGGCGAGCGACGTGAGCGGCATCCTGCGCAACGTCTGCGAGGCGGAGCCCCGGCCGGCTCACGAGGCACACGCGCAGGTGCCCGAATCAGTGTCGGGCCTGGTCCGGCGCCTGCTGGCCAAGCGCCCCGATGATCGGTATCCGAACGCCGCGGCGGCGCTGCAGGATCTGACCGCGATCCTTTCCGAGATCGCTCCGGAGCAGATCGAGGAAGGCGGCGCCGGCGATGCGGTGTCGACGCTCTCCGCGGCGAAGCGCGCCAGGGGCGGCCCGCCGACACAGCCGTCCATCACCAGCGTTGCCCGCGGGGACGCGACGCCCGCGGTCGGCAGCCGCGGAACGACTTCGCGGATGTTCGACCGGCCCGTTCCAGACAATGTGTTCATTGCCGTCGTCGCGGCGGTGGTGCTGCTGTTCGGCGGAGCGGTGCTCGCCATCCGCCTCCAGACGAACCCCGCGCCGACGGTAACGTTCTCGCCCGAAGAGCTGCAGTACTTCACCGACAAGCGCGAGCGGCTCCAGGTCGCGCGCGGGCTCTATTCGTCCGGCGAATATCAGCAGGCACTCGAGGCATACGACGCTTACCTCGTCCGGCACCCCGGCAGCGTCGTCGCGCGCGAGGAGCGGGGGGAGGCGGCGCTGGCGCTCGCAGCGAAGACGAAGTCGGCCACGGAGCTGACCGTATCGGGAAAGACGCCGACGAAGCGCAAGGCGGCGCCCGCCAAGGCAGACCCGCCCAAAAAGAGCATCTGGCGGCGCATCTTCGGCAGGGACTGACCCGGGCTGGCATCCGTCGCGCACCCTCGCCCGGCGGAGGCATCAATGAACGCGCTCTTTCTCATCTGTTCCCTCGTTCTCGCGCCCGGGCCCGACAATCTCGTCCAGCCGGTGACGGCTTCGTCACAGATTCTCATTCCTGCTGCTGGAACAACGCCGGGGGCGCAGGGCACTTTCTTCACTTCCGACATCGCCATCATCAATCTGCGGCAGACCGCGCAGCGGGTCCGCCTCGACTGGATGCCGCAGGGAGGCGAGCAGCACCGCGATCCGTTGACCATCGAAATCGACGCGCGGTTCGGAGTCCGCTCCGCGAACTTCGTCGCCGAGGTTCTGCAGATCACCGGCCTCGGATCGATCCTCGTCAGCGGTGTCACGGAGACCGGCACGCTCGATCTCGGCGCGCTCCTTCACGTGACGTCGCGCATCTGGACTCCCCAGCCAGGGACGAACGGGACGACCTCCCAGAGCCTTCCCGTCGTGCCGGTGAGCACCATCAATACGCCGGCGGCGTCGATCTTCGGCCTGCGCCACAGCGAGCAGTACAGGGTCAACATCGGCCTGGTGAATCTCGACTCGCGCGAGCAGACGTTCCAGATCTCGGATCCTTCGGCGGCCACCACTCCGCCGCTGGTCGTCCAGGTGACCGTGCCGCCGCTGTCGATGCAGCAGATCACGCTTCAATGGCCGGTCGACGTCGACACGCCGCAATACCTCGTCGACAACATCACGCCGGCCGCTTCCCGCTCCAATCTCTGGCTGACCTACGGCGTATCCGTGGACAACGTCACCGGCGATTCGTGGTCGCAGCTCGGAGTCACCGGAGCGCGCTGACGATCAACCGACCGCGCAGAAGGCGACCGTCTCGAGCAGCTTGGCGTGATCGAACGGCTTGCGAAAGATCGCGCTGACGAATCCGCGATACTGCCCTTCGATCATGCCGTCGGGCACCGCCGATGTCGGCGCACCGGTGATGGCGATGATGGACGGACAGTCGGGCCGCTTGATCCGCAGCTGCTCGATGAACTGCAGACCGTCCGTGTCGGGCAGCATCATGTCGAGCACGATCACGTTGCAGTCGCTCGACACGGCCTTGGCCAGCCCTTCTTCGCCCGTCGCCGCCTGCTCGACGTGGAACCGGCCGTCCAGCGAAAGCTCTGTGAAGAGGAGCTTCCGCATCGAGTCGTTGTCCTCCACGACGAGGACGGTCGGCCGGTCGGTCATCGCGATCATCTTATCGCGAGCGCGTCCCGTGCTTCCGAAATGATCAGGTCCGCCCATCGACGGTACATCGCCGCCGACGGATGAAGCCCGTCGAAAGCATGCATCGACGGATCGGACGCGAGCTCGCGCGACGCGTGGGTGACATCGACGTAACGCGTCTCTGCCTTCCGCGACTCGTCGCGATTCATCCGGTTGAAGGCATCGATCTCCACGGCGATGCCGCGGCCATCGCGTCCCGCTGCGAACGGAGTCACGCCCCAGTCGGGAATCGACACGACGACGACACGGCGCGGCTCGTCGCCGGCGAACCCGATCGCGCGCCGCAGGAGCGCGGTGAACTTCGGTCGATACTCCTCCGCGCTCCGGCCGCGGTACTGATCGTTCACGCCGATGAGCAGCGTCACCAGATCGAACGGCGGCTCGGGGCGGGCGTCGTCGATGGCGGCATCGAGCTCGTCGGTGGTCCAGCCGGTCTTTGCGATGATCTGCGGCCCGGCGACGCCGAGGCGCGTGGCGATGAGGTTCGGCCAGGCGTCGTCGGGGGGCACCGCCTCGCCGATCGTGTACGAGTCGCCGAGGGCCAGGAAACGGGTCATGGCGTCGGCGCGCCGTACCTCAGGACGAGCAGCTTCTCCTCATCGCCTTCGATCGTGCAGACGAAGAGATGATCGTATTGCGATTCATGGATGGCGGGGACGTCGGCCACGCCGAGCGCGCGGATCACGTCGGGCGTCGAGTTCGAATGTCCGACGACCAGAACGGTCTGGCCCTCGTGCTCCTCCCGGATCCGCTTCACCAGCCCGGCGGCGTAACCCTTCCCCGCCGTAACGACGACCGCCTCGATGCCGAGCCGCCGGGCCAGAGGAGCGGCCGTCCCTCTCGTGCGGGCGTACTGCGTGGTGTAGATCGCATCGATCTTCGTGCTGCCGAGCGCGCGCGCCAGCTCGTTCGCGCGAGAGAGACCTGCTTCGCTGAGCGGCGGATCGTCCTCCGACGACGCCTTCTCGGCATGGCGGACGAGGATCACCGTGGTGACGTCGGCGTACGCGGAGGGGGCAAGGAGGAAGATCAGGAAGACGAGTCGCATGGGGAGAAGCGTATCAGCGGCCCATTACCGGAACATGTCCCTGACGTGCCCGGTGCGCACCTGCTGCACGTTCAGCGGGTAATGCGCCCAGGCAGCATCGCGCTGCACCATCGGGACGCGGGCGGTCGGGATCTGCCAGACCACGGTGCCGTCGGCCGTTTGGGTTTCGGTGAACTCGTAGTCGGCGAACGATTTCCCGTAGACCGGCTCGCTGCTCCTGATCTGCTGGACGGTGGTCTGCACGAACGGCGTGCTGGTCACGACCACGTACTTGACGTTGTCCGGCCGCAGGTGGCGGCGGATGGCGGCGTTCACCTGCTCGAGCGTCACCGCGTCGACGTTGCGGAGATAGGCGTCGAGAAAACCGTTCCCTTCCAATCCGTAGAAGGCGTCGTCGACGCGCGCGCTGACGAGGCGTGGAACCGTCTCGGCGAGGTTGAGGTACAGCACGCGGGCCTTGTTCTTCGAGGCCGCGAGCTGCTCCGCCGTCAGCCCGTTGCGGACCATCTCCTCGAGCTCGTACGTGGCGGCCTTCATCATGTGCACGGCGTGCTCGTGCTGCACGGGACGGATCCAGACCGAGAAGTACTGCTGTTCGCGCGGTTGGTTGAAGAGCTGGAAGAGCGAAGCCGGGCGCCCGCCCCAGAACTCGATGTACGAGTAATCGCCGTAGTTGTAGCCGCGCTCCTCGCGGATCTTCTGGTAGAGCTGCCCGAACGAATCGCGGTGCGTCCCCAGCCAGACGTTGGCGACGTAGAGCGGCCAGAAGTCGGGATCGGTGCGGTTCACGTCGATCGGAAATCCGAAGTGGATGGAGGCGGCGGGAGCATTCGGCTCCTCGATGACCAGCGCCTGCCGTCCCGTGAACGACTCCGGCTCTCCCGGCGGCGTGGCCGGCGAGGGGGAAGTCGCGTCGCGATTCACGCTGCGCACGGCGTCGCGCACCTGCTGCACGATGGCGTCATCCGTCGTCGAGATGCCGACGATGATGTTCTCCGGCCGGTAGTGGGCGCGGTAGAAGGCGATGACGTCGTCGCGGGTGAACGTCGGAATGGCCGTCTCGGTCCCGATGGAGTGGTGCGCGTAACGCGTTCCGGCGAGCACGTAGCTGTCGATGGCCGCCAGGCCGAGGTTCTCCAGGTTCGTGGTGCGCAGCTCGGTGATCGTGGAGAGATGCTCGGTCTCGAGCCGGTCGAGCTCCTTCGCCTCGAACAGCGGTTCGGTGAGCATCGGCCGCACCACGTCCTCGATGTACCGGCCGATCACCTCGCGCGGCGCACTGAAGAAGAACGTGGTCGTACGCGCCGACGGGAACCCGGACGGCCGCGCCGCCGAGCCCCACGGCACGGTCATCTCCGCGAGCTGCTCCTTCGTCACCACGTCGTCGCCGCTGCGATATCCGCCGTCCGTGATCATCGCCGCCGTCATGGCGGCCAGCCCTTCCTTCCCAGCCGGATCGGACGTCGAGCCGCGTGTGACCATCACGCGCACCGTCACGAGCGGCGACCGGCTGTCGACGGTGGTGATGCGCGGCTCGCCCGGCGTATACGCCGCCGGAACGGGTGAGCGCGGGGTGGTCGCTGGTGTGTCGGTCATCGGTGCGCAGGCGGCCAGCGAGGCTGCCAGGAGAGATCCCACGATCCGTTTCACCGGGCACCTCCCTGCGGCGCCAGCGTAATGGTGACGCGCCTGTCGGGACGGAAGTTCGCGCGGGCGAAAGCCTCGACGTCCGCCGGCGTGAGCCGGGCGATGGCGGCGGCCATCTTGTCGAACACTTCCGGATCGCGCGTGAAGCGGTAATACGTGGCGAAGCTCTCGGCGATGTTCGCCGGCGAGTTGAGGCTCGACAGGATGTCGTAGCGGAGCTGCGACTTGATGGCCTCGAGCCGCTGCGCCCCCCCCGGCTGACTCGAGAACGACGACATCCCCTCGAACGCCGTGGCGACGTCGGCGCCGATCCGGTTCAGAAGCTCCCGCCCCTGCTGGCCGTACTTCTCCTCCGCCACCGTGACGTCGGTGGAGAGCGGCCGCGGATCGAATCCGACCGCGGAGAAGTTGTCGACGAAGAGCTGCGTCGCCACCTGTTCCTCGAAGCGCAGCTTCCGGTAGAGCGGCGCGGTCTCACCCCCCATCAGCTCCGACACGACCTGAATCACCGCCCCCTCCGTGCTGCCGGGAACGAACTTCGGAACCTGATACGCCACCACCACGCGCGGCGGCACGTCCGCCGGCCACACCTCGTGACGCGTCTTCGGCCCGCTCACCGGACCTGGTCCGGGCTGCTCCGGAAGCGGCCTGCGCTCCCAGGTCCCGTAGTGCTTCTCCACCAGCCCGAACACTTCTTCCGGTTTCACGTCGCCGGCGACGACGACCACCGCGTTGTTCGGGCGGTAATAGGTGTTGTAGAACGCCACCGCCGAACGGTAGGCGTTCGGCATGTCCTTCACGTCGTCGAGGTACCCGATCGTCGAGTGCCCGTACCCGTGCCGCGGGCCGTACATCAGATCGGAAAGGATCTCCTCGAGGCGCAGCCCCGGATCCGACGCGATCCGCCTGTACTCCCCATGCACCGCTCCCGCCTCCGTACGGAACACCTGCTCGCTGTAGCGGAGATCGCGGAAGCGCGATCCCTCCAGCGCGACCAGCTCCTCCAGATTCGAGGTGAACGTGAGCGGGTGATAGAACGTCACGTCGTACCAGGTGTAGGCGTTGTTGAACGCCCCCATCTCCTCCATGGCCGGCTGGTACGCCTTCGGCGTGTCGTGATCGTGCCGGAACATGATGTGCTCGAAGAGGTGCGCCAGACCACTCCTCCCCTTCTCGCTCTCGCGCCCCGATCCGGCCATGATCAGGGTGTTGAAACTGAGCACGTCGCGGAACTCCGGCGTCTCGATGACGACCACGTCGAGACCGTTGGCCAGGGTCCGTTTGTGGACGGGATAGGGAAGGAATTGAGCCTGGGCCATGGGTGCCAGCGCCAGCCCGATGACCAGGGCCGGCATTGCGATGCGTCGCATGAGTGCTCCTTATTCAGGCCTCGGGCCTCGGGCCTCGGGTTTGGCAGTTACCTTCAATTCCGAGGCCGAAGGGTAGCAGGCTCGACCCCTGCCGGGCTCGAACCGTGCTTACCCCCATTGGCGATGCAGAGCTCGCGAGGTTTTCTCGGTTTCCTCCTTTCGCCGAAAGCCGGCGCGGTCCTCCTGGTGATCGTGCTGGCCGCCTACCTCATCTATTACTTCATGGGCGGCGCGGCGTGCTGGGCACCGGGAGTGATCAATTAGTCCGCGGCCAGTCCCCGCTGGAGCCCGCCGATGAGCTGGCGCGCGTTGCGGCCGAGCACGCGGGAGTCGTAGCCGCCCTCCTGGACGACGAGCGAGGGGAGGCGCAGCGCGCCGATGGCGGCGCCGATTCTTTCCAGCCCGGCCGGTGAGATCAGCCAGGCGCCGGTCGGATCTCCCTTGGCGATGTCGAGACCGGCGGAGACGACGAGGTTCCTGGGGTTGAAGACTTCGATCAATCGCAGAGCGTTCGCCAGGACCTCGAGATATTGATCATCGCCGACATCTTCCGGCAGCGGGAAGTTGTGATGCATCCCTTCCCCCTCGCCCGCCCCTCGCTCGTCGGCGAAGCCGCCGAAGTACGGGTAGGCGTAGCTCGGATCTCCGTGAATGGAGATGGTCAGCACATCGGCGCGCTCCCAGAAGATGTCCTGCGTGCCGTTGCCGTGATGAAAATCGATGTCGAGTACGGCCACGGTGCCGAGCTTCGACAGCTCGTTGGCCGCGATCGCGGCGTTGTTGAAATAGCAGAAGCCGCCGTAGACGCGGCGTTCGGCGTGATGCCCCGGCGGACGGCAGATCGCATAGACCAGCCGCTCGCCCGCCGCGATCAGGTCGGCGCCGGTCAGCGCGCAGTCGACCGCCGCGCGCGCCGCGATCCAGGCGTTGCGCGTCAGCGGGGTGAAGGTGTCGATGCAGTAGTACCCGGCCTGAATCGCCTCATCCACCGGCTTCCGATGCTGCATCCGGATCGGAAAGACGTACGGGTAGACCGCTTCGCCAGGGGGCAGCTTCCGGCAGACGCGCTCGAGGTAGTCGACGAAATCGTGGTCGTGCACGGCCAGGATGGGGCCGACCTCGTGCGGCTGCACCGGAACCATCTCCGCGCCGGGAAGCGAGGCCACGGCGTGGCTGATGCGATGCACGCGAACGGGGCGCTCCACGTACCCGCGCTCGCGGATGTGATGCAGCTCGTGCTCCCGTGCCAGGATGACCTTCACCGGGTGGCTGTCGCCGGCCGGTTTCGGCGCCGCCGCCGGGCCTGTGCGGGGCGGCTCGAGCCGCAGCGTCTCGCTGGAGACGGAGTTGATGACGGCATTGGCGTACTCGTCGTCGGGCGGATACCTGTACTTACGGAAGAGAATGGCCTGGATCATTCCCCGCACCTCGTCGGCCGACGGCACGCGCTCCGGTCCGAGGGGATCGAACATCAGATACGGCTCGCCGGTGGTGCGGCCGCGGCGGCGGCGCTCGTAATCCGTCCCTCGCAGGACCCGCACGCCGAGGCGCTCGTAGAAACGGATGCGCGCGGCGTTCTCGCGGCGGATCTTCGGATCGGGCTCGTCCTCCGGCGCGTCGGGGCGGACCTCGAGATAGAGACCGTTCGATCCCATTTTGGTGAGGAAATCGCGCAGCGCCTCATACAGGGCACCCCCCGCGCCGCGCTGCCGCGCCTCCGGGTCGACCACGATGAAGTCGAGCAGGGACGAGTTCAGCTTCGGAAAGTGAAAGGCGAGGGCGAAGGCGATGACCCTTCCGCGCAGCTGCTCGGCCGTCATCAGAAAGACGCGATAGCCGAGCTCCGGCTGCCGGCGCAGAAGATCGGGAATCTGATCCGCGTACTCCGAAAGGTGCTCGCCGTAAAAGCTGCGGAAGATCCGCTGTACTTCACCGACCCGGCGCGATTCGAGGTCGGGATCGGCTACGAGTATGAAACGGATTCCGGCGATGACTCCCTCCCGCTTGTCATTCCGAGCGTGAGCGAGGAATCCGGGCGGGCGGTGGCAAGATGATCGTGCCACCCCGCCACCCGGATTCCTCGCTCACGCTCGGAATGACTTCTACTCTCCGATGTCTTCGTTCCAGAGCTGCGGGTGCTGCTCGATGAACG
>DATLFC010000237.1:0-38249 GCA_035525015.1 Thermoanaerobaculia bacterium | reverse complement strand
CGGCCGGCGTCTGCAGCGTGAGCGACTGGGTCACGGCGACGTGCCACGAGGTTTCCGGCTGTTCGAGCAGCGTTCCGACGGCAGCCGCGGCGGCCTCTTCCTCGTCCGCGAATGCCGAGGACATGGCCCGCAGGCTCGAGATCGTCTCCGGCACCGGCTCGTCCCGCAGGTCGCGCAAGTCCCAGATCGCTTCTTCGCCGAGAACGTCGGCGATGGCGCGATAGGAAGCGAGTGTCTCGGAGCAGGAACCGCAGACCGCCAGATGCGGGTCGCGCAGCGCGTCGCCGCTGCGGCTGCCGAGCAGACCGATCAGCGTCTCGTCGTCGTAGTGCCGCTCGACGATCATCGTGCCACCGACGTGATGTTCATGTAAATCTCCCGAACACGCTTGAGGCAATTGTGGATCAGCTTTTCAGCGTACCGGGTGGTCGTTTCCAGCTCCCGCGCCACTTCCGACGCGGACCGCCCATCGAAGTAATGCAGTTTCAATGTCTCGCGGCACCGCGGCTGCAGATAGCCGAGCGCCTGTTGAATCGTCATTTCCGTGGCCCGCTTTTCAGGCAGCGAGTGCGAGCCGGGATCGGAGTGCTCGAGGTAATCCTCCGGCAGCGGCTCGGATCGTCCCTGCGATCTCCAGTAGTGACGGCTGGCGTTGCAGATCGCCGCCACGAGCCATGCCCGGACGTTGTCGATCTGCGCTCCCGTCTGCAGAAAGGAGAGGAACACTTCCTGAAGAAGTCCTTCCGCGTCGGCATCCGGCACGCGGAACTTCCGGCAGGCCACCGACAGCAGCAGCGTTCGGTACTGGACGTACAGAACCTCGACGTCGACGCCGGCCGCACGCTGCCCGGCCGCCTTGGTCAGACGAACCGTCGGACGCAACGCGGGCGCGATCATCTCCCCAAGCGGGGTCGGCGGTTCGGGTGCAGGATTCTGTTCGAGCACTTACGACCTCAGACGTCCAGCTTCCTTTGCTGAAATAAGGATTGTACGCGGAACCGTAACATGATTTCCATCCCAATTCGACCGAGCTCCGCAAGATGCTATTCTCCGCCGGCGCATGCGTTCCGAAGAGATCATCCAAGTCGTTGACCGGCACTGGGATGAGTCGATCCTGCCGGCCCTCCAGGACTACATCCGGATCCCCAACCAGTCTCCCCTCTTCGACCCTCGATGGCGTGAGCAGCGTCACATGCACAACGCCGTGGAGCTGGCCCGCCGATGGTCGGAGAGCCAGGGGGTCGCCGGCCTGAAGATGGAGGTCGTGGAGATCGAAGGCCGCACCCCGCTCCTGTTCATGGAGATCGACGGCGACGCTTCGTCGACCGTCCTCATGTACGGCCACCTCGACAAGCAGCCGGCCATGACCGGGTGGGATCAGGGGCTCGGGCCGTGGACCCCGGTGCTTCGCGACGGCCGCCTCTACGGCCGCGGCGGTGCCGATGATGGGTACGCGGTCTTCTCGACGATCTCCGCCATCCGCGCCGTCCAGCAGCAGAAGGCCCCGCACTCCCGGATCGTGGTCATCATCGAATGTTGTGAGGAAAGCGGCTCGTACGACCTCCCTTCCTACATCGACCGGCTGTCGGATCGGATCGGCACGCCGCGCCTGATCATCTGCCTTGACAGCGGTTGCGGCAATTACGAGCAGTTGTGGATGACCACCTCCCTGCGGGGCTCCGTGGTCGGCAACCTGACCGTCGAAGTGCTGAAGGAAGGTGTGCACTCCGGCGATGCCAGCGGCATCGTCCCCTCCAGCTTTCGCATTCTCCGCATCCTTCTGGACCGGCTCGAGGACGCCGCGACCGGAACGATCAAACCGGAATGGCTGTGGGTCGACATCCCCGAGAACCGCCTCGAGGAAGCGCGCGGCGCCGCGAGAATCCTCGGCGACGACGTCCATCGCAAGTTTCCCTGGATGGACCGGATGACCCCCGTGGCCACTGATCCGCTGGAGCTGCTTCTCAACCGGACCTGGCGTCCGATGCTCGCCATCACCGCGCAGGACGGCATGCCCGACCTCGTGCAGGGCGGCAACGTGCTCCGCCCGAAAACGGCGCTGAAACTCTCCCTTCGGACACCGCCGACGCTCGACGCCGATCGCGCGGGAGCACGGCTCAAAAAGATGTTCGAGACCGACCCTCCGTACGGCGCGCGCGTCACCTTCGACGTGGAAAAGGGGGGGACGGGGTGGGAAGCGCCGCAGACGGCGGCCTGGCTCGAGGAATCGGTCGAGCGCGCCTCCCGCACCTGCTTCGGCAAAGGCGTCAGCACGTTCGGCGAAGGAGGATCCATTCCCTTCATGGGGATGCTCGGCGAAAAGTATCCCGAGGCTCAGTTCCTCATCACCGGCGTCCTCGGACCGTACAGCAATGCGCACGGGCCGAACGAGTTCCTGCACGTGCCCTTCGCCAAATCGCTGACCGCCGTCGTGGCGCAGGTGCTGGCGGACGAAGCCGTCAGCCGGTAGCCGTCTTCTTGTAGTTCTTCTCCCCTGCTTCGATGCGGAACGGCAGCCGGTTCTGCGGCGGCGGAAGGGGACAGGTGGCGAACGGCGTGAACACGCACGGCGGGCTGTACGCCTTGTTGAAGTCGACGACGACCTTGCCGTCGACGCCCGGCCGCGACACATAGAGGTAGCGCCCCGCGGGATAGGTGGCGTCACGACTCGTGGCATCCCTGAAGATCACGAACAGCTCGCGTGACCCATCGTCGATCGCGTCGAGCCGGTGCTTCTCGCCGTCGACCTCGAACACCAGCGCCCCCGGCACCTCCTGGTCCGAGATGAATCCGGTGACGTCGTCGATCGGGATCCGGCGCGCGGGCTGATACGGCTCGAACTGCGCCACCACCCGCCAGCGCGGATCGATCGGGAAGTATTCGAGCCCTTCGAAGTGGACGAGCGTCTCCGCCTGCGGATCCTTCACCCGGACCGCGTGACGATCTCCCCGCTGGATGATCTGAAAGTTCAGCGTCCCGGCGTGAACGAGGGTCGGACCGCCGTTGTCGTGATCGTCCCGCAGCCCCACACGATCCTGCACCGGCCGCTCGTCGATCGTCACCCCACTCTCCTCGGCAGGCTCGAACGTCACATTTCCATCGGCCAGCGTCAGCGTGCCGAGTTGCGGAGGGGCGTTCTCGGGAAGGGTGATGGCGTTGCCAGGGGCCGAGCCGATCGTGTTCGGGCCCGGCTCGAGCCAGTGCAGGCCGACCAGCGTCAGCCAGCCGTCCTCCCGCCGGAGCCTCTCGTCACGATTCTTCTGCCACTTCTCGACTTCGGCCTGATGGACCGCAGGATCGAGCGCCGCTTCGGGCCCGCAGGCGACGAGGAACGCAACCAGACAGAAAAAGCGTTTCACAGGCCGTAGCATACTCAGGTTTCAGAACGAGCCGTTCATGTGTCCAACGGATGTGGCCAGTCTCGCGCAATTTCCGGCCCCCGAACCGCAACGGGAGCCATCCAGCCGGTGGGCCGACGAACGGGCGCTGCTGGAGGCGATCCGGTCCGGCGACCGCGACGCTGCCGAGGCGATGGTGGAGCGGACGTACCCGGCCGTGTACGCATCGCTGTTCCGGCTCTGCTCGGACGGCGATCTCGCGGCCGACCTGACGCAGGAGACCTACCAGAAGGCATGGTCGGCCCTGCGCCGGTTCGACGGCCGTTCGCAACTGTTCACCTGGCTGTACCGCATCGCGTACACGACGTTCCTCAATCACGTGCGCCGGCCGCGGCGCACCACCTCGCTCGATGAGCCGTATGCAGCCGACCTGGCGGGCGACGACCCGGCCGCCGACCAGGTCCTGCTTCAGAAGGAGGACTCGGAGCGCGTCCGCGCCGCGGTTCTCCGCCTTCCCGACGATCTGCGCTTCACCGTGACGGCGCACTTCTGGGGAGGATTGCCGGTCAGGGAAATCGCCCAGCTCGAAAACATCACCACGGTTGCCATCCGCAAGCGGCTCCACAAGGCGTTTTCGATCCTCGAGGCGATGATGGACGAGGATCTCCGATGACTCAGAAACGAAAAGCAGAACTGCAGCGCAAGCTGTCGATGGCACCGGTCGCGAAGCCGCCTTCCGATCTGGCGGACCGCATCAAGGCCGATATCCCGGAGTACCTCGACGCGGGTCGCGATCGCCAGCGGCTCTCCCGCTCGATCGGATTCAGCCTTCGCGTCGCCGCGTCGATCATCCTTCTCGTCACCTCGGCGTTCTTCGCCGTCGAATTCCTCTCGCGAACCGATGAGGCCGAAACCACCGTTACGGAACCGGTCGCGGCGATCGCGGAATCGGCAGTGAAGGACGATGTCCAGCAGCAGCAGGATCTGGACACGCCCGCTCCAACCCCACCCCCCCAGCGAGTCGTTGGAGCGGGGGGGGCCTCACCAGCGCCCCCCGCCGCCAGACCGAAGCTCGCAGCCGCAAAACCGGCCGAAACGGCGGAGGCGCCGCCTCCCGCCGCGCCGCTCCCCGCCGCACCGCCTCCCCCTCCACCCGCCGTCGCGGAGATGAGGGAAGCAGTCGCCGAAGCGATCGAGCCGTCCGCGGGGCGCCGTCGTCAGCCGGATGCCGGAGCGGCGGCGAACGATCTCGCCGTCGCGCGATTCGAAGCGCGCGACGACCCGCAGGCGGAGACAGAGGTCGACCGCCTGAAGAAACTGATCGGCGAGGGTGAATCACCCGCGGGTGTGGACGTCGGCGCGGTGATCGATCATTTCGCCGGTCCGCCGCAGCCCGATCTGCATGACATCCGCCTCCAGGTGGAAGCGTCGCGTGCGCCGCTGGCCGCCGATGACACAGCCGTGATCCGCTACACCATCGATGTGCCGGCCGCCGGAACGGGCGAACAGCTCCGGCTGGCGCAGCTTTCGATCGCGCTGGAAACGTCGATCATCCACTCATACCGAACCATCAGCGACGTCCGGCCATCGTCGGACGAGAACAAGCTTCTGACGACCGGGACCTCGGTGACCGGGCTCGTGGAAGTGCGGCTGGCGGCCGGGACCCGGCCCGAGCAGCGTGTCGCCACGATCCTGCTCGATTACGTCTCGCCGGCGAGCGGGCAGAAGACCAACACAACGCAGCCGGTCTACGCGCGCGATCTCGAGCGGAGCTGGCAGTCGGCTTCGCGGCGGCATCGCCTGGCCACGCTCAGCGCGACGTGGAGCGAGTCGTTGAGCGGTGCGCGGGGGGCGACAGGTGTCGCCGAGGCCGCCGCCGCACTGGCGCAGGAAGCTCCCGGCGACGACCGCGCCCAGGAGCTTGCCACGCTCACCGCTTCTTACCGCCCCCGAACTTCTTCACCGACTGGAAGTGGACGTTGAAGTAGTCGGCGGCGGCGCGCAGCGCGCGGCTGACGCTCGAAGGCTCTCTCGTCGGGATGTGCTCGAGCGGCACGCGCATGTGCTGGGGGAGTTTCGAGCGGCAGCGGCTGCAGAGCGCGTTGCCGACCGTCTTGTCGAGATCGCACCTCGGGCAATGGCGCCTCCGGGCGAGTCCCTTCACCTCTTCCTTCGTCAGATGCATCCCGACTCCAATTCTGCACATATAGAATCGCCGCCGCAATTAAGGTGATGCACCTCACACGCATCGCGCTCTTCCTGATCGGAATCGCCTTCTGCCTGACTCCCTGGGCCACGCCTCCCATCGCGCTCGCGATCGGAGTGGCGATCGCGTTGACGATCGGACATCCGTGGCCCGCCGCGAACGCGAAGGCGACCCGCATCCTCCTGCAGGCCTCGGTCGTCGGGCTCGGATTCGGAATCAACCTTCACCAGGTGATCGCGGCGGGACGCATCGGTCTCGTCTTCACGATCGTCAGCATCATCGGGACGATCGCGGTCGGATACGCGGTGGGACGGATGCTCCGCGTACGCACCACCACGGCGCACCTCATCTCAGCCGGCACGGCCATCTGCGGCGGCAGCGCCATCGCCGCGGTGGGGCCGGTCGTCCGCGCATCGGACGAGGAGATGTCCGTTTCGCTCGGCACGATCTTCATCCTGAATGCCATCGCGCTCTTCGTCTTCCCTCCCCTCGGCGCGGCGCTCGGCATGTCGCAGACGCAGTTCGGCGTCTGGGCCGGAATCGCCATCCACGACACCAGCTCGGTGGTCGGGGCGGCGTCGCGGTACGGGTTCGACGCGCTGCAGGTGGCCACGCCGGTCAAGCTCGCCCGCGCGCTCTGGATCGTGCCGCTCACGCTGCTGACCGCGGCGGCGTTCCGCAGGAAAGGCGTCCGCGTCGCGGTGCCGTGGTTCATCGTGCTGTTTCTGGCGGCTTCGATCCTCCGGACGGCGGTCCCCGCCGCGGAAGAGCTGTGGGCGCTCGTCACCGCCGCCGCCCGCACAGGTCTGACCGTGACGCTGCTCCTGATCGGCGCAGGCCTCTCCCGGCGCGCCCTCGCAACGGTCGGTCCCCGAGCCCTGCTGCTGGGCGTCATCCTGTGGGTGCTGATCTCGTCGGTGTCGCTCTACACGGTGATCGCGACGGTTGGCTGAGCGTACAATCGCTTCGATCCAATGTCCGATGCGGTGCTGCGAGGAAGCCTCGGCGCTTTCAAACTGGCTGACATCCTGACGTTCCTCAGCATGGGACGGAAGAGTGGAACGCTCGCTCTTGTCCACGGCGAAGCGCGCGCGACGGTGGTCTTCGTCAATGGCGCGGTCGTTCACGCCTCGTCGGATCAGGAGAAGCTGCGGCTCAGCGCCATTCTTCTCCGGAAGAAGAAGATCACCGCCGCGCAGTTCGAAGCGATCGATGCTCTCGTGCGAGAGGGTCGCCGCTTCGGACAGATTGCCCTGCAGCAGGGCGTGCTGACCGAGGACCAGCTCCGCGAGTTCCTCCGCATCCAGGTCACCGAGGTGCTGTTCGATGCGTTCGTCTGGATGTCCGGGACCTTCGAGTTCGCGGAGGATCTCGACCTGCCGGAGTACGCGGTGACGATCAGCGTCGATATGCCGAATCTGATCATGGAGGGGGCGCGGCGGATCGAGGAATGGCAGCACTGTCTGGAGCTGCTGCCCGACGGCGGCGCGGTCTATCGAGTCGTGGCCGCGCCACGCGAGGACAAGATCACCCTCACCGCCGAGGAGTGGAAGCTTCTTTTCATGATCGACGGACGGCGCAGTCTGGACGACCTCGTCCGCGATTCCGATGAGGATCCGCTGATCGTCTACCGCGTCGTCTACGGGCTCGCCGCGAACCAGTTGATCGAGCCGGTGCGGGAGCCGGGCGAGCCGCAAACGGTGCGGCCGACCACGCACGACGACACCCTGCGGCAGACCGCACCGATCTTTCATGCCGAGCCGACGGTTCGCGACGCCGAGGTGGGCGATGCGACGTCGGTTCTCATCCGCGATCAAGAGGAGACGGCCGTCGTCGTGGCGCAGCTCGTCATCGGCGACGCCGGCGCGGAGCCGCGCACCATTCCCCTCACCGAGCCCGAGTATCTCGTCGGCCGCCATCGCGACAACAACATCCAGATCACCGACCTGGGCGTCTCAGGCTTTCACGCGCGCCTCTTCCGCTCCGGCGAAGGCTACGCCATCGAAGACCTCAAGAGCCGCAACGGAATCTGGGTAAACGGAACCCGCGTCTTTCACGCCACCCTGCGAAGCGGCGACACCCTCCGCCTCGGCGCCACCGAAGTCAAATACGAAAAGTTGGTGTCAGGTCTGTAAAAGCAACTTTTCACCATTATTGACCGGCAGTTGTGGTGAAAAGTTGCTTTTACAGACCTGACACCAACTTTTGGCCGCGCATGTAGGGGCGGAGGGGGGCGGGGATGAGGACGCGGCCGTCGGGCTGCTGGTAATTCTCGAGCAGGGCGACGAGCGTGCGTCCCAGGGGAAGGCCGGAGCCGTTGAGGGTGTGCACGAAGCCGGTCTTCTTGTCGGCGGTGCGGTAGCGGATCGCGGCGCGGCGCGCCTGGAAATCGGTGAAGTTCGAGCACGACGAGATCTCCCGGAACGTCTCCTGTCCCGGCAGCCACACCTCGATGTCGTAGGTCTTGGCCGAGGAGAAGCTCATGTCGCCGGTGGAGAGAGTCACGACGCGGTAGTGGAGTCCGAGGGCCTGGAGAACGGCTTCGGCATCGGCAGTGAGTCTCTCGAGCTCGTCCCAAGACTGGTCGGGCATCGTGAACTTCACCAGCTCGACTTTCTCGAACTGATGCTGGCGGATCAATCCCCGCGTGTCCTTCCCCGCCGCGCCGGCCTCGGCGCGAAAGCAGGGCGTGTAGGCGGTATAGAGCAGCGGGAGCTTCGCCGCGTCGAGAAACTCGTCGCGATGAAGGTTCGTCAGCGGCACTTCCGCCGTCGGGATGAGGTAGTAGGGCTTGTCTCCTTCGAGCTTGAAGAGGTCTTCACCGAACTTCGGCAGCTGTCCCGTCGCGCGAAGCGAGTCGGCATTGGCGATGAAGGGTGGGAGCACCTCGATGTACCCCTGATCGGAGTGGAGATCGAGCATGAAGGCCATGAGGGCGCGGCTCAGTCTGGCCGCGCCCTGATAGAGGACCGCGAAGCGCGTCCCGGTGATTTTCGCGGCCCGATCGAAGTCGAGGATGCCGAGGGCTTCGCCGATTTCCCAGTGCGGTTTCGGAGCGAAGTCGAAGCGCGGTTTCTCGCCCCAGGTACGCTCGACGCGGTTGGCGGATTCGTCCGGCCCGACAGGAACGCTGGCGTGTGGGACGTTCGGGAATCCGAGCTCGAGGGCCGCCAACTCCTCCTCGGTTGCGGCGAGCCGCTCGTCGAGCTGTTTGATCTCGTCGCCAACACGCTTCATCGCCTCGATCTGCGCCGCCGCGTCCTGCTTGTTCTTCCTGAGAGTCGCGATCTCCTCGGAGGCGACGTTCCGCTGGTTCTTGAGCGACTCGACCTGCACGATGATGCGGCGGCGCTCGGCGTCGACGGCGAGAAAGCGATCGAGATCGACCGCCGCGCCGCGGTTCTCGAGAGCGATGCGATATTCGTCCGCGCGTTCGCGGAGGTAATCACGTCCAAGCATGGCGCGCGATGATATACGACGCGCTCAGCGCCCCACGGCGCGCCTCCGCGCCGCGTTCGGCTCGAAGTCCCCCGTCAGCACGAGCGCGTATCCCTGCCGCGGCCCCGACCCGAGCCGCGAGGCGGAAACCTGGACCGTGTAGACGCCATCGGCCGGCGACCCGATCGAGACCACCTCGACGTTGTTGAGGCGATCCGTTCCTCCCACCGTTTCGCCGGCGGGCGTGATCACGCGCAGATCGAGGTCGTTCACCAGTTGCGGCGCCATGTCGGAAACGCCGGCCACGTGACCCGGCGGATCGGTCCAGACGAGCACCGCTTTCAGCTCCGTCCCGGGACGCGCTTTGACCGTGGTCGTGAAGCTCCCGCTGACGGCGAGGCCGCGGTCGAGCGGCACGTCGTAAACGCGAAGCCGCCGCGCATCTCCCTGAAAGTGGAGAACGTCGTCGAGGACCGGGAAGCCCCAGCCCTGCTCGAACGACGGGACGGGGGCGGCGGGGACGAGGGAAAGGAATGCGCTCAGGCGCTGCGGAACCGGCCGCGCGGCCGCGATGATTGTCGCTTTGAGCAGCGCGGCACTCGGAGTGAAGCTGTCCGCGGCGTTGCGCATGCCTGTCGGATAGAAGCCGTCCACGTAGTACTGCCGGACCAGCGCGGCAGCGCCGGCCACTGACGGAGACGCCCACGACGTGCCCGGCTGCGGTGTGGCGCCGCAAGTCGAGCCAGCCCACAGCACCGCGTCGCCGGCCCGCACGAACGCGGGACCGACGACGTCCGGCTTGATGCGCCCGTCGCGCGCCGGCCCCACCAGGCTGTAGCCGGCCAGGACGTTGTCGCCGTAGCCCTGCCACGCACGCGTCCCGCCGACCTGCAGCGTGTTCTTGGCCGATCCCGGTGCGGAGAGTGAGCTCGCCGGCGGGAACGGATCGCTGCCCATGTAGTTGCCGGTATTGAAGACGACGAGCATATCGGGATGGCTCCAGACGAACGCGTCGACGTCGAAGGCCGACTGCGGATAGTTCGCCGCAGGGGCCGACCCTTGCTCGCTCCCCTGGCGATCGCCCCACGAGTTCGAGTGGATCCGGACGCCCTGTCTGTAGGCCTGATCGAGGATTGGCGTCATGTTGACCGGGCATCCGAAGCCGGGGCGGAACGTACAGAGATCGCTCTCGAGAAATCCGCCGTCCTGAATGACCAGCTTCGCCGCCGGGGCGATGGCATCGCCGGAGTCATGCACGATCGGGGTGCCGCGATCGCCGGCCGCCGTCGTCGCGGCGTGCGTCCCGTGACCGGTCTCGCTGTCGTAGTAGTCCTCGGGTCGCGCCGGATCGTCGCACGCCGGGGCACCCGGATACTGCTTGCACGAGTAGAGAAAGTTGTAAGCGATGATCTTCCGGCGCGTCAGATCGAGGTTCTGCCACTCCAGTCCTCCGGCGGGAGTGCCGGTGTTGATCGGCGGCCGCGACCCGTCGGGCTCGGCCAGATGGCAGATCGTCCAGTCGGCGCCGGTGTCGAGGATGGCGATGATCTGCCCCTCTCCATGAATTCCTCTGTCGTGGATGGGAGTGGTGCTCCCCCCCGACTGCATCGACCTGACGGTGAGGTCGTTGGCAGACGCGGTTGCGGCGAGAAGAAAGAGGATGGGGAGAAATTTGCGCATGCGCGCCGCAGAACAGGGCGTCAGTGGACGAACTTCCGCCGGTTGCGGATGTAGTCGGCCAGGATGTACTCGCCGAGGCGGTCGGGCGAGGAGTAGAAGGCGCGGCCGCGGTTGATCTGGGAGAGCTGCTCGACGAAGTTCACCAGCATCGGGTCGGTGGCCAGCATGAACGTGGTGATGGGGATGCCGGCGCGGCGGCAGCGGTCGGCCTCCTCGAGCGTCCGGTTGACGATCTTCATGTCGAGGCCGAAGGAGTTCGTGTAGAGCCTTCCTCCCTCGTGCAGTGCCGACGGCTTGCCGTCGGTGATCATGAAGATCTGCTTGTTGTTGTGCTTGCGGCGCCGGAGGATCCGCTGCGCAAGCTCCAGCCCCGCCTTCGTGTTCGTGTGAAACGGACCGACCTTGACGTAGGGGATCTCGGAGATGGGGACCTCGACCGCGTGGTCGCCGAACAGCAGGACGTCGATCGAATCCTTCGGGTACTTCGTCAGGATGAGCTCCGTGAGCGCGAGGGCGACCTTCTTGGCCGGCGTGATCCGATCCTCGCCGTACAGGATCATCGAGTGCGAGATGTCGATCATGACCACCGTGGCGCAGCTCGAGTTGTGCTCGGTCTCGAAGACCTCGAAATCCTCCTCCACCAGCGAGATCGGATCGGAGGGGTCGTTGTGCTTCATCGCGTTCTGCAGAGTCCGGACGGAATCGAGCGACATCGGATCGTCGCCGAACTGCCACGACCGGGTCTCGGTCAGGCGCTCGCTCCCCTGCCCCGCCTGCGCCACGGAGTGATAGCCGGCGGCCGACTTGTCGAGACCGCCGAAGATCTCGTCGAGCGCATCGCGGCGGATCTGCCGCTCCCCTCCCGCGGCGAGCACCACGTTCCCCTCGGCATCCTGTCCGAGAACGTTCTCCTCCACCAGCCGGGCGAAGAAGGCCTCCAGGTCGACGCCGGGATCGATCAGTCCGCGATCCTGCAGCGCCCGCATCCACCGCATCGCTTCTTCGACGTCGCCGCCGGTCTGGAGGAGGAGATGGTTGAAAAGACGGCGCAGCCCCATCTCGTTGAGGATCTGCCGGATGAGATCGGGGTCGAGGTAGCCGTATCGGTGGCGCATGGGGAGGTCAGGGCGGTTAACCCTGGTTTCCTAACTTTTCCATCCATCTGGCAATGGCGGGGTTGTTCGGCAACCGCTCCTGCGCTTCCTGCAGCGATGTGCGCGCTTCGGCTTCCCGTCCGAGGATCAACAACACCTGCACGCGCAACTCGATGAGGGCCTGATACAGCGTGAAGTCGGTCACCTCGGTGTTCGACAGCAGCGTCAGGGCCCGGTTGACGAAACGCAGCGCCGTCTCCGGCTTGGAGTCGTTCAGCGCGTCGGCGGCGAAGCGATGCAGCATCCGCGGCGAATCGCCGAGGAACGACTTGGCGTCGACGAATTGGCTGAGCGCCTCCCGGACGACCGTCTCCTGATCGGGAAACCACCCATCGCGGATGATGCGGTCGATCTGCCGCGCAAGCTCTCCAGGAATCTCTGCCGCTACCTTCACCATGCGATCACCCCTGCCACTTCAGAACGCCGTCGATGGTCTGCCTCGATACGCTGTGATAGCCGGGACGCGCCTTCGCGTAGATCGCCTTCGCGCGCTCCATCCCTTCCGGCGTGGCTGCCAGCTTCTTGTAGAGCGGCTCGAGGAACTTGCGGCGGCCCTGCGAGGTCAGGAACTGTTCCAGCGCCGGGTAGGCCGTCTGGTAGTCGTTCTCGATGGCGAGACTGAGCCAGGCGGCGAGGATCTCGTTGTTGCCGCTGCGCGTGAAGCGGAACTGCTGATCGAGTGCGCGCATCCGGTCGGGCGGAATCTGTCTCGGCAGAGAGTTGATGAAATGCAGCCACTCCTGCGTCGTCCAGTTCGCCGTCCGCAGCGAAGATGCGGGCGTCCCCGATGCGAACGCTTTCGCCTGCGCCTCCACTCTCGTGAAGGCCTGGGACTGTGGTACCGGAGCGTTCGGCGGCAGACCCGGCCCGTGCAGCCAGGCGTTGATCTGCAGCCGGTTCTCATCGATGTTGTTGGGCACGAGCAGCCGCTCGCGCAGGAGCTGAACGAACCTGTCGGTGCTCATCGTCTGGAACGCAAAGTCGTCGAAGTACTTTCGGAGGAAGGCGTCGAACTTGTCGCGCCCCGCCGTTTCCTCGATGAGACGGAGGAACAGCGCTCCTTTCTCGTAGGCCACCTGCGTGAGGCCTTCGTCCGGATCGCGCCCGGCCAGGTCGAGAACGAGGTGCTCGTCCGCCGGGGGGAGGTCCTCGAAGTCATCGCGCAGGTCCTTGAGACCGAGGGTCCAGAGCATCTCGGCGTGCTCGCGCCCGTACAGCTCCTCGCTGATCCGTTTCTCGATGTAGGTGGTGAATCCCTCGTTCAGCCAGAAATCGTTCCACGTCGCGTTCGTGACGAGGTTGCCCGACCACGAATGCGCCAGCTCGTGCGCGATCAGCGCGACGAGAGAGCGGTCGCCGGCGATCATCGTCGGCGTGAGAAACGTGAGGCGCGGGTTCTCCATCCCGCCAAACGGGAAGCTGGGCGGAAGCACGAGCATGTCGTAGCGTCCCCACCGGTAGGGGCCGTACAGCTTCTCGGCGGCGGCCATCATCTTCTGCGTGTCGCTGAATTCCCGCGCGGCGCGGTCGATCACGGAGGGCTCCGCGTAAACGCCGGTGTTGGAGCCGAGGCTGCGGAAGGCGAGATCGCCGACCGAGAGCGCCATGAGATACGACGGGATGGGCTGCGGCATGCGAAAGGTGTAGACGCCGTCGCGCGTCTTCGTCGTCGGGTTCTCGGCGCTCATGACGGCCATCAGCTCCCGCGGTACGCGGATGGTCGCGTCGTACGTGAAGCGGACGCTCGGCGTGTCCTGCAGCGGTACCCACGTCCGCGCCAGGATGGCCTGCGACTGGGAGAGAAGGAACGGATGCTTCTTTCCCGCGGTCTGCAGCGGCTCGAGCCACTGGAGCGCGGCCGCATTCGGACTCGTTGCGTATTCGATCGCCACTGTTTTCGTCTGCGGGGTGATGTCGATCTCGAGCGGAGCGCCGAACACGCCATTCACCGCGCCGACGCGGTAGTTCGCCGCGGTCCCGTTGTCGAGCGTGACGCGGTTGATCGTCAGATCACGCGTGTCGAGCACGAGCTTGTTCGCCTTGCCACTGTTGCGGATCCGGAGCGTGGCCGTCCCGGCGAGCTGGTCCTTCGCGAAATCGACACCGAGATCGAGCGTCACGTGCTCGACCGATGCCTCGGCCGGCCGCGCGTAGGAGTGCAGCGTCGAACCTGCTGCCGCTCCCTTCTCCTCCGGGCTCGTGGCCGTCGTTGTCGTGGTCTCCGTCTGCTGGCAGGCCAGGGCCAGCGCCGCAACGATCATCAGCTTCCTCATTTCACAGTCCTCAATACGTTGAATTTCATCAGCTCGCGGAACGTGATCGTCGAATCGAGATCCTCCCGCGAAAGGCGGACGGCCTGGTGCAGGCCCTCCAGAATCATCTCCATCCAGAACGCGAGCTCTTCATCCCGCGATGGCTGCACGTACTTTGCCGCCGTATCGGCGAGCCGCGACACCCGCTTCAGCTCCGCGAAGTATTCGGCAAAGGGCTGCTCGTCGGAAAGCGTGACCTGGTTTCCGTCGGCGAACCATCCCAGGATCGATTCATACGCCGCCTCGGAAACCTTCGGAGCGCCGGTGTCCTCGGCCGCGCCCTGGTGCGCGGGCGGTCCAGGCCGCTTCTTCCGCCTCCCCGCGAACGCGTCGTCGAAATCGTCGGCATCGACCTCGTAGCCGCGCCGTTCCTGCGTCCGCCCGGCCCGCTCGATCGGCGGAAACTTCTGCTCGAACAGCTTCGCCACCGCGGTTCCGATCAGCTTCCGCGCCACCACCTCCGCCCCCTGCTGCTCCCCTTCATAAACCATCTCCACCTTGCCGGTGATGGCGGGAAGCACCATCGCCAGATCCGAGAAACGGGGGAAGAGATAGCGATCGCCGGTCAGGGCCGCGCGCCGCTCGAGATTCGACTGCAGCAGCTCCATCGCCGCGATGGTCAGGCGGGCCGAGACGCCGGACGACTGATCGACGAGCTCCGAATCGCGTGCCGCGAAGGCGATGTTCTCCACGAGCTCGCGCACGTACAGGGGGACGTCGATCGTGGCCTCGGCACGCCGGTCGAGCCACGCCTCCTGCTCGGTGATACGCCGCGCGGTCTCGATGCTCTGCGGATAGTGCGTCAGGATCTGGGAATCGATCCGGTCCTTCAGCGGCGTGATGATGTTCCCCCGACTCGTGTAGTCCTCGGGATTGGCGCTGAAGACCAGGACCACGTCCATCGGAACCCGGATGGGGAAGCCGCGGATCTGCAGGTCGCGCTCCTCGAGGATGTTCAGCAGCGCCACCTGAATGCGCGGCGCGAGATCGGGCAGCTCGTTGATGGCGAAGATGCCGCGGTTCGTGCGCGGAATGATCCCGTAGTGGATGACCTCCTCATCGGCGTACGTCAGGCGCTGGTTGGCTGCTTTGATCGGATCGATGTCGCCCACGAGGTCGGCCACCGTCACGTCGGGCGTGGCCAGTTTTTCGCGGTAACGCTCCTCACGCCGCAGCCAGGCGATGGGAAGTTCATCGCCCTGCTCCACGGCCAGACGCCGGCAACGTTTGCACGCCGGCGCGAACGGGGAGTCGTTGATGTCGCAGCCGGCGACGATCGGAATGCTCTCGTCGAGGAGCCCGGTCAGCGACCGGAGGATCCGGGTCTTGGCCTGGCCACGCAGACCGAGGAGGATGATGTCGTGCTTCGACAGCACGGCGTTGTGAATGGCGGGGATGACGGTGCGGTCGTAGCCATGGATGCCTGGAAAAGTCTTGACGCCGCCGGCGATCTGCGACAGGAGATTGGCGCGCATCTCGTCCTTGACGGAACGGACCTCATAGCCCGCGCTGCGCAGTTCGCCGAGGGTGTGGATCTGGGTCATAGGGCGTCAGGGTACAACTGTCACTCGCCGGGCGTCACTTCATCGCGGTTGTACTCGTTCATGGCCCGGCGGAGGTCGCCACGGCAGAAGAGAACCAGCGCGTCGACGGCGCGTTGCACGCTGCTGTCGACGAGCGGTTCCTCCTCCGGCGTGAACCGGTCCAGAACGTAGTCGCGGAGGCGATCGAACTCGCCGCCGCCGCGCACGCCGACGCGGAGGCGCGGAAAGTCCTCGCGGCCGAGGGCCGCGACGATCGAGCGCATCCCGTTGTGCGTCCCGGCCGAACCGGACGGGCGCAGTCGCAGCCTGCCGGCAGGGAGGTCGACGTCGTCGTACACGACGATGAGATCCTGCAGCGACTCCGCGTAGGCGTTGACCAGGAGCCGTACGGCATCGCCCGAGAGGTTCATGAAGGTGAGGGGCTTCGCCACCAGGACGCTGCCGCCCCCCACCCGGCCGCTGCCGGTCATCGCGTTTTTCTCGTGGACGGTGACCGCGATCCGGAATTTCTTGGCGAACGCGTCCGCCACCCGCCAGCCGATGTTGTGGCGTGTGTTTTCGTACTCCGCGCCCGGGTTCCCGAGCCCCACGATGAGCTTCATCGGCCCTAAGCGTAACTGCTAAGCTACGCGACTGCTGCCATGGAGAAGCGACAGCGCATCGTCATCATCGACGACAACGCCAACGACCTGCAGGTGACGCGACGCTTTCTCGAGCGGCGGGGCTACGACGTGGCCCCCGCCCATTCCGGCGAGGAAGGCCTCGCCGTCGCCTCGAGCATCGTTCCGGACGCCTTCATCGTCGACTACCGGATGCCGGTCATGGATGGCTTCGAGGTGACGCGGCGCATCAAGAGCGATCCGCAGCTGAAGACCATCCCGGTCCTTCTCCTCACCGGCGCCGATTCCGCGCAGCACGTGGTGGATGGTCTCGGGGCCGGCGCGGATGAGTTCGTTACGAAAGGAGCCGAGACGGAGGTCCTCCTGGCCCGGCTGCGAGCCCTCCTGCGCGTCAAGGACTATCAGGACGAGCTGCGCCGGATGAACCAGGCCATGACGCGCGATCTTCAGATCGCCCGTCGAGTCCAGGAGGCGCTGGTTCCTGAGGATTCATTCGCCACCGACCGCGTCGAGATCCGCTCGTCCTACATCCCCAGCGCGACGCTGTCGGGCGACTTCTACGACTACTTCTCGCAGGACGGGTCGCTCTACCTCTTCGTCGCCGATGTATCCGGCCACGGCCTGCCGGCCGCCATCCTGGTGTCGCTGCTGAAGAGCTACATCCATACGGAGGCGGCGGCCGATCGATCGCTGGCCGACTTCATGGCCCAGCTGAACGACTTCCTGCACAGCGTCAGCCTTCCGAGCCAGTTCGCCACCGCGCAAATCTTCCGGGTCAACTCCGACCGGCGCCTCCAGTACGCGAATGCGGCGCATCCGGCGTTCCTGCTCTTCCGTCGCGCCACACGGCGGACCGAGACCTTCGAAGACCCCGGCAACCTCCTCGGGGCGATGCCGAGCATGACCTTCGAGGAACGCTCGATGATGGTCGCCCCCGGCGACACGCTCTTCGTCTACACCGACGGCCTGACCGACATGCGCAGCGAAGCGGGAGAGTTCTACTCGATCGATCGCGTGGCGGCGATGCTCGAGGACGGAGCCGACGCCGCCCTGGCCACGCTCCACGAGCGCATCCACGCCGACGTCACCGGCTTCTCGGTGATCGAAGAGTTCCGCGACGACATCGCCTTCGTCGTCGCCCGCTTCCGCTAGGGGGTCAGGCCTTCCCTTTTACCTTTCTCCACCGCTGGTGGAGAAAGGTAAAAGGGAAGGCCTGACCCCCTAACTCACTTTGCGGAGGAGCTCGACGGCCTGGGGCTTTTTCTCGTAGCGGACTTCGCTGGCGGCGATCTTTTCGAGATAGGGGCGGGCCAGGTCGGCGCGGTCGCGCTTGAGGTGCGAGCGGGCAATCCAGAAGTAGGTGTCGACGATGTACTCGTTCTCGCTGAACTTGTGCAAGGCCACCGCCTTCTCGAACGCGGCCAAGGCGTCGTCGTAGCGCCCCTGCGCATAGGCGATGCGGCCGAGGTGCGAGAGCGCGTCGAAGTAATCGTAGGAGCTCTGCTCGACCGCATCGAGGACGCGGCGGTAGTAGTCGCCGGCGCGCTCGTAGTCGCGGCGATCGAAGTAGATCGCGCCACAGAAGAGCAGAGCGTTGCGGTGGAAGTACGAGTTGAAGAAGGGCTGGGCAGCGTCGAAGAGCCGGAGCGACTCCTCGAACAGGCGGACCGCCTCGCTGTGATCCTGCAACGCGTAGGAGTTGAGGGCCTTGAGCGCCAGAGCCTGTGCCGTGACGTTGTCGTTGTGGGAGTAACGAATGGACTGATCGTGCAGCTCCTTCGCTTTCGCGTAGTCGCGGTCCTCGTGCGAGAGATGACCGAGAATCACGTACGACTTGTACTTGATGTCGTTGGCCTCGTCGGACTCCTCCGACGCGCACGCCTGGCGGAACCCGTCGCGCGCTTGCGGCACGTCGCCGGCGTACAACGCCGCCACGGCGCGGAAGTACGTGGCCTCGAGCGTGCTGAGGACGTTGCTGCGCTCGCTGGAGACCTGATCGATGAACTTCGTCACGAGCTGGGCCAGGACGCGATTGTCCGGGCCGGGGTCGACGACGAAGTGCTGCAGGTAGACGAGGCGGTTCTCGAGGATGCGCATCATCTCCAGCATGATGGTGATGCGCTGCGACTCATCGCCCGCGTCCTTGAAGAGCGCCGCCAGCTGCCGCTGGAGCGCCGCGTAGGAGTCGTCGTAGCGGCGCGACACGGAGTCGGAGAGCTCTCCGTGCTCGTTCTGCAACTGGTTTTCGAGCGCAACCCGTCCGTCTACGAGCTGCCTGATGCGTGCACTGGTGTCCGCCATGATCTCACTTCTCCCGGCGTGCAATCGGAGAGCCAGATACTTCCAGCAACCGGAACTCGATCTGGCGCCGATCTTCATCAATCGACTTGACTTCGATCTTCACGCGGTCCCCCAGCCGGATCTCCCGCCCGGTCGACTCGCCGCGCAGGCGGTGCTCCCGGTCGGCGAAGTTCCAGAACTCCTTCCCGATCGTGGCGATCGGAACCATCCCCTGCACGAACACTTCGTCCAGCTCGACGAAGATGCCGAACGGAAGGACGCCGGTGACGATGCCCTCGAACTGGTGGCCGACCTTGTCGCGCATGAAGATCACTTTCTTCCACTCCAGCACTTCCCGCTCCGCATCCTCGGCGCGCTTCTCGCGCTCGCTCGACTGCTGCGCATACACCGGATGAGCCGCCTCGATCTTTTCGCGGCGTTCTCCGTGCAGCGGTCCGATCTCGAGCAACTCCGCCAGACGGCGGTGCACGATCAGATCGGGATAGCGGCGGATCGGCGACGTGAAGTGACAGTAATGCTGGAGCGCCAGCGCGAAGTGGCCGAGGTTCTCTTCGTTGTACGTCGCGCGCTTCATCGAGCGGAGGACGAGGTTCGTCAGAAACCTCTCCTCCGGTCTCCCCTCCACTTCCCGCAGGATGCGCTGCAGCTCGGCGGGACGGATCTCCTCCGTGTCGCCGCGCAGCGTGAGCTTGAACTCCTTGAGGATGCCCTTGAGATCTTCGAGACGCTGCGGGTCGGGCTGCTGGTGCACGCGAAAGACGCCCGGCTGGTTCGCGAACGTCAGCTCCTGGGCCACGACTTCGTTCGCCGCCAGCATGAACTCCTCGATGAGGCGGTGAGCGACGTTGCGCTCCGTGGCCCTGATCGCTTCGATGTCGCCCGATTCGCCAAGGAGCACGTCGGCCTCGGGGAGATCGAAGTCGATCGAGCCGCGGGCATCGCGACGCGCCCGCAGGATCTCGTAGAGGGCGTGCATCCGCTCAAAGGTCTCGACGAGATATCCGTACCGTTCACGCGCTGCCGCGTCTCCCGTGAGGATCGCGTTCACATCGGTGTACGTCATCCGCTCTCTGGTCCGGATCACGGACTTGTAGAACCTGCGGTCGACGAAACGCCCTTTCCTGTCGATCTCGATCTCGGCGGAAAATGTGAGGCGGTCCACGCGCGGATTCAGCGAGCAGATGCCGTTCGACAGCCGCTCGGGCAGCATGGCGACGGCGCGGCCGGGAAAATAGACGGAGGTGCCGCGCTCGTACGCCTCGCGGTCGAGGGCGCTCCCTTCCGTCACGTAGTGCGCGACGTCGGCGATGTGAACGCCAAGGCGATAGTTTTCGTTCGGGAGGGTCTCGACCTCGACGGCGTCGTCGAAATCCCTGGCCGTCTCGCCGTCGATCGTCACGATGGTGTGCTCGCGAAGATCGGTCCGCCGCTCGATCTCCTTCCGCGGAACCTGGTCGGAAATCGAGTCGGCCTCGCGGAGCACTTCCGGAGGGAACTCATGCGAAATGTGATACTTACGAATCACGACCTCGATGTCGACGCCCGGCTCTCCGATGAAGCCGAGCCTCTCCACGACGCGCCCGTGGGCGAGTTGCGAGGTGCGATCGGGGTAGCGGTCGATCTCCACGTTGACCATCTCGCCGTCGCGCGCGCCCATCGTGTCGTTGCGGTTGTCGATGGCGATGTCCGTATCGATGCGGAAGTCGAACGGGACGACGAAGGGCTGCGTGCCGCTGTCGTGGAATCGACCCACGACGGTGCTGTGCGCGCGCCGCAGCACCTGCGTGACTTCGCCGTCCATGAGATCGCGGCCGTGCACTTTTCGATACTTCGGCTTTCGCTTGTCGGCGCGCACCACGACGAGGTCGCCGTTCATCGCTCCGCGGAGGGAGCGACGGTCGATGTAGATGTCGGGATCGCCGGCGCCGCCGAAGATCGTCCCGAACCCCTCACCGTGAATCTTGATGCGCCCGGTGTGGTAGGGGGTGAATTCGAGGAGCGAATAACGCTTGCCTCGCACCGGGATGACGATCCCTTCGCTCTCGAGCTCCTCGACGGCCCGGCGGACCTGGTCCGTCGTAACGTCGGGGTCGGCCAGGCGTTCGCGGATGTCGGCGATCGGCAGCAGGTGGCTGCCGCGCTGCCGGAGCAGGTCGATGATCTTCTCGTGGAGCTCCGAGCGTTGACGGAGCGCTGGGGTAGACGTCAAAACGTGGGGATACTACTCGCTTTGACGCCGATTCGAGCGGGCGCGGCTGTTTCCCTTCGACGAGGGAGCCGAAACGCGCTTCGCGGAGACACGGCGGCGGACGGGACGGACGGAATCGGCGAAGCCATTGAGCATCGTCTGCGTGCGGAGCTTGTTGTGCAGCGTGTTGCGGTGGACGCCGAGCTTCTTGGAAGCCTGCGTCACGTTTCCGCGGCTCGCTGACATCGCCGCGACGATGTACTTGCCCTCGAACGCTTCGACCGCCTGCTCCAGCGTTATGCCATTCCCGATCAACTCGCGAATGATTGCATTCAGACGGTCGTCGATACTCACCATTTCGGTTTCAACCTCGTGATTGTTGGGAAGAGGATCGTGATTCTACACCTGACATTTCGACAGTCACGAAGAAAATTTTCTTCGCCGGAAGCGCTTGACAAATGCGCTCGCGTAGAGTGAGAGAGCTGTGATGATCGTCATGGCGATGCCGATGCGCAGCATCGACGGATTCCATCTCCATACCACTTCGTGACGGCCCGCGGGGACGTGCACGGCGCGAAAGATTCCGCCGGCGAGCAGTTTTCTCTCCTCCACGCCGTCGACGTAGACGCGCCACGAGCGCGCATCCTGCTGCGTGATGACCACGATGCCGGCGGCCGGCGCATCGACCACCACCGCCGCGCGCTTCGTGTCGACCGAGAGCTTCTCCACCGGCGACAATCGAGGTCCCGCGGCCTCAGTGGGCGAGGGCGGCGCCCCGGCGACGGGCAGGCCGGCGTCCGTTCCTTCCACAATCAGCGCTTCGAGCGCCGCCTCGTCATCGGGCATGGCACGCCACGACGTCCACAGCGCCGCCATCGGCGGTGCGCCGCGGTTCGCAAACATCGTCACACCGCGCACGGTGGCCAGCGGCTGGAACGGCGGGGCGATCCAGTGGTCGGAGAGAATGAACCCCACCGCGGCGAACTGAAAAAGGTCGAATCTGCGGTCCTGCATCATGGCCGTCTGAAACCGGTCGTAGCGCCGTTCGATCAGCGGCGCCGCGGTCGAGGCATCGAAGCGGCCGTGATAGAGGTTGCGATAGCCGGCGATCCATGCCGGCCGGTCGACGATCGGCCGGTTGTGAATACGGATCATCTTGGCCGGTCGTCCCGCGAATGAGGGATAAACCGCCGGCGGTCCCGCGTACGGCTCGGTCCGCAGCAGCGGCGCCGCGCGCGGGACCAGATCGACGAGAAGAACGAGCACGATCACCAGATCCGCCCATCGCCGCCGCGGCCGGAACCGGTCCCACGCCAGCGTGGCCAGCGCCACGAGCGCCAGCGCGCCGAACGGCACCACGCGCGACGGGTAGCGGAACGGCGTCACCGGCAGATGCTCGAGGAGACTGCCCAGCGGCAGGTGCGATCCGGCAGCGATCACGATCGCCACGACGAGAAGCGCGGTCCAGCCGATGACCTCCCTCCTCCGGACGAACACCCAGGCCAGGACCGCGAGCACCGCCACGGCCAGACCCACATAGATGACGGGGATGAAATGCTGCGAGAGTGCATGGTCGAAGCCGCCGCCGGACAGCCGCGGAGGGATCGCCACCCGCAGCCAGTCCGCCGGCGCCATCGACTCGCGAAACATCTCCGCAGCGGACAGGCCCGCAGCGCGATCGCTGCCGCGCACCATCTCCAGGAATGGGAGGAGCTGCATCGCGGAGAGGCCGAACGCGGCGACGGCGGTGAGGAGGATGTCCTTCCAGGCGCCGCCCCTCCCTCCAGATTCCTCGCTACCGCTCGGAATGACGCGGACGGCAACATAAAGGAATGCGGCGAGTGCGGCGAAGAATGGCTCGCCACCGAGAAACGCGAGCGCGAGAAACAACGCCGCCCGGACCGGCCGGTGCACTGACCAGAGCACCCAGGGGACCCAGGCGAAGGTGGTCAGGTTGTTCGAGACGTCGAGCAGCGACAGCACCGGGCCGGAGAAGGCGATGGCGACGCCGCCCACCAGGGCCGCCTCTTTCGACACGCTGCGGGCGAACAGCAGATAGGCGCCGCATCCGAGGATGGCCAGATGTGCGGCCAGGAACAGCATGTAGGCGGTGTGGAACGGCAGGAAGAGGAAGAGCCAGGCGGGCGGGTAGAAGACGCCGGTCTGCGGATTGGCCAGCCACGGCTCACCCGACGCGCTGTAGGGATTCCAGTGCGGAAGCGCGAGTCCGCGCAGATGGACCGTCGTGAAGAAGCGCAGAGGCTGGAAGTAATCGGTGTGATCGCGGACGACGAATACTTCCCGCCGGATCACCGGACCGAGAAAGAGGACCGCCACCAGAGTGGCGATCAGTGCAAACGCGAAGCGGTGACGCCGAAGGGCTTCGCGCATCACCTCGGCGCGACGCAGAAGTCGTTCACGATCTGGCGGACGAGGGTCACACCCTCGGCGAAGAAACGGGCGCGGATTCGCTCGTCCGCCCCGTGCACATTGTCGGCATCGTAGTAATTCACCTTGAAGGGCGCGATGCCGTAAGCGACGATCCCGCGAGCGCGGAAGAAACGGCTGTCCGATGTGCCGGCGCCGACGATCGGCTCCACGGCGGAACCCGGCTCATCCCTCTTCATCGCCTTTTCGAGAACGGCGTAAAGCTCCGTGTCCGCCGGGCTGGCGGCGGTCTGTTCGCCGGCGAGCAGCACCTCCACCTCGGCGTTGTCGCCGACCTCGCGCCGAACTCGCTCGATCATCCGCCGCGGATCCTCGTCGGGAAGCAGACGGATGTCGACGTCGGCGCTCGCCGTGGCCGGGATGGCGTTGACGGCGAGACCGCCGGAGATGCGCGTGAGCGTGATCGTGTTACGGAGCAGCGACTTGTAGCCGGGCGTCAGAACCCGTTCGATCTGTGCGATGTCGAGCGGCTCGGCAATCTTCGCGATGAGTGCGCCGCGCGGATCGGTCCGGTGCCTGCCCTTGAGGTGGAAGTAGCGCTGAACGTCGGCATTCAGCCGGTAAGGCGTGGGAATGTTCATCACCCCGTACATGGCGTGCGTGAGCTTCGCCACCGTGCCGCCGTCGTCGGGCGGCGCGGCGGAGTGACCCGGCAGTCCTTTGGAGTGGAGCCGGAGAAACAGCGGAATCTTCTGCTGGATCTCGATGCCCCAGAACGTGATCTTGTCGACGATGGTCTCGTTGTATCCCCCCTCGTTGATGACGAAGCCGACGTTCTCGAACAGCTCCGGATGTTTCTGCAGGAGCTCGCCCGCCCCCTTCAGTCCTCCCAGCTCCTCGTCGGCGACGGCGAGATAGATGATGTCGCGGCGCAGTTTCGCGCCGCGACGCTTCAGATCGATCACGGCCATGAGCTGGGCGATGCCGAGCGATTTCACGTCGAGGGCGCCGCGGCCCCAGATGTACCCGGCGTCGCGGACGCCGGAAAACGGCGGGCGCGCCCACTCGGCGGGATCGGCGGGAACGACGTCGATGTGGTGGAGGAGCACGACCGCCTTCTCGTCCGAGCCGGAGACGATCCGCGCATAGAGCGACTGGCGGTTCGGATCGGAGCCGACGAGCTGCGACTCGATCCCCTCCCTGGCCAGGAGCTGCTGCAGAAACTTCGCGCCGGCCGTCTCATTGCCCGGCGGGTTCGAGGTGTCGATCTGCACGTACGCGACGAGCGCGTCCTCCGCTTCCTGGAGGATAGGATCCTTCGGAACGCCCTCAGCCCTGCGGCACTGAAGCGACGCGGCCGCGACGACCACGGTCAGGACGAGACAACGTTTGAGCGAGATCATCACACCGGCTGCGGCATCGTCAGCTGGACGGCCGGTTCCTCTTCGGCGGACGCGGTGTAGACCTCGTAGCAGGCGCGGCAGCGCGCTTCGTACGACGAGTCCCCCACTTCGACCTGCGCGTTGCCGCCCGAGAGACGCTGTGAATAGTGCGCGGCGCCGCGGCAGCGGACGCACACCGCGTGCATCTTGGCCACTTCCTCCGCCACGGCCAGCAGCGCCGGCATCGGTCCGAAGGGGCGGCGCATGTAATCCTGATCGAGGCCGGCGGCGATCACGCGGATCCCGGCATCGGAGAGCTGCATGCAGACGTCGACGATGCCGTCGTCGAAGAACTGCACCTCGTCGATTCCGACGACCTGCATGCCGATCTCGACGCGCGAGAGCAGCTCGGCGCTCGTGGCCACGCCCACCGCCTTGAGCCGCCGCTCGTCGCGGGAGACGACCTCGTCGGTGCCGGACCGGTCGTCGATCACCGGCTTGAACACCTGCACGCGCTGGCGGGCGATGACGGCGCGACGGAGCCGCCGGATCAGCTCCTCCGACTTACCGGAGAACATGCCTCCGGCGATGATTTCGATCCAGCCACCGCGATGAGCATCCAAGAGAGAGACCTCCGAAAGAAGGATAAAGGATGAAGGATGAAGGATGAAGGGATTGAAGACGAAAACTTCATCCTTCATCCTTCATCCTTCATCCTTCATCCTTCATCCTTCGAATACGTTCCGCAGCCGCCGCACGCCCTCTTTCAACCTCTCATCTGATTCCTTGGCGGCCTCCATCCGCTGCCGTCCAGGTGGCACGGCCGGCGAAGTGCTCCTCGAGCGCGGCGATGAGGACGCCGCGTTTGCCGCGGTAGAAATCGCGCACTTTCGCGATCTGGTGCGGAAGCTCCCCGGCGGCGATGAATTCGTCGACCATCGACTGGTCGAGCATGCCCGAGCAGAGGTCGGCGGCCTGCTTGGCGATCTCGAGCCGCGAGGAGAGCCACGGCGGCGCGACGATCCAGCCACAGCGAAGACCGGGAGCGAGCACCTTGGAGAACGACCCCAGGTAGATCACCCGTCCGGAATCGTCGCCGGCCTTCATCGGCGTGGTGTCCGCACCGTCGACGTAGACCAGCTCTCCGTACGGATCGTCCTCGATGACGAGAAAATCGTATTTCTCCGCGAGCGCCAGGACGCCGGCGCGCCGCTGCTGCGTCATCAGCCGTCCGGACGGATTCTGGAAGTTCGGAATGGTGTAGACGAGTTTCGGCCGCTTCGCCGCGGCGGCGGCGAGCGACTCGATCACGATGCCGCCGTCATCCTGCGCCACCCCCTCGAGCCGCGCACTCCGCGCGTAGAAGGAAGCGGTGCCGCCGATGTAGGTCGGCAGCTCCACCAGGACGACGTCGCCCGGATCGAGAAGAGCGTGCGCGACCAGGTCGAGGGCCTGCTGCGAGCCGGTCGTGACGAGGACATCGGCGGCGATGTCGGCGATGCGCTCGGCCGGAAAGGTGTCGGGGTTCGGAACGCCGCCGGCGAACGAGATCACGCCGGGGTCATTGATCAGCCGCGCGAACGCGCGGATCGCCGAGGGACGGAAGCTGGCCGCGTCGCGGGAGAGAAAGCGCTCCGCCGCCGTCACCGCTTCTCCACCGCCAGGGCGGCGAAGCAGGCCAGGAACCAGGCTGAGACGATCGCGGAGAAGACGGAGTTCACGAGCGAGCTGACCATCTGCATCGGCATCAGGGCCAGCTGAAACCCCAGCGAGTCGTTGATGTTCGCCACGGCGGACAACGACGCGAAGACGCCCGAGCCGACGATCAGCAGCAGGAACAGAATCAGGGCCACGCCGATGTGCCGGCCGGCGTCGGCGCGGAACTCGCGCCAGGCCTCGCCGAGCGCCCCGACTGCGCGATGCGTCCGCGCCACGCAGACGACGATGGCCTTCTGGCACCAGATGTTCGTGATCACGGCCACGGCGATGAAGAAGACCACGAACAGCGCCAGGCCGACGCAGGTGATGCCCACGACCGCGGCCGGCTCTTCGCGCGCCGCGAACATCAGCGCGAGCATGGCCAGAAGCGGCGCCAGCAGAATCAGCCCGGCCACGCCCCAGGCCAGGTTGTAGATCCAGAAGACGGACCACCAGTCGTTCTTCCCCCCCGCCAGCCATCGCTCGGAGGTGAACGCGCGAAAGCGCTCCCGCGGCGCATTGGGAACGGCTCCCGCGGCGGTTTCGGCGTCCACGTAGACGCGCGCCGATCCCGCCTCCACGAACGAATGGACGGCGACGAAGATCACCAGCATGATCGTCACGACCGCGATGACGTAGACGATGACCACCCAGCGGTCGGCGAGCATGCCCAGGATGAAGGCGGCGGCGTCGGCGGGGTCGCCGACCGAGGCGCTCTGCACGCCGAGAGAGACGACGACCGGCACGATCGCGGCAACGACGGCCGCGATGGCCAGGATCACGAACAGGACGCTCTCGGCGATGCGGATCAGGAGGAGCGGCCAGTTCGCGATCGTGTTCACGAAGCCGCGGCGGATCAGCTCGGAAACGCTGTGCCTCATGAATGGGCCTCGGGCCTGGGGCCTCGGGCCTCGGAGCGCTCAGAGGGTGTTGCGGCGGTGGTCGTCGCCTTTGATCTCATAACGCCATGCCATTTCGAAGAGCCGGCTGCGCAGCCGGGCGCCGATCCGGTCGGCCAGCGACTCGCGCTTGCCGTCCGCCACGTCGAAGTAGTTCGTGGTGAAGATGGTGGCTTTTTCCTCGTTGTACCGCGAATTGATCACGTAGTAGAGGATGTCCTGCACCCATGTGGTCGGTTTCTGCGATCCCAGCTCGTCGATCACAAGCAGGTCGGCGTCGAGCAGCGGCTGCAGCAGCTCGGACTTGCGCGGAACGTGATCGGAATCGAACGAGGCCTGGATTTCCTGAATCAGGTCCTGGAAGTTGCTGAAGAGGAGCCTCCCCGGCTTCTCGGCGTGGATGATCTCGTTCAGCACGGCCGCGGCCAGATGCGTCTTGCCGACGCCGCACTCGCCGACCAGGAGGAGCCCCTTGCCTTTCTCGGTGAAGGGCCAGAGATCGATGAACTTCTGGATGTCGTTCTTGACGAGTTTCAGGAGCGGTGATTTCTCCTTGAACGACGTCAGCGTGCACTGCGAGTAACGGCGGGGGATGCCGGCCCCGGCGAGCCTCTGCCGCCTGCGCAGGTCGCCGTGGCAGCCGCACGGTTCGACGCGCAGCGAGTCTCCCGGCAGCGGCACCCAGCCGGAGCCGTTGCAGCGGGGACAGGTTGCCGATTCCGTGGACGTGGTCACCCGGGAAGTGTACTCGGTTCACGGTTCACGGTTCACCGTGAAAGGGTGCACCGTTTCATGTGCAACTGCTACACTTCTCCACCGCGCCCATGAGCACGCTCGTCCGCTATCTGTCTCAACGGAGCGACTCCGCTGCGTTCGTCCTGCCGACGGAGCTGGGCCGGACGCTGGACGAGCTTTTCTCTCACGCCGTTCATCTGCTTCCGCAGCCGTACGCGATCCATCCCGCCGACGAGACGCAGCCGGCGCTCCTCGGATTTCCGGTGGCGGAGTCGCACGCCATGCGCGATCTCGAGCTGAAGCTCGACCGCTGGCTGAACGACGAGGTGGCGTGGCACGTGGGGCGTGACGCGGAGGCGAAGGAGAAGGCGCAGGGCTCGTTCTCGTCATACAGCGCCCACCTGATGCGGCTGGCCGAGAACGCCATGATGTCGAACCTGCTGAGCGATTACCACGCGGTGTTCTGGCTCGCGCACTCGCTCGACCTGGCGCGGCATTTCACGACGATCCCGCGCCGCGTCAGCGCGCTCGACAGCGCCGTAGGGCGGACGCAGGGCGACGCGCTCAAGTACCGCATCTATTCGAAGTGGGCGACGGAAACGCGCGAGCTGATGACGCAGGTGGCCGCGCGATCGAGCACGATCCTCGACGGGGAAGAGCAGCGCGCGCTGCAGTTCTTCCGGCTGCTGCAGGACGACGTCCTGCTGCTGACCGAGGAGTTCATCGGGCCCGATCTGCGGGAGCTGCGATCGTTCGTGACCGGCTACCTGCGCCGCGACTTCCAGGCGTTCCGCGACTCGTTCGAGCGCCTCCGCACCACCTCGGCCGATCTGATCCAGCGCGACCGTACTCTGAAGACCGTGATCCCGCTCTTCAGCCCGAACCACGAGAACGGCATGACCATCGGCCTGCTGCTCGACAGCCGGTTCCAGCACGTGCTGTTCGAGCATCCGGCGGTGCAGAACGTCATGTCGCGTGAAGACCGTGAGCAGTTCCAGCTCCTCAGCCGGCGGGTCCGGGAGTTCGGCGTGCTGAACCAGCTCCGGCGGGGCATCGTCTGGATGACGGGGTCCGCCGAGGGCGAAGTGCTCTCCGCGGACCGGCGCGACGCGGTGGTCTTCGCGCGCTCGACGCGGCCGATCGACTTCGGGCGGCCGGGCGTGGTCGACCCGATGGTGCACCGGTTCGGCCTGATCTACGACATATCGAATTTCACCGAGACGCTCGGAAACATCCGCCGTGGCGGGGAGCGTGAGGAGATCCGTTCTTACCGGCAGATGCTCCTCTTCCAGCGCCGGGTCGAATCGATTGCCCAGCGGCACAGACTCCAGTTCGAGAAATTTCTCGGCGACGGCGGCTTCTACACGACCACCAGGGCGCTTCACCTCGTCCGTGGAGCGGTGGAGATCCAGCGCTTCTACTCGGAGATGAAGCGGAAAGGTTTCTCCTTCAATAGGGGGATGCGCATCGCGCTGAACTACGGCTACTACCGCCTGCTGCCGATGAAAGTGGCCAGCGATTCGGCCGAACGGATCACCGAATTCTACGGGCCCGGGATCGTCGAGCTCTCCCGACTGACGACAGGGAAAGCGAACAAGGAGATCGAGGAGATCGCCTCGTTCCTCGTGACGCATGGTTATGACCCGGGGAAAGTGCAGCAGTTCTTCGCACCGCTGGCTCGCGGCGTCGACGTCATCGATCATGCCCAGCACCAGCGCGAGTACTACGCCTACCTGAACCAGAACGGACACCTGGTCAACGAAGGGATCGTGGCCTCGCGCGATTTTCTGAGCGAGCTGTCGAACGAGCTGCACGCCGAAGCGCAACCGCTGTTCCGGCTTCGCTCGCCGTGGGGCGGCTACCTCGGCTTCGCACCGGCCATCCCCGGCCTGGAGTACATCGGCCTGCGTCTCCTCGGCATGGTGTCGCTCAAGGGGCTCGACAAGATCGAGATCGGCGAGATCGTGCCGTTCGCACAGGGCGAAGTCGAAGCGTCACCGGTCGACGGGACCGAATCGCTGCTGAACATCCTCCGGCAGGACTTTCACGCGCACCCGGATGCGCCGCTGACCGGCGCGTTCGACGAGATGCAGCGCGCCGTCACCACCAACGAGCACGTTGTCGGCAGCGAGATCATTCTGTGCATGAAGGCGATCTCCGGCGCGCAGGACGAGGTGCTGATCGGCGAGTGGGACCCGCTGTCCGATGATGTCCACCGCCCTCTGCGCATCCCGCACGGCGATTTCGAGCGCCTCTTCTCGTTGAAGGGCGAGCTCACCCCCGACCTGCTGATGATGAAGAAGGAGAGCGTCCGCGAGCTCTACCTCCGCCTCTCCGACAACAGGAACTTCGAGCCGGCCATCCAGTTGTCGGAGTACCGGACGACGGACGAGTACATCGCGTACATCCTTGGGGACGTGGTCGACATTCTGTGATCCGGGAGTAATTGAAAATTGAAAATTGAAAATTGAAAAAAGGGGGAGGATGCTTTTTTCAATTTTCAATTTTCAATTTTCAATTACCATCAATAACAAGTGCGCCTCGACTTCGAAGCCCGTGCCCTCACCTGCTCCGTCGGCGATCTCGTCCACGAGTCGACCTACCGGCGGATCGGCGTCGAGCGTGGCGACGGGTTCCGGCGGATGTGGATCGGCCAGGACATCCACACGCGCCGCGCCGAGGTGCGGGCGGGGGAGGATCCGCACTACCGGCCGGAGGTCCACGTCTCGTATCGGACGCTCTCCCGCGGCTGGAGTGTGACCATCACCGGGCGGATCGACGGCGTGTCGATCGACCGGGACCGGAAGCGGATTTCCATCGAAGAAGTGAAGTCGCTGCACTTCGATCTGGAGCTCGAAGCACTCTACAGGTCGGAGAAAATGCAGCGTCATCTCTACCAGTTGTTGCTCTATTCACTCTTCCTCACCAGCCAGGAGGAGTACGCCGGTTTCGAGATCGCCCCGCAGCTCGTCCTCATCGATCTCGTCTCGGGCGACACGAGAGTCATCGACGCCGAATTCGATGCGGAGACCGTGGCGTCGACACTCGCCGGGAGTCTCGACCGGCTGGTCGAGGAGATCGAATCCGCAGCCGCGCTGCGCGAGGCCAAACGCTCCTTCGCCGAGTCGCTCCCCTTTCCCTACGAGCGGATGCGTCCGTATCAGGAAGCAATGGTCGATGCGGTGGCTCATGCCATCCGCGAGCGCGAAGCGCTGCTCGTCTCCGCGCCGACCGGTGTCGGCAAAACCATTGCCGCGCTCTATCCCGCCGTGCGCGAATCGCTTCGCCTCGGCAAGAAACTCTTCTTCCTCACCTCGAAGACGCTGCAGCAGGACGCCGCCGTCCAGGCGCTGTCGATGCTCAACGACGGCTCGTTCCGCGTCCTGCGCATCCGCGCCAAACAGAAGATGTGCGCGCACACGCAGATGATCTGCCACGAGGACTTCTGCCCCTTCGCGGCGCAGTACTCGTCCAAGATGGAGAAGAGCGGGCTCCTGACGCGGATCGTGACCGGGATGAGCTACTTCGATCCCGACATCACCTTCGAGATGGCGCACGGACACGAGGTCTGCCCGTTCGAGGTCTCGCTCGAGCTGATCGAGCACGCCGACGTCATCGTCTGTGACTACAACTACATTTTCGATCCGTACGTCGGTCTGAAGGCCTATCAGCAGGAAAGCGACTACGGCGACTGCGTGCTGCTCGTCGACGAGGCGCACAACCTGGTCGATCGCGGCCGCGCCTATTTTTCCCCCGAGCTCCAGGAGAAGAGCTTCGAGGCCATCCGCAACTTCCTCGCCGGACGCAACTGCTGGGTGGAAGGGTGGGAGGAGCTGATCGAGATGCTCCGCGGGCATCTCGAGGAACTGGCCGCGCCGCTCTCGCCGGAGATGAATCAGAGCCTCTGTTCGCCCGACCGGGAGTTGTTTCTCGATCAGCGCGTGGAGTGGGAGCGGCTGATCCTGGCCTACATCGGGTGGAAGATCGAGAACCGGATCGCCGAGGAAGAGGATCCGCTCATCGACTTCTACTTCAAGCTGGTCAAGTTCACGAACCTGCTGAGCGAGGGAGGCGACGAGCTGGCGACGATCATCGAGCGGACCAGCGGCGGCCTCAAACTGAAGATCTTCTGCAAAGACCCCTCTCGACGCCTCGCCCCGATCTTCGAGTCGGCGCACGCCACCGTCGGTCTCTCGGCGACGCTCGAGCCGTTCGACTTCTACCGCAAGACCCTCGGCTTCCCCGAAGACCGCGTGGCCGAGCTCTCCCTCCCCTCGCCGTTCCCGCGTGAGAACCGGAAGATCGTCGTCGTTCCCGAGGTCGATACTACGTACCGCAACCGCTCGAACCACTACGAGCGGATCGGCACGATGGTGGCGGAGATCGCCGAGACGACGGACGGAAACTACCTGGCGCTCTTCCCCAGCTACGTCTTCCTGCGAGAGGTCGCCGACCGGATGCCGCCGACGCGGAAGAACGTGATGCTGCAGCGCAGCGACATGACCGATTACGAGCGGAACGCGATCCTCGACATCCTTCGCGACAAGCCGCGGCGAGGCAATCTGATTCTGGCCGTGTCGGGCGGCATGTATGCCGAGGGCGTCGATTACCAGGGGGACATGCTGTCGGGAGTGATGGTGATCGGCCCGGCGCTTCCGGCGGTCAGCTTCGAGCAGGAGTTGCTCAAGCAGTACTACGACGATCTCTACGGGGCGGGCTTCGAGTTCGCCTATCTCATCCCGGGCATGACGCGCGTGGTGCAGTCCGCCGGCCGCGTGATCCGCAGCGAGACCGACGTCGGCGCGATTGCTCTCTTCTGCCGCCGCTTCACGCAGGAGACATACACGCGCTACTTTCCCGCGGACTGGTACGACGCTTCGCCGCGAGAGCTGGTGTCGAAGCGCCCGGCGAAGGACATCCAGGCATTCTTCGAGGCGCAGTCGGCCGCGCGGTTTCCGAAAGCACTGCAAACAAGAATGTTCAGCCGTGGCACGGATTTTTCAACGTGACCTGGACATGAAAGCCCGAGAAGATCGAATGGAAGCACGAGTCCTGGTGGCGGACGACGATCAGTCGATTCGCCAGTTGCTCGGAACGATCATCCGGCGCGAGCAGGTGCGCGTCGATCTCGCCGCGGACGGCCGGGAAGCGATCGACCTCCTCGAGCAGCACGAATATCCCGTCATCCTGCTCGACCTGATGATGCCGAACGTCGACGGCTTCGAAGTCGTGTCGTGGTTGAAGGCAAACCCGCCCGTGCACAAGCCGGTGATCATCGTCATCACCGCGTATGCGGACCAGAAGTTCAAAGACGTCGATTCGGAGCTGGTGGCGGGAGTCCTCCGCAAGCCGTTCGACGTCGGCGAAGTCGGCAGCCTCGTCCAGGCGTGCGTGCGGGGATTTCGAACCGCGCTGGCGAGCAGCGTCGTGGAAACGGACGAGACGGTGCGCAGCCTGTCGGCGGACGCACTCGCTCATCTGCAGACCCTCCGCGCCGGCAGCGGCAGCAGGCACTAGATCCGCCGCCAGTTCTCCATCCAGTACTGGAGCATGATCACGGCCCACAGCTGCCGGGCGTGATTGCTCCGTCCGCTCCGATGCTCGTCCAGCAGCTGCCGGACCGTCCGGACGTCGAGGCCGCTCTGCTCGAGGTTCGCCGGTGCGAGGAGGCGATCCGCTTCGTCGCGCAGTCCCCGATTGATCCATGAGGCGACGGGAACGCTCAGCCCTCGCTTCCTGCGGTAGATCACCTCGTGCGGCAACCAAACCTCCGCCGCCTTCTTCAGGATCCACTTCGTCGTGAAGCGCCGGACGCGGAGATCCGCCGGCAGCGATAACGCGAAGCGGGTGAGATCGCGATCGAGATAAGGTGCCCGAGCCTCGACGGAATTGAGCATGGTGGCGCGGTCGACCTTGACCAGAAGGTTGTCGCGAAGATAGGTGCGGTAATCGAGAAGCATCGCGCCGGGAAGCGGGGCATCGCCCGATCCGGCAGGGAACGCGGCGCTCGACGGGAGGCCCGTGCCGAACCACGCCGCGTGGCGCTCCACCCACGGCTTGTCGGCGCCGGAGAGGAACCGCTTGAGCAGGAACTCGAACGTGACCCTCTTTCCCGAGGATGGAATCCGCCCCACCGCGCCGCGGATGGCGTTGCGGAGGGGTCGCGGCAGCGCGGCGAAAAGCGGCGCGACCTTGTGGCCGATGTAGGTCGGGTATCCGCCGAAAAGCTCGTCCGCCCCTTCTCCGCTCAGGATGACTTTCACATGCTGCCGGGCCGCGCGTGCCAGAAGCCACGTCGGCAGCACGGCCGGATCGGCGATCGGTTCCGCGACGCCCCGCGTGATTGCGCGCAAGGCCTCGCGCAGCGTCTCTTCGTCGGTGCGCACCGGCACGTGGCGCGTCTGCATCTGCTCGGCGATCCGCGCCGCGTCGCCACTCTCGTCGTACGACTCCTCGGCGAACTGCGCCGAGAACGTGTGCACTCGGTCGGCGCCGATGAATCTCGATGCGAGCGCGGCCAGGATCGCCGAATCCATCCCCCCGGAGATGAAGACGCCCACCGGCACGTCCGACATCACCTGCTTGTGCACGGCCGACTCGACCAGCGTCCGCAGCTCCAGGACGGCATCCTCGGCATGCCGCGGCTCGATGGCGATGCTCTCCGGCTTCCAGTAGCGGACGATCTCCTCCCCGCGCCCCGTGAAGCAGACGAATGCTCCGGCGGGAACACGGCGCACGGCCCCGAACATCGTCCGTGGCTCGAGCACGTAGCCGAAGCGGAGATACTCCTCCACCGCCACCGGATCGAGGTCGCGCGGCACGCCCGGGTGCTTCATCACACATTGCAGCTCGGAGGCGAAGACGACCTCGCTGCCTGCCCGTGCATAGAAAAGAGGCTTCTCGCCGGCTCGATCGCGCGCCAGAAGTAGTGAACCGTCGCGGCCGTCGCGGATCGCGAGACCGAACATCCCGTCCAACTCGGCAATCGCGGCCGTGCCGCGGTGGAGATAGAGCGGCAGGATCGTCTCCACGTCCGAATGCGAACGGTAGGGATAGTCGCGGTAGCGCTCCCGGATCTCGGCGGAGTTGTAGATCTCGCCGTTGCACTCGAGCCAGACTTTCTCGTCGGGCGACGCGAACGGCTGATCGGCGCGCTCGTGCAGGTCGATGATCCGCAGCCGCTCGGTGCCCAGGAAGGCGTCGGGAGCGCGGAAGTGCGCGCTGCCGTCGGGACCGCGGTGCCGCAGAGCCTCGCCCATCGACGTGACGATGTCGGGATGCACGAGCAATTCGCTGCTCGATACGATTCCGTAGATCCCGCACATCCCTTACGGCCCCTGCCGGCCCGACCAGGCGTAGGCGAGATAGTGCGGTTCGGTGGCGAAGCGCCGCGCCCCCAGCGCCTCCAGGCGCCTCTGATGGTGCACGTCCTTCCGCAGGACGACATACACGCGCGGCTCACAGCACTCCCGCAGATTCTGATCGAGCCAGGAGGGGGTCTTGATCGTCGATGCCGGATCGGCGCTGAAGCGCTCGTACTGCTCCAGAATGTAATTGCTGGTGAGCTCACTTCCGTCCGGAGTGGCGACGATGACCGGCCGCCGGAGGTAGAACGCCAGGGAGCCGGTGAAGGCCTCGATCCCGATCACCGTGGCTCGCGGGCCGAATGTACTGCTGATCCTCCCGGCCAGCCTCTCGGACGAGCGCCGTTGACCCAGTGCGTCGAGCAGCGGATTGATGAGAAGCGGCATGGCCACGACCGGGAAGGAGAGACCGATCACCGCGATTGCACGCCGTTTCGTCACGATCGCGACGAGGCCACCCGCGAGCAGCACCGCGCCGAGGGCGAGGGCGGTTCTCCTGGTCGAGCCGATCAGCTCCGGAGCCATCTCGGCCGTCAGGCGGGGAATCGAAGCGGCGACGAGCAGCAGCGCTCCGAAGAGCGCCACGATGATCGCGGCTCCCCGCACACGGAGGCCGCGCCAGCTGCAGCCGATCAGAACGGCGATGGGAGGCAGGAGCGGGAGGATGTACTGGCCTCGCTTCGACTGCGAGAGTGAGAAGAAGACGAGCGGCACGACGATCCAGAGCAGCAGGAAAACGATCCGTGGCTCGCGGCGCATCCACTCGCGCCAGCTCGACACCGCGACGACCGTCCACGGCATCGCGCCGCCGAGGAGATACGGGAGGAAGTACCACGGCGGACCGGCCCGGTCGAGATCCTCCGTGGTCATCCGAGTGGCGGTCTCGGTCACCAGCACATAGCGGAGGAAGTCGGGCTGTTGGAGCGATATCGCCCACACCCACGGTGTCACGATCGCGCCGAACGCGATCAGGCCTCCGGAGGACCAGAGCGCGCGGAAGGCTTTCCGCCAGACCGCGTACGGGATGGCGACGAGAAGCGGGAGAGCAATCGCCACCGGCCCTTTGGTCAGAACGCCGAGGGCGATCGCCGTCCAGGCCAGCCACGTCCATCGTCTGTCGGTGGTTTCGATCGCTTCGTGGAACGCCACGATTGCCACGACGATGAAGAACGTGAGGGTGCTGTCGAAGATGACGATCCTGGCGAAGGCCACGGTCAGCGGCATCGCCAGAAAGGCGATCGCCGTCACGACGGCCTCGTCAGCGCCGATCCGCCTGCGCGTCCACCACAGCAGAAGCGCCGCGGTGGCGAGCGTGAAGAGGTAGGCCGGCAGACGCGCCGCCAGCTCCGTCGGCCCGAGGATCTCCATGAGCGCGGCCGCGGCGGCGAAGTAGACGATCGGTTTGTCGAGATAAGGGAGGGCGTTCAGCCGCGGCACGACGTAGTCGTTCGTCGCCGCCATCTCCCGCGCAACTTCGGCGTTGCGACCTTCATCGGGATCGAGCAGCGGAGGGCCGCCGAGGTGGATGGCGATGGCGACGGCGCAGACGACCAGCCAGATCTTCAGCGGAGCGCTTGTGCCCAAGGCGCGGCAGGATAGCATGCGCACCGCCGATGGAGATTGCCATCATCGTGACTGCGGCCGTGATCGCCGGCGCGATCAATTCCATCGCCGGCGGCGGGACTCTCATCTCGTTCCCCGCCCTCCTCTGGATCGGCCGCGATCCGATCCTGGCGAACGCGACGAATACGATCGCGTTGTGGCCGGGCTCGTTCGCCGGCATGCTCGGCTTCCGCCGCGAGCTCGCTACGACCCGGCGGTGGCTGTTCCTGCTGGTCGTCCCTTCGCTGGCCGGAGGGATCGCCGGCGCGATCCTTCTGCTGCAAACGCCCTCGGCGACCTTCGACCGTCTCGTGCCGGCCCTGATTCTGATCGCCACGCTGCTCCTGGCCGCGCAGGAGATGATCACGCGACGGCTCCACTTCATCGCCGCCGCGCACGAGAATCCGACCACGGGCTGGATCGTGCTCGTGCTGCTGTTTCAATTTTTCGTCGGCATCTACGGCGGATACTTCGGCGCGGGCATCGGCATCCTGATGCTCGCCGCGCTCGGCCTGATCGGCATGACCGATCTCCACCAGATGAACGGCCTGAAAAACCTTCTCACGATCTGCATCAACGGCGTGGCCGCCGTCTACTTCGCGCTCTCCGGCGCCGTGCTCTGGCGCGACGGCCTGATCATGGCCGCCGGCGCCATCGCCGGCGGCTTCCTCGGCGCGAAACTCGCCCACCGCCTCGGCCGCCAGTTCGTCCGCCGCTTCGTCGTCGCCATCGGCATCATCATGACCCTCGCCATGCTCGCGAGATGAAGCCTTCTCCTCCGCGCGAAGACACGGGGGAGAAGGTGGCCGAAGGCCGGATGAGGGGGTATGCCTTCTACGCAACGTAGACCGAGGTAGCCTCAGAACGCCGTGCCGAGAAAAATTGCAACTGCTCGAAACTTGCGAAAACGAATGACTCGTGCAGAGCGAATCCTCTGGCGGTGGCTAAGAGATCGACGATTTCTTGATACCAAGTTTCGCCGCCAATTTCCCATCGGGCCGTTCGTGCTCGACTTCTACTCGCCGGAGTTGAGACTGGCGATCGAAGTCGATGGAGCCATTCACGATCGAAAAGCATTGGCCGATCGCCAGCGGGAACGCTTTCTGATCGAGAATCACATCGCCATCGTTCGCCTTAGGAACGAGCTGGTGATCCGCGAACCCGTCCACGCCGCGGATCAGATTCGAGTGGCCGTGGAGATGCGGCGTCGTTAGCGACGCCCCCTCATCCGGCCTTCGGCCACCTTCTCCCCCACTAGCTGTGATGTCTCAACACGTTGTTCATTAAAAGGAATTGTCCATCCAGGCGACTTCGGCGATCCTGAAAGTCTCCAAACGAACAGGTCGCAGGGAAGGAGCCCGGATGGACATCCACAAGAATGCGCGAAGTTGCCCCGCAAG
>DATLFC010000231.1:0-6482 GCA_035525015.1 Thermoanaerobaculia bacterium | reverse complement strand
GCTCTACACCGTGCCGGTGAGCGGCGGGGCGGCCTCGAAGCTTCCCATTCCGCACGCCGCCGAGGCGACGTTCACAGCGGACGGCAGCCGGATCATCTATCAGCCGGTCTTCGGGGCCTTCGGGCAGTGGAAGAACTACCGCGGCGGGACGACGTCGCGGCTGCTCCTCTTCGACAACAAGACGCATGCGGTCGAGCAGATCCCGCAGCCGGAAGGGAGATCGAACGACACCGATGCGATGTGGATCGACGGCCGCGTCTACTTCCTCTCCGACCGCAACGGCGAGTTCAATCTCTTCTCGTACGACCCGCGGACCAGGCAGGTCGCGCAGCTCACGCGGCACGATGACTTCCCGATCGTCTCGGCGACGGCCGGCGCCGGAAAGATCATCTTCGAGCGAGCCGGATATCTGCATGTCTTCGACCCGGCGACGTCGCAGGAACGGCGGCTCAAAGTCGGCGTGGCGGCCGATCTGATCGAGACGCGGCAGCGCTTCGTGAAGGGAGTGAAGTACGCTCGCAGCAGCAGCCTCTCCCCCACCGGCGCCCGCGCCGCGCTCGAGTTCCGTGGCGAGATCGTTTCGGTTCCCGCCGAAAAGGGCGACGACCGGAACCTGACCGCCAGCCCCGCCGCGCACGACCGGTTTCCGGCGTGGTCGCCCGACGGGAAGTCGATCGCCTGGTTCTCCGATGCATCAGGCGAATACCAGCTCTTCATCGGCTCGCAGGACGGGAAGGGAACGCCGCGCCGGATCACGCTGAATGGCGCCGGATTCTATGCCGATCCGCAGTGGTCTCCCGACGGGACGAAGATCGCCTTCACCGACAACTCCCGATCCCTCCATCTCGCGGACGTCGCGAGCGGCGCGGTCCGGGTCATCTCGACGCAGCCGCTCTACTCGCCGGGTGCTTACGACGAGGCGAATCACGCCTGGTCCCCCGACTCGAAATGGCTGGCCTACGTCCGCCGGACGCCGACGTACATGGGGCAGATCCATCTCTACTCCGTGGCGTCGGGCACGTCCCGGCCGCTGACCGACGGATTGAGCGACGCCGTCGCGCCGGTCTTCGACGCGAACGGCAAGTACCTCTACTTCCTCGTCTCCACCGACGCCGGTCCCGTGCAGGACTGGTTCTCCATGTCGAACGCCGACATGCGCTCGACGAGCAACATCTACCTCGCCGTGCTGGCGAAGGGTGTGCCTTCCCCGATCGCGAAGGAGAGTGACGAGGAGGAGGGCTCAGGGCTCGGGGCTCAGGTCGCGGAGGAAAAGAAGGACGATTCGAAGAAAGTCGATGACAAGAAAGTCGATGTCCGTGTCGACTTCGACGGGCTCCCGCAGCGCATCGTCGCGCTTCCCCTCGGTTCGGCCGGCTATTCCGGCCTGCAGAGCGGGAAGACCGGTGAGATCTACTACATCAAGCGTGAAAGCGGACGGAGGCCGTTCAGCGAGCAGCCCGGCACGCTGCACCGCTTCAAGCTGGATGGCCGCAAGGAAGAGTCGCTCGTCGAGAACGTCCGCGAATTCGAGATCTCGCGCGACTCGAAAAAGGTCCTGCTGCTGCTTCGCGGCGACAGCTGGGTGATCTCCGCGCTCGGCGACAAGGTCGACGCGACGAAGAACAAGCTCGCCGTCGATCGCATCGAGGTGAAGATCGACCCGCGCGACGAGTGGCGGCAGATCTTCGACGAAGCGTGGCGCATCAACCGCGACTACTTTTACGACCCCAACATGCACGGCGCCGACTGGAAGGCCATGCGTGAAAAATACGCCGTCTTCCTTCCTCATCTCGCCGTGCGGCAGGATCTGAACCGGGTTCTCCGCTGGATGTCCAGCGAGCTCGCCGTCGGACATCATCGCGTCTCGGGCGGCGACAGCCTCGCCGACAGCGACGCCCGTGCCGGCGGTCTGCTCGGCGCCGACTACTCGGTCGAGAACGGCCGCTACAGGTTCCGGAAGGTCTACGGCGGCCTGAACTGGAACCCCGAGCTCCGCTCGCCGCTGACCGAGCCGGGCGTGGACGTCAAATCAGGCGAGTACCTCCTGGCGGTCGAAGGGAAGGAGCTCCGATATCCGGAGAATCTCTACAGCCGGTTCGAGCGGACGGCCGGGCGTATCACGGAGATCACCGTGGGACCGTCACCCGACGGCAAAGGATCGCGGACCGTACAGGTCGTGCCGGTCGAAAACGAGGTGCAGCTCCGCAACCGCGACTGGGTCGAGGGGAATCTTCGCAAGGTGACCGAGGCGACGAAGGGGCGCGTGGCGTACGTGTACGTGCCGAACACCGCCGGCTCGGGTCACGAATACTTCAAGCGCTACTTCTTCCCGCAGGCGGATCGCGAGGCGATCATCGTCGACGAGCGTCACAACGGCGGGGGGCAGGTGGCCGATTACTACATCGACATCCTGCGCCGCCCCTTCATCAGCATGTGGGCGTTCCGCTATGGGGCCGATCTGAAGACGCCGCTCGGCGCGATTCACGGGCCGAAGGTGATGCTCATCGACGAGACGGCCGGCAGCGGCGGCGATCTCCTCCCCTGGATGTTCCGGAAGCTGGAGCTCGGGCCGCTCGTCGGCAAGCGCACCTGGGGCGGGCTGGTCGGCGTCCTCGGCTTTCCCGTCCTCATGGACGGCGGCAACATCACCGCCCCGAACCTCGGCTTCTGGACCGAGGATGGCTTCATCGTCGAGAACGAAGGGGTGGGACCCGATGTCGAGGTGGAGCAGACCCCGGCCGACGTGATCGCCGGCCGCGATCCGCAACTGGAGAAGGCGGTCGAGATCGTGCTGCAGCAGCTCGAGGCCAACCCCCCGAAGAAGCTGACGCGGCCACCGTTCCCGGTGCGCGTAAGACGATGATTCGCCGTAATCAAAGCAGCTCGCGGAGGCGGGCGTAGCCGGCGCGGCTGACGGGGAGGCGGGCGCCGTCGCGGAGGAGGGCCACACGGCTGTCCTTCGCGTAGAGCTCGATCTTCTCGATCCGCTCGATGTTCAGCAGGTAGGAACGGTGGACGCGGACGAAGCGGCCGGGGTCGAGCTCCGCGGCGAGGTCGCCGATCGACTGCTGCTTGCGGATCTTCGCGCCGCCCGTGGCGATGAGGATGGCGTCGTCGTCGGCCTCGACGTAATCGATGCGTGAGGCCGGGATCACCTGGATCGATCCATCCTCTCCTCGCACCACGACGCGCTGGAGCGGCTTGCGGCGCAGCGCCGCGGCGATGCCGGCCACCGGCGCGCGGTCGCGCGCCCCGAGCTGCTGCCGCACGCGGCCGAGCACCGCCCGAAACCGCTCGTCGGAGAACGGCTTGAGGAGGTAGTCGAGCGCGTGCACCTCGAACGCGCGCAGCGCGTACTCGTCGTGCGCCGTGACGAAGACGACGAGTGGCGAGCGGTCGAGCAGCGACAGGACCTCGAAGCCGTCGAGCTTCGGCATCTGGATGTCGAGAAAGAGCACGTCGGGATCGTGCTCGGCGACGGCTTTCACCGCTTCGAAGCCGTTCGCGCATTCGGCGACGACCTCGAACTCTTCATCCGCCGCGAGAAACTCGCGCACGACCTCGCGCGCCAGCGGCTCATCGTCGACGATCACCGTGCGGATCATCGCGGCACCTCGATCTCGACGCGGTACTGCCCCCCCGCTTCCCGCGCCCGCATCGAGCCGCGCCCGCCGAAGAACGCGCCCAGCCTGCCGCGAACGTTGGCGAGACCGATCCCCTCCCCCGCGCCGCCGGAGCGGTCGGGATCGGCAGGGTTCTCCACCACGATCGCCACGGCGCCGTCGCGCGCCGTGGCCGTGACCGTGACCGTTCCTCCATCGAGCATCGAAGCGATGCCGTGCCGCACCGCGTTCTCGACGAGCGGCTGCAGGATGAGCGGCGGGACGATGACGTCGCGGACCGCATCCTCCACCTCGACGAGCACGGCCAGGCGGTCGCCGAAGCGGATCTTCTCGATGGCGAGGTAGCGCGACACGAGATCGATCTCCTGCGACAGCGTCACCCGTTCCAGACCGCCGAGGCGAAGCGTCTGCCGGAAGAAATCGGCGAGGAGCTGCGACATCTGCCGCGCATCCTGCGGGCGCGATCCGCAGAGCGACGCCACCGCGTTGAGGCTGTTGAAAAGAAAGTGCGGGTCGATCTGCGCCTTGAAGGCCTTCAGCTCCGCCTCGCGCGCCAGCACTTCGTATCGCAGCGCCGCCTCCTCCGCTTCGCGCGCGGCCTCGAGCTCGAAGACGAGGTAGTGCATGGCCACCGCCACGAGATACAGCATCAAAGCGAGGGCGGCCAGCAGTGTCAGATCGGGCGTGACCTGGATCGACGTGATCCGCACGAACGACCGCAGCCACGTCTCCCATGCCAGCACCCAGAGCGCGCCCGCCACCGCTGCCGACGCCAGATGCGTGAAGACCACGCGCGTCGCGCTGCTCCGCCGCAGCGGCATCGTGCGGCATGGATAACGCGCGGCGAGAGCGAGAAATCCAAGGAGGACGGCGGGCGGAAGCGACGCCATCAACGCGACGCCGGGATTCACGCCGCCGCGCGAGAGCAGGAACGCCGAGGCGGCGAGCGCCGCCCCCGCTAACCCCGCCACGGCGTACACGACGGCGCGCGCAGGGACGACCGAATCAGGCATTGCGCACTTCGACTCCCGCCATGATGGCGCTGCCGCGGACGATCACCCGCGGCGCATCGGGCGCCCCTGCCACCGTGCGATTCTCCAGGCTGCCGAGAATCGGCGCGACCTTGTCCACAACCTGCCAGCCGCGCGGCACCTTGATGCCGATGCCTCCCCAGAACGCCAGCACGTCGATGACCATCTCTTTCCCGCTCAGCGCTTCGGGAGCGATCTCGATCTCACATCCGCCCATCACCGCAATCGCCTCGCCCCCCGGCGTCGGCGCGATGACCCTCCGGACATTCCCCGCCATCACCGCCACTGCCCTGAAGCCGCCGCTCCCCTTTTCATCCACCGGCCGCGGACGGAGCGCCTGCACGATCAGCGTCAAGCCGGCGACGCTGATGAACAGCGGCCACGCCGCGATCACCATCCTCAGACTCGGCCGCTCGTATCCGATCGCCGGAAGAAGGAAAAAACCTCCAATCGCGGTCCAGACCAGCGCGGCTCCCCAGCGACGCTCGGGCAGGTGAGCGAGCCCGATGGCCACGAGCGCGAGCGGCCACCACTCGAGGTAATCGCGGGCATCGAGCCGGTCGATCTGATCGAGCCAGAAAACGACTCCGGCCGCCAGGATGACCAGCCCGATCGCCAGGCGCGACCAGACGTTGTCTCGTACCTCAGCTCTCATGCGGCTCCTCCCGCGGCCGGAGCATCGACTCGACGACCGCGCGGAGCACCATCCCCGCGCCGAGCGCGATGAGAAGCAGCGGCCAGGCCGTGCTGTACGTCAACCCGTAAACCTCCAGCCGGCAGAGTTGCAGCCAGATGCCGATCGTGATCAGCCACATCCCCGACCAGACGGTCTCGCGCGAGAAGAGCTTCGGGATTCCGATCATCACCGGAATCATCGGCCACCAGCGGCGGATGAGATGGCCGAAGTCCGCCACATCGAACCTCGACAGCAGGAACAGCACTCCGAGCGTGATCATGATGATGCCGCCTGTCAGCGCTCCGGTATCGATCTTTCTACCTGCCACACTGTTCATGACGTCCTCGCCGGCGCGCTCTTGATCTCGACGCCGCCCATCACCGCCGCGCCACGCACGATCAGTTGTTTGCCTGACGATGCGCCGGGGCGAACATTGACCTCGAATCCTCCCATCACCGGAACGACTTCGCCGATGATCTCCCACCCGTCAGGCACGGTGAGCTCGACCGCTCCCCAGACGGCGACCGCCTCGATCTCCGCCGGACTCGTGGCGATGTCGGCAGCGGTGAGGTCGACCTCGCAACCGCCGAGGAGCGCCACGTAGCGGCGGCCGGTGAAATCGCGTGACGTCTCCACCAGCTTGCGCACGCTGAGGATCCCGAGAGTGGTCGATGCCGGAATCCGGCTGGCCACATCGGGAGACCATCCGAAGGCCCGAGCTACGAAACCGAGGCCGACGGCGATCAGAATCAGCGGCCAGAGGTCGAAAATGGTGAAGTGGATCACGCCGATGTTGTACGCGGTCAGCGATAGTCCGGCCACCACGAGGATGACGCCGACGATGCGGCTGCCGCCGAGGGCTTTCACCACCCCGATGGCCACGAGCAGAACGGGCCACCATGCCAGATACTGGTCGCCGTGGATCACGTTCAGGTTGTCCAGCGTCAGGATGACGCCGAGCGCCGCGACGAAACAGCCGACGAGAAACTTGATACCGTTCGCTGTGTATGCGGGCTGCCGGATTGCTTTCGTTTCCATGCGTATCATCTCCAAAACCTGTGCGAACGATACGGCCCGGCGGGCCCCCGGTCATGAGGCTTCCGGTGAGCGGAGGCTGAGAGCCGGTGAACGGAGACCACCGTCCATGAGACA
>DATLFC010000229.1:0-6716 GCA_035525015.1 Thermoanaerobaculia bacterium | reverse complement strand
GGGACGCCGCGGCTGACGAGATAGTCGCGGACGGCGGCGGCGCGGCGCTCGGAGAGCGCCTGGTTCATCTGCTCACTGCCGACGCTGTCGGTGTGGCCCTCGATCGTGATGCGGGCGTTCTCGCTGACGCGCAGCTGGTCGGCGATCTTCGCCAGCGTGTTGCGCGCGCCCGGCTTGAGCGCCGACTGGCCGCTGTCGAAGAAGACGCCGGGGAGCGTGACGATGAGGCCGCGGTCGGTCCGTCTCGTCTCGGCGAGTTTGGCCAGCTCGGCCTCCATCGCCTCGATCCGCTGCCGGGCGGCGGCGTCGCGGCGAGCCAGCTCCTCGCGCGCCTGTGCCAGCTCGGCCTCGGTCTGCGTGGCGCGGGCCCGCTGCGTCTCGACCTGCTTCTGGAGTTGCTCGATGGCCGCGGTGCGCGTGCGCTCCGCTTCGAGCCGGCGCTGCTCGCTCGCCTCGCGCTCGCGCTGCAGGCGCTGCAGCTCGTCGCGCTGATTGCGCAGCTCTTGTTCGCGCCGCGCCAGGACGTCGGCCGTGAGCCGGCCTTCATTCCGCTCTCGCGCCAGCGCCTGCTCGAGCGCGTTGATCTGATTTCCCATCGACGTCTCGCTCTGACGCTCGCGGCTCTGCATCTCCTGGAGGCTGGCTCTCTGCGCTTCCACCTGCCGGCGGAGCTGGTCCACCTCGGCGCTCGATGCGCCGCGCTCGCTCAACGTGGTTTCGTACCGCCGCAGCAGCAGATCGAGGTTCTGCTCGGCCGCGATGCGCGCCTGGCGATCCTTCTCGAGCTGGGCCCGGTATTGCGCCTCGCTTCGCGAGACCTGATCGAGCTGCTGGCGCAGTTGCGCGGTCTCCTGCTCCGCCTGCACGCGACGCCGCTGCTCGTCCGCGGCGCGCGCGTCGACGGCGGTCGTGGCCACGCGGGCACGCTCGGCCCGGAGACTCGGCAGCATCGGATCGACCTGATTGCGGCGCGCCGTGTACTCCGCCCGCCGCGCCAGCATCTCGGCCGAGTAGGCGAGATGGTCGGCGGTCGCACTCTGAGCCTGATTCCTCGCCAGCGTGCGCGCCGTCGCGAGGGTCTCCTCGGCATGCCTGAGAATCGTCGGCGCCACCGAGTCGGCCCCCGCGGAGCGTGCCACTCGAATGGCGTTCTCCGCGACGACGACGCGGTCCATCGATGTCACGCCACGGCTGATCATCGCCGGCGGATCGTAGAGGGTCACGGCCGGTGCCGTCCCTCCGTGCGTGGTGATGTCCGTTCGAAGTTCGCGGATCTCGCTGTTGGCTTTCACCAGCTGCGTCTGCGCCTCGGCGGCCTGGGCGGCATAGGTCGCCTCGACCGCGCGCATCGCCGCTTCATTGCGCAGCTCGCGCCGGTCGCTGCTCCAGTTCACGCGCGCCTGATCGAGTCTGGCCACCGCCTCGGCGTAGAGGGCGGGGGCGAAGGCGGGGGCGCCTGCTGCCTGCGCGGAGGCGAGAGCCGCTTCCGCCGTCGTCAATCTCGCCTGGGCGTTGGTCTTGTCGAGCTCGCTCTGCGACCGCGCCGTCGTTGTGCCGCAGGCGGTTAGAGCGAGCACAACCAGAAGAGTGAGGAGAATCGTGGTGAGTTTCGATGTCATCGTGGGTTCCCTTTCCCGGCACGTCTGCACCGGTTTCTGCCGATCACAATGCAAGACTTGTGGCCGAAGAGGATCCGTCGCGTGTCTCCAGGTTCTGGACAGGTGACTGTTATTTGTAACATGGGACCGCTAGCTGATGTAGCGCAACTGCCTTGTGTTGCAATACGTTAGCTATCATGAACCGCTCGGCCCGGCCATTGCTCCCTTACCCGGGTATGAGGAAGATGGTGATCACGCTGCTTCTGGGAACTGTGGCTGCGCCGGCGGTGGCTTCGGGCCAGTTCACGGCGAGGAAGATCCTCATTAGTAATGATGCGACGGCGATTCGTGCGACGGAGGGTGGGGGAAAGGGGAAGACGATTGTGGAGGTTCCGGTGACGAAAAAGCCGCGCGTCCTCAGGGCGGTGCCGGCCTCACTTGCGGGGATCTTCGAGGATGCGGGGCGGCTCTACTCGCTCGATCCGCTGCTGCTCGCCGCGGTGGCGCGGCAGGAGTCGCGATTTCAGACGCGCGCGGTCTCACCGGCCGGCGCGCGCGGCGTGATGCAGTTGATGCCTCGGACCGCGGCCTCTCTCGGCGTCACCGACTCGTTCGATCCGCGTCAGAACATTCTCGGCGGCGCGAAGTACCTCCGCATGCTCCTCGACCAGTTCCGCGGCGACGTCAGCCTCTCCCTCGCCGCTTACAACGCCGGCCCGGGAGCGGTGCGCAAGCACGGCGGCATCCCGCCGTACCGCGAGACGAAAGCCTACGTCGCCGCCATCACCCGCGACTACGAACAGGCCCGATAGGCGGCTGGAAACCGAGGTCGCGCTCGCGCGAACGGTCGACCCACTCGGTGGGGGGTATCCGGTCAGGGTGGAACCGGATCCCCCATACCGGTTCCCATCGGGTGGCGCGGAGTGAGTAGCGCGCGTCGCCGATGATGGTCGGGTCGGCGGGGTCGCGCGCGACCCAGTGATCGGAGAACCAGGCGAAGCGCTCGAAGTCGGTGCGGATGCGGCCGTCGGCGGAGGGCGGCCGCGAGAGTCGCGGCACCGACGCCGTCTCGGTGAACGCGGGCGGCCGGAGCCAGACGACGCGGACGCGGTCCATCCGCAGCACGCCGCCGGTTTCGTAGATGGAACGCCATACGACGGTGTTCCCGATCGTCGGGAAGACGGCGCCGCGCGTGACGACCTCGCCACGACTCGCGGCGAGCTGCCGCTGTGCGCGCATGGCGCGCTCCCGCTGCACTCCGCCGATGGCGAGCCACAGAACTGCCGATGCCAGACAGGCGGCGACGACGGCGCGGCGCGACCGGAGCGCCGCGATCAGCGCGACGACGAAGAGGAGCGTGAAGATCGGATCGATGATCGAGATGATGTCGAGGCCGACGCGCATCCGCGAGAAGGGCCAGAAGAGCTGCGTGCCGTAGGTCGTCGCGGCGTCGAGGATGGCGTGGCTGGTCCAGGCGAGCGCGCCGCCGGCCATCGCCAGCGGCCACGCGCGTCTCTCGCGGCCGCCGACGAATGGCAGCGCCGCCCCCGCCCCCGCGGGAATCGCCACGGCGAGCGAGTGCGTGAAACCGCGATGATGCTCGATCATCAGCAGCGGATCGTCGGCACTTCGGATCATCACGTCGAGGTCGGGGAGGAGCGCGGCGACGCCGCCGAGGAGAAGAGCACGGCGGCCGAGCTGCCGTCCGGCGACCGTCCAGGCGATCGTCGCGCCGGCGAGGGTGTGCGTGAGAGGGTCCATCAGGTTGTTTCGGCGGCGGGCTGCGTCCCAGGGTTCGTCCTGCCGGCGAAGATCGCCACGGTGATGAGGTCGAGGAGGACGTACAGCAGGCCGACGCCGCTCGGCGGGTTCGCCGAGGTGAGGCCGGTGTACGGCACCGCGGCCACCCAGGTCCAGTTGCCGATTGCGGTGCCGAGCCACTCCAGCAGCATCGTGTAGACGAAGCACATCGACAGGAGGAGCTGGTTCCCCGATCGGATGATCAGCACGGCTGCGATCACCCACCAGAGCAATCCCCACGTGTCGTTGTAGAGGACAAGAGTCGCCGCGGCGATCACCGCTCCGCCGATGAGCACTCCGCGGATGATCGCCGGCGCGATCCGCTGCAGGGCGCGCTGCTGCGCGCTCTCGGCGGCCAGCGCGTAGAAGATGCCGTGGCCGAAGAAGACGTAGAGCGGGATGACGGCGTTGCGGTAGTGGTAGAGGCCCCAGCCGAGGGAGAGGATGCATTCACCGATCGCGGCGACGATGACGGCTGCGACGATCTGCCGCCGCTCGACGGTTCCCCGCCGCGCCACGAGCCAGAGAACCATCGCCGTCGTGGAGCCGAGGGCGAGCTGCGGAACGAGGCCTGCGGAATCTGCAAGGAGAACGACCGGGACGTAGAGGGTCAGCGCGAGGACGAAGATGACGAACGGACGCGTCACCGGGACTAGCCGAACGTGGTCCAGGTCATCGTCAGGTCGATTTTCGTCTCGTTTTCCGGCCAGACCTGGCCGGCGACGTAGAAGTGGCCGTCGCCCATCCGGCGGGCCTTCCGCGTCAGCTCGCTCATGCTGCGGCAGACGTTGCGGCTGCCGCGGAGCGTGTTGCGATCGACGGTCACGCCCGTGCGCTCGGCGATCCCTTCATAGACCTGCACCTCGTCGAAGTATTGCGTAGTGCGTAGCATACGTCGCCATGAGGAACAGGGGAAAACGGAGGAACATTGCCGCCCCGTCCCCCTCTTCAGGACCCCGTGGCCGGGGGTGGCGCCGCCACGCGCTCGATGTCGTCGAGCCTCGCTTCCGCGTCCTTTTCGCCGATCTCGATCAGGCGCTGGAGATACTCGGGGACGAACATGAAAAGGCTCATGAAGTCGGCGTTCGACGTCTCCTGCGTGCCGAGGCTTCTCGTGAGGAAGCGGAAGGGGCGAGGGAGCTGCGGCTCGTATTGCGCGGCGAGCTTTCCCAGGTCCTCGGAGGGGCGGATGACGGTGAGCTCGACGACGCGGTAGCCGCGGCGCTGCTCCGGCGGGAGGTCTCTGAGGAACTCGTTCGAGCGCTGGAGGCGCAGCGCATCCTCGTCGACGACATCGAGAAAGATCGAGTCCATCAACTGGCCGAGGATCTGCGCCGGCGGCGGATAGCCGAACGTCTCCGGCTCGCTCGCCTCGGTGAACGTCTGCGGGTGATGCGTCGAGACCGCGAGCATCCGCGTGGCGCCGAGATGGAGCGCCGGTGAGAGCGGCGCGGCCAGGCGTATGCCGCCGTCGCCGAACCAGTGCCTCCCGAGCTGCACGGCCGGGAAGACGATCGGCAGCGCCGCCGAGGCCATGACGTGCTCGACGGTGAGCGTGGCCATCACGCTCCTTCTCATCGGGCGCTCCCAGACGTCGAAACCGCTTCCCATCGCCCACGTGACGGTCTGGCCGGTGTTGTAGTTGAGCGTGATCAGGGCCACCGCGCGCGGCGCTCCCCGCTCGACGTTCGTGTGGATTCCGCCGATCTCCCCTCCGTCGCCGGTCATGTAGAGGCGCTTGAGCAGCTCGCGAAGCGGCGCCGTGTCGACCAGGCCGCGAACGCGCGGGGCCACCTGCGTTCCGCCCGAGACCAGTTTCGTTCCCCAGCCGAACACGTTGCGGGCCAGCGACTTCGAGTCGATCCGGATCACTTCCTTGAGCTGAAGATTGCTCCAGACGCCGGCCAGGTCGGCGACCGTCTCGGGGAGCGATCCGGGCCGCGAGGCGAGGAAGGCGGCGTTGATCGCCCCGGCCGAAACCCCGGTGATGACATCGAAACGGGTGGCGGGAAGGCGTCGCGCGATCGTCCGGAGGATGCCGACCTGATAAGCTGCTCTCGCTCCGCCGCCGGTCAGGGCGAGTGCGAAGGAATCGGGGAGCGAAGTCACGGCCGCAAGCATATGACGAAGATAAAAACCCATTCGGCGCCGAATCGGCGTATCGTAGGGATCCGCCGGGGAACGTTCCTCGCGCCTTCGGATTTCTGAGCTAAGTCAGCCATCCTGAGCGTTTTCTCTTAGCCAAACCGAAGGAGCAGCCCTTGAAAATCTACGTGGGAAATCTCTCCAGGGATATCACCGATGCAGAGCTCGCAGCACTGGCCGGGAAGTTCGGAACGTTGACGTCGTCGAACGTCGCGCGCGAACGGAACGGCGACTCGAAAGGTTTCGCATTCCTCCAGTTCGGCACCTCGGAGGAAGCGAACGCCGCCATCGAGGGCCTCAACGGCAGTGACGCCGGCGGCCGCATTCTCAAAGTCAGCCCCGCCCTGAACCAGGCTCCCGTCGATCCGCTCGGCGGAAGGTACTGAAAAGAAGGAGGACTCCATGAAACTCTACGTAGGAAACCTGCCGTACGAAACAACCGATGCACAGCTGAAGGCGATGGCCGCCGAGTTCGGCACTCCCACCTCCGCGGAAGTAGCGAAGGACCGCTCGACCGGACAGGCACGCGGCTTCGGCTTCGTCGAATTCGCGAACGACGACGAAGCGCGCGCCGCCGTTGCGGGCCTCAACGGAAAAGAGGTCGGCGGGAGAACGTTGAAGGTCAACGAGGCCCGGGCCAAGGGCGCGGGAAAGTTCTGACCCCGCGCGAACCACTGCACCAGCCATCCGACATCTTCTCCTCGTCATGATGCTGGCGGCGGGCGCCGAAGGGCGGACGCTGCACTGGCGTGCCCTCGACGGCGCGTGGAACGGCGGTGAGAGAGTGTTCCGCCTCGAGCCGGGGCAGGAGTTGCAACTCCTGTCGATCAGCGCGGTCGCCGCAGGGACTCTGGATCCGCTGTCTCGCGCCGGTGGCAGCGGCGGGGGGTGGTAGGTTCGCGGACGCGCAACATGTTGTCACCACTTGACACATCTCCGCCGTGACGTCGGCTCTATCATCGGCGTATCCGAATCGAAGGAGGAACGACCGATGAAGAAGCTCATGTTGCTCGTGGTAGTGCTGCTGGCGGCGGGCTCGCTGTTCGCCGGTGAAGGGAAGAGCTGCGACCGCAGTCAGGCAGCGAAAGCGGTGCAGCTGACCGGGACGATCGAAGTCGAGAGCGGCGCGGGCGGCGAAGTGCGCGTATTCCGCGTCGCCGACAGCGACAAGGC
>DATLFC010000214.1:0-5074 GCA_035525015.1 Thermoanaerobaculia bacterium | reverse complement strand
TCGCGCTGCTGTCGCTGGTGCTGCTCAACGAATCGGTGAACATCTTCTCGTCCCTCGGCATCGTGGTGCTGTTCGGCATCGTCAAGAAGAACTCCATCCTGCAGGTCGATCACACCAATCAGCTTCGCGAGCGCGGCCTCCCGCGCGCCGAGGCGATCCGCGAGGCGAACCGCGACCGCCTTCGGCCGATCCTGATGACGACGATCGCCTTCGTCGCCGGCATGATCCCGCTGGTCGTCTCCAGCGGCGCCGGCGCGGCGACGAACCGCGCCATCGGCTCGACGATCATCGGCGGCCAGACGCTGGTGCTGCTCCTGACGCTGCTGGCCACGCCCGTCCTCTACTCGCTCTTCGACGATGTGCAGGAGTGGTTCAAGCGCCGCCGCACGTCCGACGAAAACGACGAAGCCGTCGCCCGGAGGCCTCTCCCCGCGTGAGCGGGGAGAGCGGGCCGCTCACGGAAAGATGACGTTGTCGTCGTCGCCGAGCCGTTGTCGCGGAAACGAGCCGAATTCCGGGACCAGGGGCAACTCCACTCGAGGATTCCGGTACGGTGCCATCGCGCTGACCGGCACGAAGATGACCGTGATCGGTCCGGTCTCCAGAATGTCCGGAATGTGCACCGTCCAGCCGGGCCGCAGGATCGATTGGATCCTGCGCTGCATCAGATGCCAGCCCACGGTGTTAATCGTGGCGATGACTTCGCCGATCTGAAGCGCAACCCATCCGCTTTCTTCACGCGACTCAGCCGAGAGAGTGACGGAGAAGGACCGCGGGCGCGCAAGGGGGATGACGATCTCGAACAGGTCATCATCGCGCAGGCGGGGGTGGTGAAACACGTAGAGCGGCTGATCGCTGATGAGCGCGACGATCTCTCCCTCCGCATGAGGTTTCTTGTAGGTGAACTCTCCATCCGGCGAGAACTCCCAGATCATCTCGGTGATCCGGCCGTCGCGCGAAAACCAGACCAGCCGAGCTCCCGCCGGTGCTCCCGAGCGGATCCGGCCGCGCCGGATGACGGCTTTCTCGAGCGCCAGCGACACGATCTTCTCGCGCTGTTCCTTCATCTCGAATCGCTCGGCGCAGGTGGAGTCGTAATCAGGATGTCCGGCGCAGATGTGCAGCTCGCGGTTGGCCAGGATCGGCTCGATGACGAGCCGCCCCTGCCCGTCAGTCTTTCCTGCCGGACCGGCGTAATGCGCGGCATCATCTTCACCCCGGTGCATGGCCCCAAGGCTCACCTGTGCATTCGCGAGCGGCGCTCCAGTGGCCTGATCGGTGACCTGCACGATGACGCGGTTCGCCGGGATCTCGATGTTGAACTCGGCGTTCTCCTTTGGCGGTTCGTCGGACACGAACCGATAAACGCCGGAGCCGTCGCAGAACGTCACACCGAAAGGGACGCCGGCGGAAGGTGCCCGGGACATCACGGCAACGAAGCGACCGGTGTCCGGCTCCGTCACCGTACCGAAGACGCGGCCGTGAACCGGCTCATCGCCGCGCGTAACTTTCCCGAAGAACGCGAAGTAGCGCAGCTCGACATCCGCGGTCGAATCGGCGCGGTCGAACACTTCGGCTCGCTGCAGAACGCTCGGCAGCCCGGGATAGGCGAAGGTTACGAAGTGCCTCCCGACCGGAACGCCGGTGAACTCGGCCTGGCCGCGAAGCTCTCCCATCGGCAGTTCGACCTCCGTAGCGCTCTTGCACTTCATCGGTATCGGCTTCGGTTCGTCGGGGCAGATCATGATTGTGGCGGTGAACGTTTTTGCTTTCGAAACCGACACCGTTCCCACTTGGTCGGGCTCGACATCACATTCGCTCTCTGGCGGGCGAAGCGTCGAAAGATCGACGGCGCTCCACCAATGGACCGTCAGGTTACTCGCCGGATGAGCAACGAGCGGCCTTTCGAGAATCTCCACGCTCTCTTTCACGTCCACCGCAGCCTCGGCCGTCGCCCACCGCGGCCCGCTGAGTCTCACCGTCGCCGTCCCGGCGCCGAGGCCGCGGAAGATGGCCAGGGCTCCTGCACCCGCTTCGGCGCGTTTCAGCGGAGCGGCATTGACGTGTTCCCCTCCCTTCGCATCGGTGAGCGTGATCCGCGGCGGGTCATCGACGCCATCCGGAGTGGCCTTGAAGAACAGAGGAACGACGAGGTTCGATCGTTCCTGTCTGGGCGACGGTTCGACCCTTCGCGACTCGCCGGGCGCAAGCTCGAGCGGCACGCCGACGTCGACGATCGTACCGCCGGCGACGACCAGCGGAATCACGGTCCCCGCCGGAACCGCGCCGTGTAACGGCATGGCCGTCCCGCTGCGTGGGATGTAGACGAAGAGTCTCTCGTCTTTCGCAAGCGGCCAGCGGGACCGATCGAGGTGCGCCGCCGGCACAAGGGCAAGCTCGGCCGGCCTCGTCCTGTCGCTGACCAGCTCGACTCGTTCGCTGATGAGCTCCGATCCTTTTCGTGCGAAGACGTTCCAGTCGCCACTCGGAACCGGTACGTCCGCTCCTGCAGGCAGGCAGGAGAGGTCGGCTGACATCAGGAACCTGGTGACTGGCGTAGCGTTGCTTCCGGCCCTGAAGAGACAGATCTCGGCGTCGGCGACATCTCGCCCTTCGGCCGTGACGCGAAACTCCGCTGCCTGCAGCGTCGCACACAAGAGCAGAGGCAGCCACCGCAGAGCAGTTCGCACGAAGCCATTCTGCTCCCCTTCAAGTCTCCGTGCTCCGGTGATACGGTTCCTTCCGACGTGAAGCAGGAGTTCGAGCGGGCGCAGGAGCAGGTGTTGCGCCGCTACGGAGTCGACGCGGAATCGCGGTTCTTCGAGGTGCCGGCGGTGTCGGGACCGGTGCATGCGCTCGTCAGCGGAGAGGGGCCGCCGCTGGTGATGATCCCCGGCTTCGCCGACCCCGCCGCCATGTGGGCGCCGCTGATGGGGGCGCTCCGCGGCTTCACCCTGTACGCGGTCGATCGCCCCTCGTTCGGTTTGACCGGGAGCGCCCCTCTCGACACGCGCTCGTTTCGAAAACTGGCCGTCGATTTTCTCGAGCAGGTGTTGGATGCGCTCGGGCTGGAACGTCCGCTGGTGGTGGGCAGCTCGATGGGCTCGCTCTGGACCACCTGGTTCGCGCTGGAGCACGCCGATCGAGTCCCGGCTCTGGTCCACGTCGGTTGCCCCGCCTTCATACTCGGCACGTCCGCTCCTCTGCCGATGCGGCTGATTTCGATCCGCCCCTTCGGCCGTCTGGTCATGAAGCTGTCGCCCCCTTCGCCGTCGGGCGTGGAGTCGTTTGCCCGCGCGATGGCAGGGGAGGATCTGTCGAAGATGCCCGAGATTCGCGACCTGCTTGTGGAGGCGCAGCGTCTTCCGGGCGTGCAGAACGCGATCGTCGACCTTCTGCACACGGTGGTCCGCGTGCGCGGCGCCCGGCCCGAGATCGCGCTCACGAAGGAACAGCTCGCGGCGATTCGCCAACCGGTCCTGCTGATCTGGGGTGAGAGCGACCGCTTCGGTGGGGCCGATGTCGCGCGGGAAGCGGCGCGCACGATCCCCGACTGCGAGCTCCACCTGATCGCCGGCGCCGGCCACATCCCCTGGTTCGCGCACGCGGACGAGGTAGCCGACGGGGTGCAGGGCTTCTGGTCGAGACTCCGGAGCGGGTGATCCCGAGTGACCTTGACAATCGCGTACCACTGTACTAATTTACTAGTACAGTGTTCGACATCCAGCCTTCCAGCAGCACCCCCATCTGGCAGCAGATCGAAGAGGGCGTGCGGCGCATGATCACCGTCGGCGTGCTCGTCCCGGGCGACGCCGTCCCCTCGGTCCGGGATCTGGCCCGCACCCTCCGCGTCAATCCCAACACCGTGGCCCGCTCCTATCAGCGGCTCATCGACCGCGGCGTGCTCACCGTCCGGCGCGGCGAGGGGACGTATGTCTCCGACGCCCCGGCGCAGCCGAAGAAGTCGGAGCGGGCCGAGAAGCTCCGGGACGCGGCCACGCAGTACGCCGCCACGGCCCTCTCCCTCGGCGCCACGATCGACGAGGCCACGGCGGAAGTCCAAACAGGCTATCAACGGCTCGGCAGAGAGCTGAGGAGGAAGTCGTGATCGCGATTCGGAATCTCACGGTTCGCTACGGGAAACAGACCGCCGTCGACGACGCGTCGCTGGCGGTCCCGGACGGTTCGGTCTACGCCCTGCTGGGGCGGAACGGCGCCGGGAAGTCGTCGCTCGTCCGATGCCTCCTGGGGCTGCAGAAGCCGCAGGGAGGATCGGTCTCGATCTTCGGCGACGACGTCTGGAAACATCGGGCCACGCTGATGCAGCGCGTCGGCGTCGTGCCGGAAGAGGCCGATGCCCCGCCGTCGATGAGTGTGAAGCAGATCGCCGAGTTCTGGGGCCGGCTCTATCCGCGATGGGATGCGGCGACGGTGACGGACCGCCTGGCCCGATTCGCCGTCGATCCGCGGGCCCGTTTCGGCAACCTGTCGAAGGGACAGAAGAAGCAGGTCATGCTGGCCCTGGCGCTGGCGGCGTCGCCGGAGGTCCTGATCCTCGACGACCCCACCCTCGGCCTCGACGTCGTAGCGCGGAAGTCGCTCTTCGACGAGGTGATCGCCGAGCTTGCCGACCGCGGCATCACCGTCTTCATCACCACGCACGAGCTGGCGGCGCTGGAAGGCATCGCCGATCGCGTGGCCGTGCTGCGCGACGGGCGGGTCGTCCTCGACGAGGAGATGGAGACGCTGAAGTCGCGCTTCCGCCGCATCCGCTTCGCCAGCGCACCAGTGGCGCTGGCGGGGGGGAACCTCGTAGCGGCGTCGGTGCGGCAGTGGGGGAGCGGGACGGAAGCGGTGGTGTCGAACTACGACGAGATGGCCTTCGAGCGTTTTCGCTCGACGACCGGCATCGGCCACGCCGAGATGGCGCCGATGACGCTGGAAGAGATTTTCATCGCCGTGACCGGCGAAGAGGAGAGCCGCTCATGACCACGACCCTTGTCATCGCCGCCCGCGAGCTGCGCGAGCGGAAGTTCATCTTCATCACCGCCGCAATCCTGGCCACGATTCCGTT
>DATLFC010000184.1:0-13210 GCA_035525015.1 Thermoanaerobaculia bacterium | reverse complement strand
CAGGCCTGAGTCCGACGGCCGCCCTCGGCCTCGGGCTGAAAGTCGACGCCACCGTTCTTCCAGCGGCGCTCATCCAGCAGATCCGCCGAGGCGAAGTCGATCTCGATGATCCGGCAACCACGCTGGCGCTGCTCCAGCTCGGTGCCGTCGTCGGCGTGAAAGGAAACTTCGACGCGGCCGATCGACTGACGTCGGTGGGAATCACCTGCGCGTTGTGTCATTCCACCGTCGATGATTCCTTCGCTCCCGGCATCGGGGCGCGACTGGATGGATGGCCGAATCGTGACCTCAACGTCGGCGCCATCGCGGCGCTCGCTCCCGACGTGAGTGCGTTTGCCACTCTGCTGCAGGTACCTGAGGCCACCGTCCGGGAGGTCTTCAACAGCTGGGGTCCCGGCAAATTTGACGCCGAGCTCATTCTGGACGGCAAAGCGTTCCGACCGGACGGGAAGTCCGCCGCCACGCTGTTGCCGGCGGCCTTTGGTCTTGCCGGCGTGAACCTCCACACATACACGGGCTGGGGCTCGGTCACGCACTGGAATGCCTTCGTCTCCAATCTGGAAATGCAGGGGAAGGGGACGTTCTGGGATCCGCGCCTGAACGATGCCACCAAGTTCCCGGTAGCGGCGCGGGCCGGGTTCGGCAACGTGCGCAATACCCCGGATCTCGTTACGTCGAAACTGGCGGCGCTCCATTTCTACCAGCTGGCCATCCCTGCTCCGACCCCGCCGGCCGGCAGCTTCGACGCGACGGCAGCCGCGCGTGGCGAGCAGGTCTTCAACACTCGGGCGGAGTGTGCTCGCTGCCACGTACCGCCGCTGTTCACCGAGCCGGGGTGGAACATGCATACGCCGGCCGAGATCGGGATCGACGACTTCCAGGCTATGCGCTCACCGGACGAGCGGTATCGCACGACGCCGCTCAAAGGTTTGTTCGCCCGGCAGAAAGGCGGCTTTTACCACGATGGTCGATTCGCGACTCTGCTCGACGTCGTCAATCACTACAACCAGGTATTGGGTCTCGGTCTGAGCGAGCAGGAAAAGGCCGATCTGATCGAGTACCTCAGATCTCTTTGAGGAGCCATCATGCGCAAACGACTTGCCCTTCATTTCCTGATGCTGATGCTCCTTCCGGCAGCTTTGCCGGCGATGCATTTCGGTGACCTCTACGTGATTCCCGTCGCCGGTCACGTGCGCGGGGCGCATGGTTCGCTCTGGCAGACCGATGTTGCCGTTCACAACTTTCAGAGCACGACGCTGACCGTCGAGCTCGCTGTCGCAGAGTCGGGCGAAGCGGCTGCAGACAATTTCTCTCCGGTCAGCATCAGCGGCAGCACGACCATCACCATTCCGGCCGGCGGCAGCAGGATCCTTCGAGACGTTCTTGCCAACCATCGCGGACAGATCGATACGATCGGAGCTCTGATCGTGGGGGCCGATGCGCCGTTTGCCGTCACCAGCCGCACGTACAACGTGGCAGCGGCCGGGGTCATGACGGCCGGTTTCAGCGTTCCTCCGATCCAGGAGTTCCTCTCCACGCCGTCCGCGATGGCGTTCGTGCCGGGCCTGATCTCGAACGTCACCTTCCGCACGAACATCGGGATCACAGCCGCGGCGGGAGCCGCCGCGCCGCTGGTCGTAGAGGTCTCCCTCCTCAACGCAGCGGGCGGTATGCTCGGGAGCCGGACCTTCACCGTCCCGGCCGGAGCGATCAATCACATCCAGCTCGGTTCGGGCGCGTTCTCGGCGGCGGCGTACGACGAAGCGACGGCCGCTGTGCGCATCGTCTCGGGTTCCGGCGACGTGGTGGCCTATGGATCCGTGATCGAGAATTCGACGAATCATGCCGTCTTCGTCAGCGGCATCGTTCCCACACCGGCGAGCGCCGAGTCAACCGAATCGGTGTTTGCCTCACTTTTCCAACACATTCACAGATAGCGTCGAGGAGTCGCATCATGAATCGTACGATTGTTCTCATCTCGTTGTTGGCTGTCATCATGGGATGCCGGACCGCGGATTATCCGGCCGCTTCGTCTTCCACGTCTGCGAGCAGCAGCCGCGACGCGCTCTCCAGGGACATGCGGGAGCTCTGGGCGGACCACGTCATCTGGACGCGTCAATACATCATCGCAGCCGTAAACGACCAGCCGGACGCCAAAGCCGCTGCGGACCGGCTGCTGGCCAATCAGGATCAGATCGGAGAGGCCATCGTCCCGTACTACGGGGCCGACGCCGGTAGGAGGCTGGCCGGCTTGTTGCGAGACCACATCTTGATCGCCGTCGACCTGGTCGGCGCGGCCAGGGCTGGCAATCAGGTGAACTTTCAGGCCGCAGACGGGCGCTGGAGCGCCAACGCGGCGGATATCGCCGCGTTTCTCAGCAGCGCCAATCCACATTGGCCTCGGGGCGCGGTTCAGGCAATGCTCAATGAACATCTCGCGCTGACGAAGAAGGAAGCTACGGCTCGAATCGAGAAGGACTGGGCGGCCGATGTTGCCACGTTCGACCAGATTCTTCACCAGGCTCTGATGATGGCAGACACCCTCACGGATGGAATCGTGAAGCAGTTCCCGTCACGATTCACCAGGTAGGGCGGTCGCGCTGGCGCCATGATTTCCAACTTCAAGAGTGGATTATCTGTGAATAAGTAAGATCACCCGCCGTGATTCTCGAATGCGTCGATCAGCTTCCCGCCACTCGTCGGAACATTCTTCGGCTGCTCAAGCTGCGAGCGACGGCCACCACGATCGAGATTGCCCGCGCCTTCGGGTTGACCCACGAGGGCGCACGAAAGCATGTGCTCGACCTGGTGCGGGAGGGATGGGTCTCGAGCGAGTGCAAGACGGGGGACAATGAGGCCGCGACCAGAGGCGCCGGCCGGCCAGCCGTCCAGTATTGCCTGACGCCGGCGGGGGATCATTTCTTCACCAAGGCGTATGACGAGCTGCTGCTCACTCTCCTTCGTGCTGCGGCCCAGGATCCCCGGCAGGCTCTCGAGTTCTTGACGCGCCTCACCGATGAGCGAGTCGAGAAGCTGCAGTCACGGATGGGGAGAGGAAGTCTCCGCCGTCGCGCAGAAGCGCTTCGATCGCTGTACCTCGCCGACGATCCATACACGGAGGTGCAGAGGGACGGCGCCGATTACCTGCTGGTCGAGCGAAACTGCCCCTACCTCAACGCGGCGCTGGCAGAGCCGGCGATCTGCAGCACGACTGTGAGCACGATCCGCAGGCTGACCGGCCACGAAGTCATCCGGGATCGCCGATTTCACGATGGGGACGGACGCTGCGTCTTTCGCATTCTCGGCCGGCAGAAGGCATCCGCTCGCCGGCCCCGTTTTGAGATCGAGCCGAATCCCCCACGAACACCAGACTCACTGGTTGGAAGTTTGGACTCCTAGGAACCGCCCCGGCGGCGGAGGGTTCGCCGTCCGCTCGGCTCCGGGTCCGGCTCCGGGGTCGAGGGGAGGCCGAACGCGGCCGGGTTCAACATCTTCCCCGCTTCCAGCGCGTCGATCAGGCCGTGGCCGTAGGCGGTGTCGAAACCGGGTGCGCCGAGATCGCTCGCCGTCAGGATCAGGGCGTTGCGGATTTGCGATGCCGTCGCGCGCGGAGCGAGCGCCCAGGCGAGCGCGGCGACGCCGGCCGCGTGCGGCGAAGCCATCGACGTGCCGTTCAGCGAACCGTAATCGTCGATCGCCATCTTGATGGTGTCGGCCGGCCGGGCCAGCAGAGCCTGCCCGTCGCTCTGGGTGAGGGCGATCGTGATCGGCCAGTCGAACGTCGCCGCCGTCGGATCGGCCGGATCGATGAGAGTGAAGTTCAGCGGATCGGTGTTGTTGTTGACGATGATGACCGCGGTGGCGCCGGCCTCCTTGGCCCGCTTCGCCTTCAGAGCAAAAGTGATCTCGCCGCGATTGATGACGGCGATCCTCCCCGCGACCTCCGACGGGAACTGCCCTTCGTTGCCGATGCCGCAGAAGACGAACTCCCCGCTGGTCTCGCCGCGCCCGGAACCTTCCAGCGCCGATCCGGTGAAGAAGGTGGTGCGATTCTGCACGGCAGCCACTTTCCCCGCGCCGACCCGCAGCGTCGACATCACGTCCACGCCCGGTGCGACGAGCGCCAGCTCCGGACCCTGATTGGAAAATGCGGCGAGCTGACGGATCTCGTTGACGGCGCCAACGGCGAGAACGCCGGGGTACGCTGCCGGGTACGAAACCGCCGCAGGCATCGTCGCGGTCGACTCGTTGCCGGAAGCGGCGACGATGAGAATCCCTTCGGTGTTCGCGCGCTCGATCGCCTCCCGCTCGGCCGTCGTCGAGCCTGCCGAGCCGAGAGAAAGATTGATGATCCAGTTGCCGCCGAGGAGGCGCTTCTGCTGAATGACCCAGTCGATGCCGGCGATCACACGGTCGCTCGATCCGACGCCGTCGCCCCGCAGCACCTTGACTCCCCACAGCTTCACGCCGGGCGCGACCCCGACCACGCCGAAGTCGTTATCCATCGCCGCGATCGTTCCGGCGACGTGCGTTCCGTGGTTGTTGTCGTCCATCGGATCGTTCGACTGCGCGTAGGTGTTGAAGCCACCGGCCCACACACCGGCCAGATCGGGATGCTTGTAGTCGACCCCCGTGTCGAGCACGGCGACGTTGACGCTCTCTCCGCGGGTAACGCTCCAGACGTCACGGGCCCGGACGAGATCGATGCCGAAGGGGACGTTCTGGCCGGACAGGCTCCACGAGGCGTCGGCGGCCGCGGAGAGCCCTCCGCCGAGAATCCGCCGCTCGACGACCTGCTCGACGTAGCGGACGCCAGGTGACCGTCGCAGTCTCGCCGCTTCCTCCGCCGTCAGATCCGCGGCGAACCCATCCAGAACGCGGAACCGGAGGACCGCCCGCTCCCGCGGTACCGCCGCCTCGCCGTCGATGTCGCGGAGCAGCGCCGTCCCGCGAAGCGGGGAAGTGCCTCGCTCGAGCGAGACGACGTAGCGCTCCGTGGCCGAGGCCGCGGCGAGCGTCGGGAAGAGGAGGAAGACTGCGACTGCAACGGCTCGTCTCATGCAGGTGTCACCCATCACTTTGTCGTTTGGAATCAGAAGCGGCAAGGGGCGAGAAGCTATTCCAGACATCGACTCTGATACCCTCGCCCGCCGCTGTTTCCGGGAGGAGAACCATGGCTGACTGGGAGTCGAACCTGATCACGGATGCGAAAGGCATCCTCGACCTTTTGCGCGAAACGAAATCGATCGCCGTCCTCGGAATCAAACCGGAATCCCACGGCGATCAGGCATCGCATTACGTACCGGCGCACATGGCCCGGGCGGGGTACGAGATCATCCCGGTCCCGGTCTACTTTCCCGACGTGAAGGAGATCCTCGGCAAGCCGGTCTTTCGCAAGATTGCCGACATCGGCCGTCCGGTCGACATGGTCAACGTCTTCCGCCGGCCGGTCGACATCCCGCCGCACGTCGACGACATCATCGCCGCCCGTCCGAAGAGCGTCTGGTTCCAGCTCGGCATCCGGAACGAGGAGGCGGCGCGCCGGCTCGCCGAGGCTGGTATCAGGGTCGTGCAGGACCGCTGTCTGATGGTGGAGGAGCGGCAGCTGCATTGACGAGATGTCGAGCGCGCGCCTCCAGATCCTTCCGTACACGCTGTGGGAGCAGCGCACCGGCGCCGGATCTCCGATCGCGCTCATTCACGGCCTGAGCGGGTCGACGCGATGGTGGTCGCGGAACGTGCCCGCTCTGGCGGAGCGGCATCTCGTCGCGTCCGTCGATCTGATCGGATTCGGCCGCAACCGCCGCCTGACGACGCCGCTGCTCATGCCTTCCTTTCAGGAAGTGACGGCGCTGCTGGCCCGGTGGCTGAAGACGTTCCCGCAGCCGGTCCATCTGGCCGGACATTCGATGGGAGGCCTGCTCGCGATCCGCCTCGCCGCGGAACGTCCCGATCTGGTGCGCTCACTCGTGCTCGTCAATGCCGTGGGGATGCCGTTCGCGCTCCGTTTCGCTCCGCATCTGCGCGCGCTGCCGAAGCGGCCGTGGGGTTTGAACCTCGCCGGGGTGCTTCTGCCCGACGCGCTGCGCGCGGGACCGGCGTCGCTGGCCATCGCGTCGGCGCAGGTGCTGCTCGGCGACTCGCGCGAGTGGATGCGGCAGATCCGCGTGCCAGCGCTTCTCGTCTGGGGTGAGGCCGACCCGCTGGTTCCGCTCCCGTACGCGGAGGAGATGCAGCGGCTGATCCACGGTTCACGCCTGGTGGTGCTTCCCCACGCCGCCCACGTCGCGATGTGGGATCGCCCGGAAGAGTTCAACCGCGTGGTGCTCGATTTCATCGATGAGGTCGAACGGCAGCCGCTCGCGCCTCCGCCCGCGTCGACGCTGTTCGCATGGGGCATCGCGGGATGGCAGGAGGGGATCGTGCACCGCCAGGCCGGGCGCCGCCCCGACATCGTGCTGCTCCACGGCCTCGGCATGTCGAGCGCGTACTTCGAGCCGTTTGCGCGCTCTCTCTTCCGCCACGGCTGGCAGCCGATCGCCCCCGATCTCCCCGGCTTCGGGGAGAGTGTCAACGCGCCGGGAGCGTCGCCGGCCGACCACGCGCGCCGGTTGTCGGTGTGGGCGGACGCGCTCGGGATCCGCGATGCGGTATGGGTCGGGCACTCCCTCGGCTGCAACATCGCCGCGCATATCGCGCGAGAGCGGCCGGATCTCTGCCGGGAAGCCGTACACATCGGACCGTTGTGGACGAAGAGCGCGGCGCCGCTCTGGCGCCTCTTCGCGATGCTGACGCTCGACGCGTTCCGGGAGCCGCTCCGTCTCTACCGGCTCGTGATGACGGCGTACTGGCGGACGGGGATCTGGCGCTGGTGCACGACGTTGTGGCGCTCGCGACACGATCTGCGCGCGCACGACGTCCCGGGGCGGATGATTGTGGGTGAGCGCGATCCGCTTCCCGATCGGACCAGCGTCACGCAGACGACGGTTCCAGGGGCGCACGGGTGTCACTTCTCGCATCCGGAGGAGACGGCGGCGGCGCTGGGCGCGCCGCCAGCCAGATGAGCGTCGCCGTCGCGAGGGCGAGGAGGATCGCGCCGTGAAGCAGGAGGTCGCCGCGGTCGTTCTGCAGAAGCGCCCCGGCGCCCTGCAGGAGTGACGCGACGAAGACGGTGGCGGGCCAGGCCAGAAGATTCGAGCCGAGGATGAATCGCGCCGTGATCCAGACGACCGCGGCGAGCGCGGCGGCGGCGCCGAGGGCGAAGGGAAGCTCGCGCAGCGAAGCGTTGGTGTCGAGCGAGACGGAAAAGATGATCAACCCCGTCACGACGGAGGCCAGCCACTGCCGGCGCCACCGCGCCACGACGACGACATAGAGAGCCGCGGCTGCCGGCAGCACGATGGCGGCGATGACGGCCTCGAACGTTTCGAGGAGCGACGGCAGCTGCAATCCGATCGAAGCCGGAATCGACAGCTCGTCGATCCGCATGATGGCGGGAACCGCACGCTGCGCCCACCGCATCGCCTCGTCGAAGATCACGAAGAGGGCGATGGCGGTCAGCGCCGCGACCGCGGCGGCGCGTCCGAAGCGCGGACGCCCCTCGGCGCGAAAAAGGCGAACGGCGTACGGATGAACCGACAGAATGCCCGCCACCGCGAGGAACACGACCAGAATCTGCAGGCCGGCGGTGCGGATGATGTCCGTGACGACGTTCAGCGTGAAGGTCTCCCAGGCAGTGGTCGTGCTGTACGTGAAGAGGAGCCGGTCGCCGCGGACCGCGCCCGTCACGATCGGAATGATGGCCAGCAGCGCCGTGATCCGTGCGGCGCGCCGCCACGCCGCACCGCCGTGGCGTGTCGCCAGAATCGCTCCGGCCACGACGAGCGCCAGCCCGACGACGATGCCGGCCAGTTTCAGCACCAGAAGGACGATGCTGACCAGCGTCTGCTGACTCGCTTCCCGGTACACCGACTCCGGGATGTGAATCGTGTTGATGAACTGGCTGATCTGCGATCCCATCACGCGAACGGTCGTGCGCCGCGTCGCCTTGCCGATCAGCGGCGGCTGCTGCTCGAAGTGGAAAAGCCAGTCGCGGCGGTTTGGCTGCTGGAATGAAAGTGCTTCGCGAAGCTCGAGCCCGCTGGAGTCCGCTCCGTAGCGGCGGAAGGCGCGGCGCGCCAGGAGCAGCGCCGCCTCCCTCTCGAGATGATCGCCCGGCGCCGATTCGTCGGCGTACTTGTGATAGCCGGCCACGCGGCCGTCGCGCGCGTCGACCTCGACGAAATACTCGGTCTTCTCCTCCGGTGTGAAGAGGCGGACCATCCACGTCGCGGCGGGGATCTCCTCGCGCATGATCTCGTTCAGCCGCACGATGGGCATCCCCTCGCGCACCATGTACGTCGCGGCGATCGTGTCGAAGCCCCCCGGCGCTCCTCCCTCTTCGCGCGGCGAGTTGTCGTCCCAGGAGCGGAAACCGCTCACCGGAATGGCGGCCACGCGCGGGGGGAGCGGCTCGCCGAGCGAGCGGAGGTGCGATCGCGCCGCCGCCTTCGCCTCCTCGCCGTCGATCCGGTAGTTCACGACGTCCTGCGGTGTGGCGGGGCGAAAGACGACGAGTGCGGTGGCGGCGCAAACGGCGATGACGGCCGCGCCGATCCGTTTCCGCGATGGACGGAGAGGGGGCGGCATCGGAGCGTCCGCCGGCTCTTCGGGAGGAGCGACCGCCGCCGGGGCCGGAAGCGCGGCGTTCGTCAGGTCATCATCCGGGAGAAAGCCGCGATTCCTGATGTACAGAACGATCGAGGCCGCCAGTGGAAACGCGAACACCAGCGTCGCCGTCGCCGCGGTGGCGATGTAGTACGCGTTGCCGGAGCGGAAGAGAAGGAGCGACGTGTAGACCGCGTCGACCGTGTAGTGCCAGATGAGCAGCGACAGCAGCCCGTAGCGGTACATCAGAAATCCGAGCAGCACGCCGGCCAGCCCCACCTCGAGGCCGCGAATGTAGAAGGGCTGCTGCGGATAGGTGGCGTGGCCGAATCCCCAGATGAATCCCGCCAGGACGATGGCGAAGATCCGCGAGCGGAGGACGCGCTCGAAGAACGGGATCGAGAACGCGCGCGAGAGGAACTCCTCGGAGAACGCGGGAAAAAATCCGGCGAAGAGGACGGCGATCCAGGGAAACGCCGTGTTCAGAATGTCGCTGTAGGGAATGTCGGCGGGCGCCCACGCGCCGAGCTCCGCCGCCGCCACGTAGAACGCGACCTGGTAGGCGATGAAAAGCCCGACCAGCGTGTAGCCGAGGATCAGCGACTGGAAGACGCGTTTCGAGGCCAGCGCACGCACGGTCCAGAGGCGCGGGATGGCCAGATGCCGCGGCAGCCGCTCGCGGTAGAGCACTTCTCCCGCGCCGCAGATGACGATCAGCAGCATCGCGCTGCCGACGCTCTGGATCGCCGTGATGAGGAGCAGCTGCGCCAGGAACGCCGGGTAGGATGTGGTCGTGTCGTACGACGCCAGCGCCGATGGAAAGGAGTTCACCGTCACGCCGGCCACGAGAACGGCCGTCACCGCTCCGATCGTCAGCAGAAAACGGAGCTGCATGTCGCCGCGCCGCAGCCGTCCGATGAAGACCGCCAGCGCGGCCAGCATCGTGATCAGAAGGAAAATGAGATCGACGCGTCCTGCCGCTTCGTTTTTCGAGCGCAGCTCGCGATAGCCGCGGATCCACTCCTCCGGAACGCGCAGCCGCCGCGCGAAGCTGCTGACCGCCCCGCCGTCCACGGTCGCCACGTAGCGATACGCCGCACCGCCCGGGCGGAACGTCTTCGATTCCCAGGTGAAGATCCGCTGCACGCGCGCGGGGAGGCGCCGTTCGCTGCGGGCCACCAGATCGAGCGACGCCGCATCGATCCCCGCGCGGCGCAGAAACGCTTCGGCCCCCGCCTGCGCGCGCGCTTCTTCCACGTCCGGCATCGGCGCCTGCTCCGGGATCGTCCGTGCATACGAGACGAGCTCGCCCGTCGGCGCGATCTCCACCGCGTACTCCTCTTCCTGCAGCGGACGGAACCACCGATGCCGCCAGTACCAGACCAGCGCCTCGTCGGCCATCACCCGGTTCGCCCGTTCCAGGCCGAGCGTCCGTTCCAGATAGATGCGCGCCAGATCGTCCGACTCGAACGTCACGGCGTGCTTCATGCCGCCGGTGTCGAGGCCGATCTCACGCAGAAGGGCGGCGCCTGCCGTTCGCGATTCCGCTCTGTCGTATTCGAAGTCGATCGACGCTTCCGGAAACGCCACGCCGAACCAGCGCGTGATGACCAGAAGCGAGGCCACCGCCACCGCGAGGCAGATGGCGATGAACGTCCAGTCGCGCCGCGTGAGCCGCATGACGCGTCAGGATGTCACGATCAGAGCAGCCCCGTCAGGACGAGATCGGCGATCTGCTCCGCCTGATCCTCCAGCGGGTAATCCTTCTCGGAGAGCATCCACGACGTCACCATCTCGTCGAGGATCCCGAAGACCGCCTTCGCCACCAGCTGCGGGTGCAGCGTCCGGCGGAACACCCCCGCGGTCTGTCCCTGCTCGACGATCCGTCGCAGCAGATCGAGGTAGTCGGCGACCTCTTCCTGCGAGAAGAGGCTCATGAATTTGAGGCTGTGGCGGAGCTCGACCTGGTAGACCACGGCCAGCGCGCGGTCGCGGCCGAGGCTCTCGAGATGATGGCGGATCGTCGAGCGGAGCTGGTCTTCGGGACGCGACACGGCGGCGAGTTGCGCCTGGAGCGACTGCAGGTAGTTGCGCGTGTGCTCGCGGAAGATCGTGATGAGAAGGTCTTCCTTCCCGTCGAAGTAGAGATAGATCGTCCCGTCGGCGACGCCGGCCGTCTTCGCGATCTCGGAGACCTTGGCGTTGAAGTAGCCGGATCGGGCGAAAACGTCGACGGCGGCGCGGAGGATGCGGTCGCGTTTGGAAGCGGTGCGGGGGAGATTTTCGGTGGGGGTGGAGGAAGGTGAGCGGGCCATGTCTGAATGAATGCTCATTCAGGAGAGCAACGCTGTCAAGGCGCGCGCGCACCGCTCCCCGAACCCCTCCGGCCGCCGCTCTTCCGTGGTGCCGTTGATCGCCCGCATCACCTCGTCGCGGGTGGACGTCGCCGCGACCGGGTAGATGTGCAGATGGAGATGCGGCACCTGGAGTCCGAGCTTGAGCAGGATGGCACGCTCGCGGCCGGTCTCCTGCAGGAGGGCCTGCTCGGCGGCGTGATGGAGCGACGCGAAGTGCGCGAGCTCGCCGGGTGTGAGATCGGCCACGTTCTCGACGTGCCGCTTCCAGACGAGCATGGCGTGCCCGGCCACCGCGCTGTCGGGATGAAGGAGCACGGCGCAGTGACGATCCTCATGGATGACGGTGCCGAATCGCGAGAGCTCGTTTTCCGCTTCACAGAATGCGCATTGCATTAGCATCGCGCAGCATATGCGACACATCCGCCTCGGAAGAACGAACGTCGAAGTGCCCACCGTCTCGCTTGGTACGTGGGGACATGGCGGGCCGCTGGTGAGCGAAGGCGCGTCCGTCGGATGGAGCGGACACGACGACGATGCGGCAAAGCGAGCCCTCGTCGCCGCGCATCGTGCCGGCATCACGCACTGGGATACGGCCGATGCCTACGGCGACGGCCACGCCGAGACGCTGATCGGGGAGGTGTTCGGCGAGGTGCCGCGCCGCGACATCTTCCTGGCCACGAAGTTCGGCTGGGTGCGCGAGCCGGGCACGCACTACTACGACCCCGGCTTCATGCGAAAGCAGTGCGACCGTTCGCTGCGCAACCTGAAGACCGACGTCATCGATCTCTACTACTTTCATCACTGCGACTTCGGCCCGAACGACGAGTATTTCGACGACGCACTGGCGGTGATGCGGAGTCTCCGCGATCAGGGGAAGATCCGCTTCGTCGGCCTTTCCGACTGGGATTCGAAGAAGATCATGAAATTCATCCGGCGCGCCGATCCCGACGTCGTGCAGCCGTACCGGAACCTGATCGACGACGATTACGAGGAGAGCGGCCTGAAGAATTGGGTCGACGACCACGATCTCGGCGTCGCGTTCTTCTCGCCCATTAAACACGGTCTGCTCCTCGGCAAGTACCAAGAGGCGAAGCAGTTTCCGGAAGGCGACTTCCGCCGCGGGGTGGCCGCCTTCAATGATCCGGAAGCAATCGCCCGCTATCGCCGTGCGGCGGAGGCGATGCGGAAACACTTCGACGGCCACAGCGAACCGGTGCTCCACGCCGTGATCGGCGCACTCCTGACCGGCAACGAGACCGCCTGCGTCCTCCTCGGGCAACGGAACGAACAGCAGGTCCGCGCCGCCAGCGCGGTCGGCGAGCCGCTCAGCCCCGACGAAGCGGCGTGGGTGCGGAGGGTGTATCGGGGGTAGTTGGTCGTTGGTCGTTGGTCGTTGGTCGTCCCCTCCGCCCACGACCAACGACCAACGACCAACGCTATGGTAGTATGGCACTAGTATGGCAAAAAAAGTCACCTTCACTCTCGACGACCAGACCGTGAAAACGATCGACGTGATGGCATCGCAGCTCGGCAAGCCGAAGAGTCAGGTCGTACGAGAGGCGGTGGCCGATTACCATGAGAGGGCCGGACGTCTCAGTGAATCGGAGAGGCAGCGTCTTCTGGCCGCGATGGACCGGATGATGGCCATGCCTCCGACCCGGCCTTCGAGCGAAGTCGACCGCGAGATGGCTCGGCTTCGCGCTGCCAGAAGAGCGGGCGGGCGACGCTCGCCGCAGTGATCTTCGTCGATACTTCGGCGCTCGTGGACGCGATCTGCGGCAGTCGCCGTTCCGCTCCGCGGCTGCGTCGTTTCTTCGAGCGCGGTGAGCGGCTGGCGATCAGCAGCCTCGTTCTCTACGAATGGCTCCGCGGGCCGCGCATCGCCGTGGAACTGGAGATTCAGGAAGAGCTGTTTCCGGCAGCGGAGGCGGTTGCTTTCGGACCGGCGGAAGCGATCATCGCTGCGAATCTGTACCGGAAGATCCGTTCACCGCGGAAGCGGGAGATCGATCTTGCGGTGGCGGCGGTGGCCATCGCCCGTGACGCGGCGCTATGGACGTTGAACGAGGCCGATTTTCACGACATCCCCGGCATTCAGCTGGCGCCGCGCTCCGTGTCATCCTGAGCCGCGAAGACGGCGAAGGATC